>JASFUX010000269.1:0-4724 GCA_050050115.1 Maricaulaceae bacterium | reverse complement strand
CAACGTGAGAAGATCGGGGTCGCCGGGACCGGCGCCGACGATGAAGACGACGCCGGCGGGTTCGTCTCGGTTTTCAAGATCTGATTCAAGTGCGGCGTGGGCGCCTTCGACGTCGTTGGCGTCCGCGCGCGCCGCGGCGGGGCCGCGCAGGGCGCGCTCCCAGAAGGTGCGCCGGGCGTCGGCGTGGGGCAGCGCCTCGCGGACGCGATGACGCAGCGCGCGCGCGGCGCTCGCGAGCACGCCGATACCGCGCGGAACGACGCGTTCGATCTTCGCGCGAAGGTCGCGGGCGATGACGGGTGCGGCGCCGCCCGTGGCGATGGCGATCACCACCTCGCCGCGGTTGACGATCGACGGAGTTTGCCAGTCCGACAGATCCGGCCGGTCGACGACGTTGACCGGAACGCCGGCGGCGCGGGCGAGATCGGCTGCAGCGCGCGCTTCGGCGTCGTTATCGAGCGCGACTACGGCCAGCGCGGCGCCTTTGAAGTCCGCGGGCTCGACCGAGCGGGCGATCAGCTTGGCGCGATCGGAAAACTCGGCGGCGAAGTCGTCGTTGAATTCAGACGCATAGGTCTCGATATCCGCGGGCGAGGCTGCGAACAGCCGGACCTTCAGCCGCGCGGCTTCTCCGCCGCCGATCACCACGACGCGCCGGCCCTTCAAGGGAAATGAGGCGGGGAATTGCTGCATCGCCGTTTGTGCTTAGCTTTCCTAAACTTTATGATCAGGCTTGCGGGAGGTCGCAAGCCGCCCCAAGTCCGCAGAATGATACCGCCAAAATGGTGAGCAGACACGTCGCGTCAATGCGAAATGGTCTGAAACAAGGATTCAGAAAAACTAATGTCTGAATTGTCCTCCGAACCGCATCGCCGTTTGCCGCCGCTCAACGCTCTGCGAGCCTTCGAAGCGGCTGCTCGGCATGAGAATCTCGCCCGCGCCGCGGCCGAGCTGGGCGTGACGCCTGGCGCCGTCAGCCAGCAGATCCGCCAGCTTGAAGAGCTTCTGGGCGTGGCGCTCTTCCGCCGGCAGCAGCGCGGGGTCGCCTTGACCGCCGACGCCGCGGCCGTGCTGCCGCTGGTTTCGGACGCCTTCGAGCGGCTGCGCGCGGCCGGCGAGGCGCTCGCCGGCGCGGGCGACGTGTCCAGCGTTCGGGTCGGCGCGCCCGGCGCGTTCGGCGCGCGCTGGCTGGCCCCTCATGCCGGCGAGTTCGAGCGCGAGCAGTCCGAATTCACCGTCAACGTCATCGCCGAAGGCGGCGCGGCGGCGGCGCTGGAACGCGGCCAGATCGATCTCGAGATCCGCTACGGCGAAGGCGCCTATCCGGGGTGGGAGAGTCGGCGGCTGTTCTCCGAGACCGTCTCGCCCGGCGTTGCGCCGCGCTTGCTGGCCGAATCCGGCTTGGGCGATGCGGCGGCGCTCGCCGAGCTGCCGCTCGTGCATGACGGTAGCTCCGTTGGCGATCCCGATCAGCCCGATTGGCCTGAATGGCTGCGCGAGCAAGGGATCGAGCGGACCGACGCGGCCCGCGGGGACCGCTATCGCTCGCCTGGTCAAGTGGTCGACGCGGTGGTGGCGGGCCGCGGTGTAGGCCTTGTGCGCCGGTCCTTCGCGCAACGGGAGATCGACGAGGGCCGGATCGCTATCCTCATGACCGGAGGGCTGGTCACTCTGCGCCGCGGCTACGACGTCGTCTGGCAGAAAGGTCGGGTACTGAGCGCGGGCGCGCGCGCCTTTCGTGACTGGCTGCTGGCCGAGACCGCTCACTTCGAAGGCGGCGGCGTTTAAGGGACTGCGCGATTGTACGTCCGGGTCACGCGCCTAAAGCTGTTATCATTTGATTAATCATCGTATAGGTTGCCGGAAATCGCGTTGGGGGCGCTGGACAAGACCGATTAAAGGGCGCTGGCGGTGGAAGGTGACGAAGGGCGCGACTGGTACGACGACGACGATGAGCCGGGCGGCCTGCTGGGCGGGCTGAGCGACGGTCAACGCTACGTCCTCGCGATCGTGCTGAACCTGGGCTTTCTCGGCGCTGTGATCGCCGGGTTTGCTTATCTCTACACATCCGGATTCGGCGGGGCGGAGAGCGCCACCGCGGCGATCGACCGTGATCTGCCGGTCGAGGAGGTGGCGGCCAGTCCGCAGCTCGCAGAGCGCGAGCTCATTGGTCCGCGCACTCAAAGCGATTTCGATCGACCCTCCGCGCTCGACGCCGGACTGGACGATCCTTCGCGCGCGTCTTCGTCGCTTGCGACGAACCCAGGCGCACCTGACGAGGCGCCGGACCCCGTGCAGCCCGCACCTGACAGTGCGTCCGGCGAAGAGGGGGACGAGGGACAGACCTTGCTCGCGGACGCCGGACGCGAAGCCGTCGACGTGCCGGAACCCTATGCGCCGGTGGAGTCCGCTGCGGGAGCGCTCGGAACCCCGGATCTGGAGACCCCTGACCTGGGGACTCCGGACCTTGAGGCTTTGGACCCTGAAAGCGCGGACGAGGCCTCCGACGAGATCGACCTCGCCGAAGCCGCGCCCGTCGAGCCTCCGGCGCCGAGCCCCTGGGCGCGCGCCGGCCAGCTCGCCTCCGAACTGCAGGCGGATTATCCGTGTAGCGAGTTCACGCTGGCGGCCAGCTCCGACGGACAGCCCAGTCTGCGGGCGCGCGTCGCGGCGACCGAAAGCACCGCCGCCATCCGCGAGCGCGTCGGCGACACGTTCGGCGATCACCTCGAGATCTTGAACGGCCTCGGGTGCACCTCGACCATCAGCGCCGGCTTCGTCGCAATTGGTGACGACGCCGACGCGCTGACGTTGCTCTCGGCCAATCAGGTTACGGACGTCATCCGCGCGGTGCTGCCGGCCGACGACGCATGCGACGTGATCGGCGTCGTGATCGAGACCGAGCCTGTGATCAGGCGCGCGATGGAGGCCGGCGACGGCCTCGGCGCCTGGGTGCGCGCCGACGGCGGGGCTGCGCTGTGTAGCCGCGATCCCGAAGGCGAATGGGTCGTCCAGTCCGCGAGCGCCGCCGGCGGTCGCCGCGCGGCGGCGCTGATCGTCGGCGAGGACGTCAACATTGCGGACCTGCGGCGGGCGGCCAATCTCGGTCCGGCTGCGGATCTCGACGCGGTGCGCGGCGAGCTCGCGTCGACGCCGAACGAGGCTGCGTCTTCGTCGCAAAGCCAGGTCGCTTCGGCGGGCGGCGCGCCGCTGCGTCCCGACGCGGACGGTCTCGTCGAAGTCGCGCCCGTGTCCGGCCCCGGTCCGCGGCTGCCCGACGGCACGCCGACCTCGGAGACCGGCTATCAGGTCACGCTGTCCTTCGATGTCGACGAAGCGGGCGCGCCGAGCGATTTGACGATCGTCTCCGCGGGCTTCGCCGGCGTGCCGGTGGTGCAGGCGGCGCTCGAAAACGTTGCGGCGTCGCGTTTCCCGTCCGCGTCGAACGGCTCCTACAGAGCCAAATACACGGTGCGCTTCCCCAACGCCGGCTTCGTCAACCTGCTCGACCGCCTGAGCGAGGTGGCCGCCCAGCCCGGAGGGTCGGCGTCGGCGTCTCCGATCTGGGACCGTCAACCCGACGAGGACGACTTCGCCCGAGTCTATCCGATACGCGCGCTCGACCGCGGCGTCTCGGGAGAGGTGCGGCTTGACTGCGTGATCCAGTATGACGGGCGGGTCGACTGCGAGGTCGTCGAGGAGTCGCCGGTCAACTACGGTTTCGCGCGCGCCGCGCTTTCCTTGGCGGAGAGAATGCGCGCGGGGCCGCGGATGTCCGACGGCTCGCCCTCGGCGAACCAGTCCGTGCGGCTGCCCTTCAATTTCAGGCTGGCCGACTAACCTCGACTGCGCGCCGACCCGCGTGTCCGCCCTCGGCGGCTCTTATCGCGGGCCGCGGAGTGCGGTAAGGACAGGCGCCTGTCAATCGAGAGAGCTTCATGGCCGCCGGTGATTCCTCGCGCGACGACGTCGTCATCGAGCGCCGCCGCACTGCGCTCGTGGCCCTGGCGGCGTTCGTGGTCGTCCTGGTCGTGCTGGCGGTCGGCGGCGCGCTCGACTGGGCGTCCGCGGCGATCTCGGCAGTGGCCGTCGGCGCGCTGACCTTCGCCTACCTTGCCGCCGCGGGCCAGCTGGACGGCGCGCGCCCCGCGACGCCCTCGACCGCCGGCGCGCAGGCGCTCGCAAGCCCGTTCGAGCGGTCCGCCGAGGTCATTCTCAACGCTTTTCCCGATCCGGTGATCGTCGTCCGCATGAGCGAGCGGATCGACGCTATGAACGCCGCCGCCAAGCGCATGTTCGGCGCGCGCAGCGGGGATGCGCCGCTGACCGCGATCGTGCGCGAGCCGCGCGTTCTCGACGCGGTGAGCGCCGCGATCGAACACGGCCGGCCGAGCGACATCGAGTTCAAGGACGCCGCGCCGCGCGAGCGCCACCTCCGCGCGGTCGTCGCCCCGTCGCGAGATGAGGGCGGCGAGGTGCGTTTCGCGATCCTCATCATCCGCGATGAGAGCGCGATCAAGCAGTCCGAGATCGCGCGGGCGGACTTCCTCGCCAACGCCAGCCACGAGCTGCGCACGCCCCTGGCTTCGCTGAAGGGATTCATCGAAACGCTGCGCGGGCATGCGCGCGACGACGAGGCGGCGCGCGAGCGCTTCTTGGGCATCATTTCCGATCAAGCCGAGCGGATGCGGCGGCTGATCGACGATCTGCTCTCGCTGTCGCGG
>JASFUX010000268.1:0-4764 GCA_050050115.1 Maricaulaceae bacterium | reverse complement strand
CATCGCGCGGCTGCGCCAGTCGATCGACGAGCTGGTCGAAGGGCGCGCTGGCGCGGTCGAGGGCGTCTCACGGGAGATCCTCGAGACCTACCGGATGTTCGCTCACGACACGAGCTGGTTCGATCGTCTGGTCGAGGGCGCGCGGCTGGGGCTGTCGGCCGAAGGCGCGGTCGAGCGGGTGCGCAACGAGCAGCGCGCGCGGATGCTCTCGGCGCGTGATCCATATCTGCGCGAGCGGCTGCACGATCTCGAGGACCTCGCCAACCGGCTCCTGCGCCATCTCGCGGACGAGGACCACGCGCTGGTCGACGGCGCGGCTCATACGCCTGAGGACGCGATCTTGTTCGCCCGCGCCATCGGGCCGGCGGAGCTGCTTGAGCTGCCGCTCGACCGGCTGAAGGGCGTCGTCCTCGAAGAGGGCTCGCCGACCAGCCACGCCGCGATCGTCGCCCGCGCGCTCGGCGTGCCGATGGTCGGACGGATCGAGGCGGTGCTCGACCGGGTCGAGGACGGCGACTTCGTCATCCTCGACGGCGGGGCGGGGGAGGTGCATCTGCGCCCGACGCCCGACGCCATGGTCAACCACGACGAGCGGGTGGCCCAGCGCGGCGCGCGCGCGGCGCTTTACGAGTCCGTGCGCGACGCGCCAGCGGTGACCCGCGACGGCGTGCGCATCGAGCTGATGATCAACGCCGGACTGTCGATCGATTTGCCGCAGCTCGACCGCACCGGCGCGGACGGCATCGGGCTCTATCGCACCGAGTTTCAGTTCATGATCGCCGAACGCATGCCGCGCCTCGGCGAGCAGCGCGATCTTTATACGGAAGTTCTCGACGTCGCCGGCGACCGGCCGGTGACCTTCCGCACGCTCGACCTCGGCGGGGACAAGCTCTTGCCGTATCTTGCCTTCGACCGGGAGGAGAACCCGGCGATGGGCTGGCGCGCTTTACGTCTGGCGCTCGACCGTCCGGGGTTGCTGCGCTTCCAGCTGCGCGCCCTCGTCGGCGCCGCGGCGGGTCGCGAGCTGCGGGTGATGTTCCCGATGGTCACCACGGTCGCCGAGTTCATCGAGGCGCGCGACCGGCTCGACGCGGAGATCGACTGGGCGATCCGGCACGATCGCGGTGCGCCCAAGACGGTCAAGGTCGGCGCGATGATCGAGACGCCGGCGTTGGTCTATCAGCTTGACGCGCTTTTGGACGAGGCCGACTTCGTCTCGGTGGGCGCGAACGACCTGATGCAGTTCTTCTTCGCCGTCGATCGCGCGAACCCGCGGCTGGTTGGCCGCTATGACCTTCTGAGCCCGCCGGGCTTGCGCATCTTGAGAGAAATCGCCGACGGCTGCGCGGCGGCGGGCGCCGAAGTCACCGTCTGCGGCGAGGTCGCCGGCCGTCCGCTTGAAGCGCTGGCGTTGATCGGCCTCGGGTTCCGCCGTCTGTCGATGCCGGCGGTCGGGATCGGTCCGGTCAAGCAGCTGGTGCTGAACGCCGAGCAGAAAAAGATCGCCGAAGCGGTCGACGTGCTGACGACGAGCCGAAAGACGTCCGTGCGGGAGGATTTGGCGAATTTCGCCGCCGAAACGGGGTTGGCTTGGTGAGCGCCGCAGCGCTGTTTGAGCCGGCGCTCGCTCTGACGTTGATCAAGTCGCGATGACCGAAGACGCGCACGGCCGCCGGATCGCAGCCGGTGCGCGCCTTGGATCAACAGCCTAGTCGGCGAGCGCCAGGTTGACGGCTTTGTCGCCCTTGCCTTTGGCGTCGGGCTCGGATTCGAACGTCACCTTCTGACCGTCGACGAGACCCGAAAGGCCCGACTGCTCGACCGCCGAGATGTGCACGAACACGTCCTTGCCGCCGTCGTCCGGCGTGATGAAGCCGAAGCCTTTGGCCATGTTGAAGAACTTAACCGTTCCAGTGGACATGAGGTATTCCCTTCACGTTGCAGCGCCGCCCCGGGACGCAAAGAAAGGCGCGGCCGATCGCCGGGCCCTTTGGGGGCCGCTCAGGATCGTCGTCGTGTCGGGAAAATGAGGGGCGAGGTGCGTGCAGTGGGCATGTCAGCCTTTAGCCGCGAATATCGCCGCCGTTCCCGGGCCGATGGATCGCCCGAACGGGCGGACACATGGGCCAGCTTGAGCCAAAAAGCAAGCGCAGCGCTTCGCGCTTCATGGCCGGGCTACGGCTCGAGAAATGTCGGTGGTCTGAAAATTTGCGCCTCAACAGATTGACTTTCGAGCGCGAACGCCCCAATTACGCGTTGCGTCAGCGCTCCTCGTGAGCGCATGAGCCGGATGCGTGAAGCGCGCGCGGCGACCTGATCGCCGCACTTAGGTCCAGCTCTTCGGACGAAATTAACCTCTACGCCCTGAATTCACGCGGGTCGTCTTACCGAGCCCGGCGCTGCTGTTTCTCAGCAAGAAGCGCCGCGTGCTCCCCGCTATGGAAAGTCATAAGTGACCGATTTCAATTCACTCAACCTGTCCTCCGCGATCGTCAAAGCTCTGATCGCGGAAGGCTACACCGTCCCGACGCCCATTCAGCGCCGGGCGATCCCCAACGTGCTGGCCGGGCGCGATCTGCTCGGCATTGCGCAGACCGGGACCGGCAAGACCGCCGCTTTCGCGCTGCCGATCCTTGACCAGCTGGCTGCGAACCGGCGGCCGGCGGCGCCGCGCGCCGTGCGCGCGCTGGTGCTTGCGCCGACGCGCGAGCTGGCCGGTCAGATCGCGCAGTCGTTCCGCACCTACGGACAATTCCTCAAACCCAGCGTCGTCGAGGTGTTCGGCGGCGTGCCGATCAACCGTCAGATCCGCCAGCTTCAAGCGGGCGCGGATATCGTCGTGGCGACGCCTGGCCGGCTCCTCGATCTGGCCGAGCGCCGGGCCGTGACGCTGTCGAAGGTCGAGCATCTGGTGCTCGACGAAGCCGATCAGATGCTCGACCTCGGCTTCATCCACGCCCTGCGGCGGATCATCCCGCTGTTGCCGGCCGAACGGCAGACGCTGCTGTTCTCGGCGACGATGCCCAAGACGATCTCCGATCTCGCCGACCGCTACCTGACCGATCCGGTCAAGGTCGAAGCCGCGCCGGTCGCCTCCACGGCCGAGCGGGTCGAGCAGCGCGCGGTCTTCGTCCGGCAGGCCGACAAGCTGTCGCTGCTCGCTCATGTGCTCGGCGATCCTGCGATCGGCCGCGCGCTGGTCTTCACCCGCACCAAGCACGGCGCGGACAAGGTGGTCCGCGGCCTCAAGGCGGCGGGCGTCGAAGCGGCGGCCATCCACGGCAACAAGAGCCAGCCTCAGCGCGAGCGCGCCCTCGGCGCCTTCAAGACCGGGACCTGCCGCGTGCTGGTCGCGACCGATATCGCCGCGCGCGGCATCCACGTCGAGGCGGTCGGCCTGGTCGTCAACTTCGACCTGCCGAACGTCGCCGAGCAGTACGTCCACCGCATCGGACGGACGGCGCGCGCCGGCGCCTCCGGGCTGGCGGTGTCCTTTGTTTCCGAGGACGAGCGGAGCTATCTCCGCGCGATCGAACGCCTGACGCGGCAGAAGATCGCGATCGACGAGATCCCGGGCGAGCTGCCCGCCGTCTCTGCGCCGCCGCGCGAGCGGCGACCGGGGGCGGGCGCGAAGAAGCCGAAGCGCGCCCCGCAGAGCAAGAAAAGCGGGCAGAGCGCAAACGGCCAGAAGCCGTCGCGCGCCCGCAAGCGTCGGCGGCGCAGCCGTTCGCGCGCGCCGGCGGCGGCGTGATCGACCGGCGACGCGGAGACCGAGCATGACGACTTCGACCGAGGAAGACGATCTGAACGAGGGTCCGGCTTGGGACGTGCCCAAGTTGCGGGCCTGCCTTCGTTGCGGGGTGGAGTTCGAAAGCGCGTGGTCGGGCGAGCGGATCTGCGCGCCCTGCAAGCGATCGCACACTTGGCGCTCGGGTTAGTCCCGCATTCCCGATAGGCGTGCGCGACGCGCCTTAACCCTTGTCACGCCTCTTGCATATCCCCGGCCTTGCCCCGTGCCCTCGGATCAGATTACCTCTCCTTCATGGTCGGGGGCGCATGACGGCATTTTTCACGGCTCGGGCCGATATATGACGCGCGCGAACGGACACGACAGCGAACACGCAAACGGCGCAGACAAGGCGATCGACGGCGAGGCTTACGCCTCGGTCGGCGCTTGGCTGGCCGCGCGCCGGCGCGCGCTCGGGTCCACGCTCGAAGCGGTCGAGGCGGCCACCCGCGTGCGCCAGGACTATCTCGAAGCGATCGAGGACATGGACCCGCGGCGCATGCCCACCGGGCCTTATGCGCCGGGGTTCGTGCGCACCTATGCGCTTCACCTCGGGCTCGATCCGGAGGAGGTCGGCGGTCGCTTCGCCAAGGAGCTTTCGCCCCGACGCGCCCGCGCCCCGCGGCTTGAGAACGCCGAAGGATTCAGCGGCTTTTCGATCGGTCCGCGGGCCTGGGGCGCGATCGGCGCATCCGTAGTGCTGATCGGCCTCATCGGTTACGGCCTGCGGCCGCGGGCGGAGGACGGCTTCAACGTGGTGCCGCCCGTTCCCGAAGGACTTGAGGAGTGGGCCCAGGCCGAAGTCGCCACCCGAGTCAGTTCGGCCGCCCAGGAGCTGGTCGGCGGGCCGGAGCTGGCGCTGCACGCCCGCGTGCCGGCCTACGTCGAGGCGCGCACCCAGGGCGGGGACACCTTCATCGCCAGAACGCTCGAAGGCGACGAGACCTGGGTGGTTCCGCGGGTGCCGGGCGTGATGG
>JASFUX010000267.1:0-4832 GCA_050050115.1 Maricaulaceae bacterium | reverse complement strand
CGCGCGCTCAAGGCCGCGGAAGGCGCGACGCGCTGGTTCTCCCTGCCTGGCGGCGCGATGCTGTTCGACGTCGGCGAGGAGGCGGACGAGGCCTATTTCCTGATCGCCGGCTCGCTGGTCGCGCACCGGCCGAGCCCGCGCGACGACGACCTCGACATCGTCGGTCATATCCGCCCCGGCGAGCCGGTCGGCGAGATGGCGATGCTTGCGGGCGAGAAGCACACAGCGGCCGTCTCCGCGCTGAGGGACAGCGAGCTTCTGGCGCTGTCGCGGAAGGACTTCTTCCGCCTCGCCCGGGCGCACCCGGAGTTCTACGAGGGCCTGTCGCGGCTCATCCTGCTGCGCAGCCGCGCCCAGCGCACCGGGCGCAATCGCACCAACCCCAAGGTCTTCGCCCTGCTCGCGACCTCGCCGTCGATCGACGTCGAGGGGCTGGCGCGCACGCTCGCCGAGACGCTCGGGCAGATCTGGCGGCGCTGCGTGGTCGTCGGCTCCGAGGCGAGCGAGCAGCACGCCGGCTGGTTCGACCAGCTCGAGCACGAGAACGACGTCGTGATCCTCACTTCACGGATCGAGGACTCGCACTGGTATCGGGTCTGCTTGCGACAAGCCGACCGGCTGTGGGTGCTGGCGCGGCGCGACGCGCGTCCCTCCCACCCGATGCCGCTCGCGCCCGCGCCCGACTCCCCGGCGCGGCGCTTCCGCCTCGTCGACGTGATCACCCTGCCCTTGGGCGCGTCGAGCGGGGCCTCGCCGGCTGAGTGGATGGAGGAGGTCGGCGCAGCGCGGATCTTCCATTGGCGCACCCCGGAGGACGTCAACCGCCTGGCGCGGACCATGGCCGGGTTGTCGGTGGGCGTCGTGCTCTCGGGCGGCGGCGCGCGCGCCTATGCGCACATCGGCGCGCTGCAGGCGATCCGCGAGGCGGGGCTGCCGCTCGATTTCGTCGGCGGCACGTCGATGGGCGCGATCATCGCCGCGGGCGTGGCGATCGGCTGGAGCCACGAGGAGCTGACCGAGCGGGTGCGCGAAGCCTTCGTCGAGTCAAATCCCTTGGGCGACTTCCGCCTGCCGGTGATCGCACTGGCGGCGGGCGAGCGGGTGAACGCGCGGCTCCTGAAGCACTTCGGCGACGCGCGCATCGAGGAGTTGCCGCTGCCGTTTTTCGCGGTCTCCTCGAACTTGACGACAGGCGGGGTGCACGTGCACCGCACGGGGCTGCTGCGCGAGGCGCTGCGCGCGTCGATCTCGCTGCCGGGCATCCTGCCGCCGATCGTGCAGAACGGCGAAGTGCTGGTCGACGGCGCGGTGTTGTCGAACTTCCCCGTCGAGACCATGCGCGCCTTCCACCGCGGACCGGTCATCGGCGTCGACGTCGCGCGCGAGGCGCGCTTCGACGCGGCCGACTTCGTCAATCCGCCGAACTTCTTCGGCTGGGTGATCGATCACGGCTTCCACGACGCTCCGCCGATCGCCAGCCTTCTGATGCGCGCCGCAACGGTGAACACGGACATTTCCCAGGGACGCGAGAGCGTCGACGTTCTTGTCGCGCCCGAACTCGGCGAGATCGACATCCGCGACTGGAAGACGTTCGACGAGACAATCGACACCGGCTATCAGGCCGCCAAGGCGGCGCTCGCCGAGCGCACCGGCCGGCTCGACGCGGTGCGCGTCGCGATGCAGGCGCTCGAGAGGCGCTAGAGTGCTTCGAGGAAAAGCAGCGACCGGATTTCTCTAGTCGGCTTCGGACTCGTCGGCTTCCGCAGCGGCCGGCGCGGTCGGGCTCGGCAGATCGCCCGCTTCTACTCCGGTGGCCGGCGCGCGATACAGGATCAGTCCGTCAGGCCCAGGCTCGCCTTGAGGCTCTTCCGTCTGCTGAGGGGTGGCGCACATCGTCGCTGCGCTCGCCGCCGCCGCCACAAAAGCCAATCGCATGAACATGGCCCTCTCCTATTCCTAGCGCTCTTCGGCGGGCGCGTTGAGCGCGATGACCCGGTTGGCGGTCAGGCGCTTGACGCAGGCCGCGCGCGACGCCTCGATCTCGACCTCGGAGCGATAGGCCGCCGCTTCATAGGCGCACTCGGCGTCGCGGAAGTCGGCCCACTTGCTCTGCGCGTCGCGGAAGTCTTCACGGCGCGCATTGGGCATCGCCGCTTCGAGCTCGCCGGCGACGGCGTCGAGCAAGCCCGCCCAGGCCGCCGCCTCGCGTGCTTCGCACACCGCCGCGCCGGTCGTGGTCTCGTCTTCGGCCTCGCTCGCGCACTGGCGCGCGACGATCCCAAGGCACACGTGCGCCGGCGCGCCGCGCAGCGCGAGCGTGTCGAGGCACTCCTGGGTGAAGGCCATGTCGGCTTCGAGGATCTCTTCTTCCGAGGCGGGCGCGGGCGCGGCGTCTTCCTCGTCCTGAGCGTGCGCGGCGCCGAGCGCAGCCGTCGCGAGCGCTGCGGCCGCGGCGATCAGGCTCAAGTGTGGAAACCTCATCAACCAAAGTCCCTTGCCGTCGCGTCACCCCCGCATGCGACGCCAAACAAGCGCTGTCATAGAGGAATTCGCTCCCGCCGCATACCGCCGGCGCCAGCGCGGTCAGAGCTGGCGCCCAACATCGAGATATCGAGGGCCGTCCAATCCGTTATCGTCTTCCTCGGGCTTGTCCCGAGGACCCAGAAGGTCTGACGCAACGGCCCATGACGAGACTCGGCGCAGAGCCGAGCGCCGCAGCACGGTTCGTTTTACTCGCGCGCCTCCTGGATCCTCGGGACAAGCCCGAGGAAGCCGGAAGACGCTGCGTCAGCGGTCAAACGAAGTCAGTATCGGATCTAGGACTGAACGAGCCCTGAGAGGAACAGCTCCCGCGTCCGCTCGCGCTGGGCGACCAGCTCGGGGTCCTGCACGAGGACGCCGTCGACCTCTTCGTTGGTCCAGACCATGAAGGCGTCGGCCGCCATCTCGCGGTTGCCCTGATTGAGCAGGATCACCACCAGCGTGCGATCGATCTGCTCGGCGCCGATCGAGCGGGCGAACTCGACGAGCGCGGCGTACTCCTCCTCGCTCAAGGACACCTGCACCGCCTCGCGAACCGCCAGCTCGGCGTCCGCGAAATCCTCGCGCAGCCACGCCTCGGCTTGCTCGCGGGTGACCGCCTCGTCGGGACGCAGCACGACGTGGCGGCCGTAGCCGATCACCCAGCCGCCTTCGGGATGGGGTTCGGGCTCAAGCCGCAGCGGATCGGCGGCGCGCGCCAGTTCGAATGCGGAGTCGGGCAGCTCCAGACCGGAAAACGGCGGAGCGATGCGCACCACCTCGGCGCCGTCGAGCACCGTGTTCGACGCCGTGCTCGCCTGCGCCGGCCGCGACAGCCCTTCGGTCATCCGCGTCAGATTGACCTCGGGCAGGCTCATTTCGGGCAAATCGAACTGCGGCGCGCTAATCGCCGGGAGGCGCCACGCGCTCTCAATTGGACGGCCGCTGCTCGCCCACTCCGGATCTTCCGGTCCAAAGCCCCACACGAAAGCGTAGCCGGCCGCTACGGTCAGCCACAGCCTCGTCGTCGCAAGCAGGATCTTCATTACGTCCCCGCGCCTGCGCCCCCATTCACTTGGCTTAGTTATCGGGCGAGAAACGTGAGATTTGCAAGGGTTCGCGGCGGAGCGAGCGCAGTTGAGGCGTCGACTCAGGCCGTCTCTACCCCTCCTCCACCAGCTCCCGACCGATCAGCCAGCGGCGGATCTCGTTCGTCCCCGCCCCGATCTCATAAAGCTTGGCGTCGCGCAGGAGGCGGCCGGCGGGATACTCGTTGATGTAGCCGTTGCCGCCGAGGATCTGGATGGTTTCGAGCGCCATCTTCGTCGCGCTCTCGGACGCATAGAGGATCGCGCCGGCTGCGTCGCGCCGGGTGGTCTCGCCGCGGTCGCAGGCTTGCGCGACGGCGTAGACGTAGGCCTTGGCAGACGACTGAGCGACGTACATGTCGGCGAGCTTCGCCTGGATGATCTGAAACGAGCCGATCGGCTTGCCGAACTGCTCGCGCTCGCGCACGTAGGCGGTCGCCAGATCCATGCAGGCGTCCATGATCCCCAAGGGGCCACCGGCGAGCACGGCGCGTTCGTAGTCGAGCCCGGACATCAACACGCCCGCTCCCGCGCCTTCGGCGCCGAGCACGTTCTCGGCCGGCACCTCGCAGTCCTCGAACACCAGCTCGGCGGTGTCCGAGCCGCGCATGCCGAGCTTGTCGAGTTTTTGGGCGACCGAGAAACCTTTCATCCCGCGCTCGATCAGGAACGCGGTAACGCCGCGCGTGCCCGCGTCTGGGTCGGTCTTGGCGTAGACGATCAGCGTGTCGGCGGTCGGCGAATTGGTGATCCACATCTTCGTGCCGTTGAGCACGTAAGCGTCGCCCCTCTTCACCGCGCGCAGACGCATCGACATGACGTCCGAGCCCGCGCCGGACTCCGACATCGCCAAGCTGCCCAGGTGATCACCTGAGATCAGCTTGGGCAAGTAGCGCGCCTTCTGCTCGTCCGTGCCCCAGCGGCGCAGCTGATTGACGCAAAGGTTCGAGTGCGCGCCGTAGGATAGCCCCACCGACGCCGAGGCTCGCGAGACCTCCTGCATCGCGACGACGTGTTCCGTGTACCCCATGCCGAGACCACCGTCGGCCTCCTCGACCGTGACGCCGAGCAGCCCAAGCTCGCCGAGACGCGGCCAGAGGTCTCGGGGAAACTCGTTCTTCTCGTCGATCTCGGCGGCGCGCGGCGCGATCTCGCGCTCGGAAAAGGTCCGCGCCGTATCGCGCACCATCGCGGCGTTCTCGCCGAGGTCGAACTCAAGGGATC
>JASFUX010000266.1:0-4844 GCA_050050115.1 Maricaulaceae bacterium | reverse complement strand
GCCTGGTGTTCAATCCGGCTGAACGTATCGCGGTCGGCATGGAGGTCGTCGAGGTCGGCGACACGCTCACTGCGCCGGTCGGTGACGCCGTGCTGGGCCGCATGCTCAATGTCTATGGAGAGCCGATCGACGGCGGACCGCCGCTCGAGGGCGTCGGGCGCTGGCGCATCCATCGCTCGCCCGCGCCGCTTGAGGACCGCGTGATCCACGGCGACGTGTTCGAGACCGGCATCAAGGCGATCGACTTGCTCGCGCCGATAGAGCGGGGCGGCAAGGCGGGTCTCTTCGGCGGCGCGGGCGTGGGCAAGACCGTGCTCGTCACCGAGATGATCCACAACATGGCCTCGAGCTACGAGGGCGTGAGCCTCTTCTGCGGTGTCGGCGAACGCTGCCGCGAGGCTGAGGAACTTTTCCGCGAGATGCGCGACGCGGGCGTGCTCGACCGTTCAGTTCTTGTCTTTGGGCAGATGAACGAGTCGCCCGGCGTGCGTTTCCGCGTCGCCCACACGGCGCTGACGATCGCAGAGTATTTCCGCGACGAACGCCGTCAGGACGTGCTCGTGCTGATCGACAACATCTTCCGCTTCATCCAGGCGGGCGCCGAAGTCTCTGGACTCCTGGGCCGCGTGCCCTCGCGGGTCGGCTATCAGCCCACGCTCGGCACCGAGCTGGCTGAGCTCGAAGAGCGGATCTGCAGCACCGATGCGGGCGCGATGACCTCGATCCAGGCTGTCTATGTGCCGGCCGACGACTTCACCGATCCAGCCGCGACGCACACTTTCTCTCATCTCTCTTCGTCGATCGTCCTGTCGCGCAAGCGCGCGGCCCAAGGGCTTTATCCAGCCATCGATCCGCTGGAGTCCGCCTCCAAGCTGCTATCCCCGGGCCGGGTGAGCGATCGCCACTACCGCATCGCGCGCGAGGCGCGGCGCGTGCTCGCCGAGTACGAGGACCTGAAGGACATCATCGCCATGCTCGGCCTTGAAGAGCTCACCCCGGCCGATCGCGCGGTCGTTGCGCGGGCGCGGCGGCTTGAGCGCTTCTTGACCCAGCCGTTCTTCACCACTGAACGGTTCACCGGCTACGGCGGACAATTCGTCAGCCTTGAGGAGACGCTTGACGGTTGCGAGCGGATCCTGTCGGGCGAGCTCGACGACCGGGCCGAGCGCGCCTTCTTCATGATCGGGGCGATCGACATGGTCGACGCGGAGGTGGCGGCGCGGCGGCTCGCGGAGGCGTCGGGATGACGCTCCGGCTGATCATCGCAACCCCGACCGAGATCGTGCTCGACGAAACGGCCGCGAAGCTGACCGCGCAGGGCGTCGGCGGCGCGTTCGGAGTCCTGCCGAGGCGGCTCGATCTGGCCGCGCCGCTGCGTGCGGGCGTGATCGCTTACCTCGACGGGGGCGGCGCCGAGCGTTTTGTCGGCCACGACGAAGGCGTGCTGGTCAAAGAGGGCGAGACCGTCCGCGTCGCCGTGCGCCGCGCCGTGGCGAGCGAGGACCTGGACGCGCTCAAGCGCCTGGTTCGGGAGGAGTTCCTTCAGCCCGACGAGCACGAGCAGGCCGCGCGCGCGGCGCTGGCGCGGCTCGAGGCCGGGATCGTGCGACGCTTTCTCGAGCTGGAGCGTCAACCGTGACGCCGCCCGATGATCCCGATGCGGACGCCGCGGTGGATGCGATCGCGCGCGAGACTGAACGCAAGCAGAAGGCGCGGCGGACCGGCTCGCACGGGGTCTGGTTCGGGCTTGGGATGTTCGGGCTGGTCGGCTGGTCGGTGGCCGCGCCCGCCGTGCTCGGTGCTATTGTCGGGCTGTGGCTCGACCGGGTCTTTCCGTCGAGCTTTTCCTGGGCGCTGGCGCTCCTGATGGCGGGCGTGACGATCGGCTGCTGGAACGCGTGGCGCTGGGTGAGCCGGGAGAGCCGCGGTGATTGAGAGCTGTAAAAGGAGGGCGCCGTGAGCCTGACCGCTTCACTGATCGTTGGATATGTCGCCGGCCTCGGATGCGGCGTCGCTTACTTCGGCGCGCTTTGGCGTTCGGTCGAAGCGCTCGCCCGGCGCGACAAGTCGATCGGCCGCTTCGCTACAACGTCGGCTCTTCGGATCATCGTGGCGCTTGCGGTCGTCCTCGCCGCGGCGCGCGCGGGGGTTGGCGGCGCGGCGCTTGTTGCAGCGCTTGTCGGCTTTCTGACCGTGCGCTCGGCGGCGACCTTGACAGCGCGTCGCGCCGCGCTCGCGCGCGGAGGGGAGTGAGCCGGCATGCAGCTGACAACGGACGAATGGGTGTTCTGGCGCTACGGCGCGTTCGAGCTTAACGCGACGATCGTGTTCACCTGGGTGGTGATGGCGGTTCTGACGCTCGCGTCGATGCTCGTCACGCGTCGGCTGAGCACCGACGAAACGCCGCCGCCGTGGCAGAACTTGCTCGAGGTGATCGTCGGCGGCATGCGCGACCAGGTCCGCGAGGTGGCTCAGAGGGAGACGCGGGAGATCTTGCCGTTCGTCGGCACGCTGTTCTTGTTCATCGCGACAGCGAACCTGCTCGCGGTCGTTCCCGGCTATCGCCCGCCGACTGCCTCACTGTCGACCGCGACGGCGCTGGCGCTCGCGGTGTTCGTCGCTGTACCGATCTTCGGCGTCGCCGGCCGCGGCCTGGGCGGTTATCTCGCCAACTATGTTCGCCCGACTCCGCTGATGCTGCCGTTCAACGTCATCGGAGAGCTGTCCCGGACGTTTGCGCTGGCCGTCAGGCTCTATGGCAATGTGATGAGCGGCGTGGTGATCGTCGGCATCTTGATCTCCATTGCGCCCTTCCTGTTTCCGGTCGTGCTGCAGTTGCTCGGCCTGCTGACGGGTCTGGTGCAAGCCTACATCTTCGCGGTGCTCGCGACGGTCTACATCGCCTCGGCGAGTCGCGCGCACGCCTGGGAGAATCCGCAGCCGCCGCCTTCAAGCGGCGAGCCGTCGTCATGAAGCACCCAACTGGAGGATAACGTGGACGCAAACGCACTCATCGCGGCGGCTTCGATCGTCACCGCCGGCTTGACGATCGCGATCGGCTCGATCGGACCGGCGCTCGGGGAGGCGCGCGCGGCGTCTCAAGCGCTCGCCGCGATCGCGCAGCAGCCGGACGAGTCGAACGTGATCACGCGCACACTGTTCGTCAGCTTGGCGATGATCGAGTCGACGGCGATCTACTGCTTTGTCGTGGCGATGATCCTGATCTTCGCCAATCCGTTCTGGAACGCGGCGCAGCAAGCGACGGGCGGCTGAGGCATGCAGATCGACTGGGTCACCGTCGCCGCCCAGATCGTCAACTTCCTGGTGCTGGTGTGGCTGCTGCAGAGGTTCCTCTACAAGCCTATCCTCGGCGCGATGGAAGAGCGTCAGCGGAAGATCAAAGCGCGTCTGGATGACGCCGAGCGCGCTCGCTCGACGGCCGAGAACGAGCGCAGCCGGCTCGAGGACGAGCGCGCGAACCTAGAGCGCGCCCGCGAGGCGGCGCTCGACGACGCGCGCGAGCAGGCCGCGACGTTGCGCCGGGAGCTTGAGCAAAAGGCGCGGGCGGAACTCGACGAGGCGCGCGCGGCGGGGCGCGCTCAGCTTGCGCGGGAGTCCGAGGAGTTTCTCGACACGCTGCGGCGCGAGGCCGCCAGGCAGTTCGACGCGCTGGCGCGCGCGGCCTTCGCCGACCTTGCCGACGCAGAGCTCGAAGACCGCGTCGCAGCCGCTTTCGCCGAGAAGCTCGAAGCGATCGATCCGCACGACCGCGACGCACTCGCCAAAGCTGCGCGCGAAGCCGACGGCGTCGCTGTCGAAAGCGCGTTCGATCTCAACGCGGACGCGCGCCGCCGCGTCACCCGAGCGATCCACGAGTTCATCGCGCCGGAAGTCGAGATAGAATACGCCCGCGCCGAGCGCCTGACGTGCGGCGTCCGGCTGCGCGTGGGCGGCCGCGTCGCGGAGTGGACGCTCGACTCATACCTCGACCGCTTCGAGGACGAACTGAATAAGACCCTCGCGGAGACCCTTCAGCAAACCACCGACAAGGCGGCGGAGTAGGGCGATGGGCGTGCTAGAGGACCGCGTCGCCGCGCCGTTCGCCGCCGCCGCGGACGCTGCGCGCCGCCGGATGCGGACGGGAATCGAGCTTGTCGACGCGGGCGTCGTCGTCGAAGTCGGCGACGGCGTCGCTGAGGTGCGCGATCTGCCGGGACTGGCCGCCGACGAGCTCGTTGCCTTCCCAGACCAGCTCATGGGCGTTGCGGCGGATGTCGAGGAGCGCCGGGCGGGCGTGATCCTCCTGGGGCCGAGCGACGCGCTGCGCGTGGGCGACGAGGTCCGCCGCACTGGCCGAGTGGTCGACGCGCCGGTCGGCGAGGCGCTGTTGGGGCGGGTGGTTGACGCTTTGGGCCGGCCGCGCGACGGCGGCGGGCCGATCAAGACGGCCTTGCGCAAACCTGTCGAACGGCCTGCTCCGGCGATCATCGACCGCGCGCCGGTCGACGCGCCGCTGCAGACCGGCATCACCGCGGTGGACGCCGTCGTGCCGATCGGACGGGGGCAGCGCGAGCTCATTGTCGGGGATCGACAGTCGGGCAAAACCGCCGTCGCCGTCGCCGCGATGCTCAACCAACGCAGCACTGGGGTGGTCTGTGTCTACTGCGCCGTCGGTCAACGCGCGAGCGCGGTCGCTGGCGTGATCGCCGAGCTTCGCAACGCCAGCATGCTCGAGAACACGATCGTGGTTGTCGCTGGCGGGGACGAGGCGCCCGGGCTTCAGTTCATCGCGCCCTACGCCGCGATGACCATGGCCGAATACTTCATGGAGCGGGGCCGGGACG
>JASFUX010000265.1:0-4906 GCA_050050115.1 Maricaulaceae bacterium | reverse complement strand
TGGTCTCGGGCTCGTTCAGCGCGATGAACGAGGCGGGCCGATAGCCGAAGAGCGCGCCGGCGAGCGCCAGGAACCGCAACGTCCCGTCCGACAGCTCCGCGGCGTCGAACACGCGTTTGGGAAAATCGGGATGGACGACGCCGAAGGACGCGGTGCGGCCAGGTTCGGGGATGGCGAGCCGCGCGTCGTCGAAGGCGTCGGCGACGGCGGCGTCAAGGTCAGCCGTATCCTGACGGATGTGCGCCAGCGTCGCGAAAACCGCGGCGAGATCCGCCCCGTCCGGTGCGAGCGTCGGCGTGGTGATCGCCAGGCACGGGCGGCGCAAGGGCGAGCCAGCGTCAGTGCGGAACGAGTGGTGAAATCGCCAGGCGGTCATGTGATCGCGGGCGAAGGCGAGGTCGGGAAACTCCCCCGGATCGCGGATCGCCGACAGCGCGGTCTCCGAGGGCAACAGATCAAGATCGAGATCTTTGAGCTTGCCCTCGCGGTCGCACGCCTGAACCGACATATTCTGTCGCTTGAGCAGCGTGACCGGCCGGCGCGCGGTGAGATGCTCGAGACGTTCGAGCTTGATCTGCGGCTCAAGCAGGAAGCCCGCGCCCGTCGGCGTTTTCACGCCCAGCTCGACGGTCTGGCGCACGAGGCCCGCTCCCTCGCCGAGCTCGCATCCGAGCTTGATTCGCACCGGGTCTTTGGCTTTGCGGTCGCCCGCCCAGAAGGCGCTCTCCATGCCGCCCTCGGCGGCGAGCTCGCGCGTCAAGGTTCCGAGCGCGGCGGCCTGGATCAGCTCGAGCGCGCGGTAGAGGTTGGTCTTGCCCGCGCCGTTCTCGCCGACGAACACGTTGAGCCGACGCAGCGGGACGGAGAGCTTCCGAATGCTGCGGTAGTTCTCAACGGTCAGACGGTGAACGACGCTCATATTCGCAATCTCATTCGCGGTCGCCGACGCGCGTGATCGGCGACGGCGCGCTGGCCCCTGGTCTCTTGCTGCGCTAGGTTCACCCCAACGATAACAATGTCTCAAGGGGAGGGAGCCATGTCTGCTTCGCGCATCATTCGTCCGTCTGCTCTTCGCACGGCTGGTCTCGACCGCCGCACGCTGCTTTTGGGCGGCGCGGCGGGCGGTCTCGCCGCCTGCGCCGGAGGCGTCGGTTTCGGCGGGCGGGGCGATCCGACGCTGGTCTCGACGCGCCAGGGCATGCTGCGAGGCGTCGAGATGGACGACGGCGTCCTCGAATTCCGCGGCGTGCGCTACGCGGCGCCGCCGACGGGCGCGGGCCGCTTCCAGGGGCCGCGCCCGCCCGAGAGCTGGTCCGGCGAGCGCCCGGCGCTGCTCGATGGCGAAGCGGCGGTGCAGATGCGCGCCGGCGCGGGGGCGGCGGCCTATCCGCCGCTGGTTCAAGCGGCGATGTCCGAAGCTTTTGCGGCGCCCGAGAACGTCTCGTCCGACGGTGACGAGGACTGCCTCTACCTCAACGTCTACACGCGCCAGACCGGGCTTTCGTCCGGGCCGTTGCGGCCGGTGATGGTGTGGCTGCACGGCGGCGGCTTCTCCTACGGGCAGGGCACGCTCAACATCTACCGCGGTCACAACCTGGCGCGAGACCACGACGTAGTGAGCGTCGGGGTCAATCACCGCCTCAATGTCTTCGGCTATCTGGGGCTCGACAGCGCCGGCGTGCCGGGCTTCGAGGGCTCGGCCAACGCGGGCATGCTCGACATCGTCGCCGCGCTCGAATGGGTGCAGGCCAATATCGCTCAGTTCGGCGGCGATCCGAACAATGTCACCGTGCACGGACAGTCCGGCGGCGGCGCGAAAGTGACGACGCTGCTCGCCATGCCGGCGACCCAGGGCCTGATCCACCGCGCCATCGTGCAATCGGGCGCGGGGCTGACCTCGGGCACGAAAGAGCAGGCGGCGGAAACGGCGAACGCTTATCTCGCCGAGCTGGGCCTCAGCCATGCGAACGCAGCCGCCGAGATCCCGGGTCTGCCGCGCGAGCGGCTTCTTGAAGCGGCGTGGGAGGTCGGCTTGCGCGGCTTCCGGCCTTCGATCGATGACGTGCATGTCACGCGTCATCCGTTCACGCCGGACGCTCCGGCGCAGGCGGCGAACATCCCGGTCATGGTCGGCTTCACCAAGGACGAGCAGACGCTTTACAACGTCGGCAATCCCGAATGGTTCGAGACCACCGAGGCCGACGTGCTCGCTGCGGCGGAGCGATCCTATCCCGGCCGCGGCCAGGCGATCGTCGATGCGTTCAAGGCGCAGTTCCCCGACTATGCGCCGCACCACCTCTTGATGCAGGTCAATGGCACCATCAGCAGCTTGCGCAGCTCGCACACGCTCGCCGCGCGCAAGTCCGCACAGCCGGCGGGCGTCTATGCCTACGTCTTCGCTTACGACCTGCCGCCGCAGGATTTCGTGTTGAAGGCGCCGCACACAGCGGAGATCCCTTACGTGATGGACAACGTCGAGAACGCCCCGCTGTTCGCCGGCGACACGGCGCAGGATCGGGCGATGGGCGATCTGATGAGCTCGGTCTGGGTTCAATTCGCGCGCACGGGCGATCCCAACGTCGAGGGCCTGCCCGAATGGCCGCGGTTCAATCCCGACACCCGGCCGACGATGTTCTTCTCGGCCGACTCCGAAGTGGTCGAGAACCCCTACGACGAAGTGTGGCGGCTGACCCAAACGGGCGCCGCCTGATCAGGCTGCAGCGGACCGGATGTTCGCGCGCAAGCGCGCCTTCTCCCTCTACTCCAGGATGAGGGAGAAGGCGTTCGCGCGCCGGGCGGAATTCCGCGCCGGGATCGCCGAAACGGCCTCCCGCGCGAACGGTCTGTTCGCGCGCGTCGAGAGGCGTTATCATTGTTCACAATGCGTACGCCCAACGCGGCCGCCCGTGATCGCCCGGCGCGATCGATCGTCCAGGAGGAGACCCCGATGTCACGCCCGACCTCTTTGCTCGCAACAACCGCGCTCGTCGCCGCGTCGCTCGCCTGCGCCGCGCCCGCTGCGCTCGCCCAAGACAGCGAGCGGCCGGACCTGAACGGCATATGGACCAACATCTCGCTGACCGGGCTGACCCGCCCTGCCGGGATCGACCGCCTCGTGCTGACCGAGGAGGAGGCGACTAACGTCGCCAACGGCCTGCCGATCGCCGGCATCCCGCGCGACACGATCGAAACGGACGACTACACCGATCCCTCCGTTGGCGCGCCCGAAGCGGGCGGCGCGGACTTCGGCGTGCGCGGCTACAACGCGTTCTGGGTCGATCCGGGCACGCAGCTGGCCCAGGTCAAGGGCGAGTACCGCAGCTCCTACATCGTCGAGCCCGAAAACGGACAGATCCCGCGCCGGCCGCAGCCCGCGAGCGACAGCGCCGGGTTCAGCCGCTACGTTACGGGCATCGGCGGCAACTCAGACCCTGAGGCGTTGCCGATCTCCGAGCGCTGCCTGATCGGCTTCGGCGGCACCGGCGGGCCGGGCATGCTGAGCGTGCTTTACAATAACACCTATCAGTTTGTTCAGACAACGGATCATGTGATGATCCTGGTGGAGATGGTGCACGACGCGCGGATCATTCCGACGTTCGACAGCGAAGAGGAAGCCCGCGCCAACCACCGCCCGGACGTGTTCCATCCGTGGTTAGGCGACTCGGTCGGCTGGTATGAAGACGGCGCGCTCGTCGTCGAAACGATCAACGTGAATCCGTTGCAGACGGCGGCGTCGGCAGTCGCCATCTCCGATGAAGGCCGGGTGATCGAGCGGTTCGAACGCTACGCCGACGACGAGATCTTCTACAGCTTCACCGTCGAGGACGACACGCTCTACACCCAGCCGTGGACGGCGGAGCTGAGCTTCCACGCCACCGAAGGGCCGGTCTACGAATACGCCTGCCACGAGGGCAACTATGCGATGCCTGGCATCCTCCACGGCGCGCGGCTCAAGGAAGCCGAGGGCGAAGCGACGGCGAACCGGCCGTAGAACGCTTGATTGAACGATGATTTGGACCGGCGCCCGCGCAAGCGGCGCCGGTCTTCGTTTCTGCGCGCCTGAACGGCGCGTTCATCGCAGGTTGAAGACGGCCATGCTCCTTTCGCTCTGACGAGAACGTATGGAGCATGTGTATGAGCAAGCTTGGCCTCGCCGCTCTGGCGGCCATTGCGGCCCTGACCGTATCGGGCGCCGCGCGCGCCGATCACAACGAGTCCTACCGCTATGGTGGACGCGGCGGCTACGGCCCGACGATCAGCTGCAACTCGAACGGTTACCGTTACGAATTCTGTTCCGTTCCCGGCGGCGTGTCCGCGGCCCGGCTGGTGCGCCGGTATTCCGGCTCGTCATGCCGGCGCGGCTCGGACTGGGGCTTCAACCGGCGCGGCGTCTGGGTCAATCACGGTTGCCGCGGCGTGTTCGAGGTCAATATTCGCGGCTACGGCGGCCGGAACGACGACTGGCGCCGCCGCGGCTGGGACGACCGGCGCGGCTGGGACGGCCGTCGCGGCTGGGATGGAAACGGTCGCTGGGACGGCCGCCGAGACGACCGTCGGGACGATCGGCGCGACGACCGTCGCGATCATCGCGACGACTGGCGCTGGGACTAGGCGGCGCGCGCGGGCGAGGGCGGGGGCCGCTCGGACTTGCGCGCCGGCTGATCAACCGTCACGCTCCGTCCTCGTCGTCTGCACGGCAGGGAGGAAGCGGCGATGTTGGGACGGATTCTCAGCGGCTTGATCCTCGTTCTGGCGCTGGCGGTCGCGGGTCTGTGGTGGGCGCACCGCGATCTTTCGCCCGCCGCGGTCGAGGCCGACTATCTCGCGCCCGACGACGCCTACGTCGAGGCCGCCGGCCTGCGCGCCCGCGTGCGAATCGACGGGCCGGAGGACGCGCCGGTCCTGC
>JASFUX010000264.1:0-4925 GCA_050050115.1 Maricaulaceae bacterium | reverse complement strand
GCCCGCCGGTTCGCCGCGCGCAAACGGAAAACGCCCGGCCGAGAGGGGGGTCGGCCGGGCGTTCCGAATGCGCTTCGCAGCGCTTGCGCCGAGAGGGGATGATTCGGCGCGGGCAGCGAGAGCCGGATCCGACAGCGGGGGGACGACGCCGATCCCAGGCGTTCTCGCGACCTGATGTGTCATTAGAGGCACATTCGGTTTCTTTTGCAATGAAAAACGGCCAAACAGCGTTGACGCTCTGTTAATGACATGGCAGCCGCCAGCGCGATCGCATTGATTTTCAACAATAATTGCCTGTGTGAAATCCGCGCTTGCACGTTTAAAGAGCGCGCGAGCCTCTATGCGACCCGGGTTAGCGGCGCTCGCGCCGCCGCGGCTGCTCGGGCGACAGGAACAAGGTCTGATCGATGCGTTCGGGGCGGCTGGTGTCGGTCAGCACCACGTGGGTTTGCTGACCGTCTGGGTCGGTGGTCACGAAGCGCCGCAGCTCCAGCGCGGGCCGGGCGAAGACGAGCGTGAGCTGGCCTTCGACCCGCTCGTCGTTGTCTTCGAGCGTCAGCCACAGCTCGCCGTCGCGCTCCCATGCGTCGATCACTTCGGCGTCGCGGCCGATCTCCACGTCGCGCCGCAAGAACATGTTGAGCGGGGTCTCGCGCAGCGGGACCTCGGTGTTCATCGCCTCAAGCTCGCGGTCCCAGACGATGTACTGCGCGCCGTCGGCGATCAGGGTGAAGGGATGGGGATCGGCGTACTCGAAACGCATCTTGCCCGGCCGATCGATCCAGAACTCGCCCTCGGAGATGTCGCCCGAAGGCTCGATCTGGACGAAGGAGCCGGTGAGCATGTCGAGCTCGGCGAGGTAGGCGTCGACCTCCGGGACGATCTCGTCGAGGTTCAATTCAACGGGCGCAGGCAGCGGCGCCTCGGCCGGTGGGGTGATCTGGGTCGTATCCCCGGCGGTGTCTTCAGCCGGCGCTTCGTCCGTGGTTTCACCGGCCTCGTCCGGGCGCAGGCCGAGATCGGTTTCCGCGCTCTCCGCCGCAGGCGCCGGGGCTTCGGTCGCGGGAGCTTCCGGTTCGGCGGCGGGGGCGGGATCGGGGGCGACGGCGCTCGCGCAGGCGGCGAGCGCGGCGGCGGCGGCGGTGACAAGCAACGTTCTCATGGTCCGTTTCGTGGTCCATCCGCGCGGCGGCGGCAAGTCCGAAGATGGGCGATTCAAGGGCCTGGCGCCGCGCGGCTCTTGAATTGCGCCTCATAGAGCGGGAATTTCACGGCTCTGAGCGTTCGGCGCGATCCGGAAGAGACGACATGACAAGTATGCGAGCATCGAGATCTCGGCGGGTCGGCGGACTTTTTGTCGCCGCGGCTGTTCTTTGGACGACGAGCGCGGCGACGGCGCAAGAGCCTGTGCAGGCGCCGCGGCCCGCCGCCCAGCCTGACGAGACCGAGCTGGCCGCGCGCCTCCTCGCCGGAACCGGGCCTGACGCGGGGGTCGGCGACTTCGGCGCGCTGGCGAACCTGATCGAGTTCTGGAGCGCGGGCGAATACGAGACCGAGCGGCAAGGCGTGCTTGCCGAGGCGGTGCTTTTGAACGAGTTCGCGTTGAAGCCGGGGCTCCAGCACTTCACCGTGGTTTTCTACAACACCATCCCTGCGCCCGATCTCGACCTCGTCTTCGATCCGGCCTCGCGGTTCTACGGCGGCCTCGCCGAGGTCTCAGACGCCTTCGCGGAAGAGGGCGCTTCGGCCGCGGCGGCCTGCGGCGTTGCGCTCAATGTCGCAGCGAGCTTTCTGCATGCGGACAAGCCGGCTGAAGCGCGCGCCGTGCTCGATCGCGCCGGCGAGACGTGCGCAGTGGCGTCGGCTGACTCCCGCGCGAGCCGGCGTTTGGCGCTGATCTCCGAGATCGCGGCGCAGGCGCTTTCCAACGCCGCGCTGTTCGACGCCATGCTGTTCGCGGACGATGCTGCGGACGGCGAGGGCGCCCTCGATGGCTGGATCGCTGCAGTCGACGAGAGCGCCGGCCTCGACGCGCTCGCCGCGCGCGACCTCGAAGCGCGCGGGTTGACGGGACTCGCTGCGCTCGTGCGCGCCGCGCCGCATCTCGACGCCGCGCCGCCCGCGCCGGTGCTCACAGCAGGCGCGGCGTGCCCGAACCAGAACGCCGGCGTGCGCCGGCTATGCACCCTGCTGCATGGCCGCTACGACCTCGCCCGCGCGTCCGAGCGCGAGCGGATCGAGGCGTTCCTGGCCGAACCGCCGCCCGACGCCGCCTGCGCGGACGGCGGCGCGCCGCTCGCGTTGCTTGAGGCGCCGGGCGGCGGACGCGACGTTCTGATCTGCACGCGTGACGGCGCGCTCGCAGCGACGCGCTTGGCGGACTAAGTCGTTTCAACGCCGCCCCGCGCTGCTTGCGTTCCAAATATTCCCGCCAATCTGCGACAGATTTGCACTTGCACTCGCACCATCGTTTGTGCGACGACCCGCTCATGCGAATGAGTTGCAAGTAGGGGACGGGCATGTCGAGTGGATCTCAAGCGACGTTGAGAGACGGGCGCAGAGCAAAGTCGAAGGACGCGATCTTCGCCGCGGCTAGCGTCGCAGCGCTGATCTGGGCGACCCAGTTCGCCGCGATCCAAAGCGCCGGCGCGCAAGAGGGGAGCGCGGCGGACGAGGGCGAAGAGGCCGCGGACGTCATCACGGTCTACGGCACGGCCAATCCGCTGCCGGTGTTCGACTACCCCGGCCAGGTCACGGTGATCACGCGCGAGGACATCGAGTCGCTTGCGCCGAGCGCCATGTCGGATCTGATGCGCGACGTGCCGGGCGTGGAGTTCTCCGGCGGGCCGCGGCGCACCGGCGAGGTCCCGGCGCTGCGCGGGCTGTCGGGCGAGAACGTGCTGATCCTCTTGGACGGCGCGCGCCAGTCGTTCATCTCCGCCCACGACGGCCGCTTCTTCGTCGACCCCGAGCTGCTGCGCTCGGCCGAAGCGGTGCGCGGGCCGGCCTCGGCGCTTTACGGCTCGGGCGCGGTCGGCGGCGTGCTGGCGTTCGAGACCGTCGACGCGGCGGACCTGCTCGACGACGATGAGACCTACGGCGTGCGCCTGCGCGCCGGCTATCAGGACGTCGCCGACGAGACTCTGCTGGCCGCGACCGGCTTTGCGCGTCAAGGCGCGCTCGATCTGCTGGCGAGCTTCGGCGTGCGGGATTCGGGCGACATCACCCTCGGCGACGGCTACGAGCTGCCCTCGGACGACGACATCGAGACGAGCCTGGTGAAGGCCGGCTTCGACGTCGCCGACGGCTTCAACGTCGAGGCCTCCTGGCAGCGCTTCGTCAACGAGGCGCTGGAACCGAACAACGGCCAGGGCGTCGCGCTCTCCGCCGATCCGATCCTCGGCGCGGACGTGTTCAAGGACATCACGTCCGACACTTACCGCCTGGGCGCCGCTTTCACGCCCGCGGGCAACGATTTGATCGATGCGTCGTTCACGGCGTATCGGTCCGATTCCGAGGTCGAGGAATACGACGAGAGCCTCGACCGCACGACGACGCGGGAGATCGAGACCACCGGCCTGTCGGGCCGCAACGCCTCGCGGTTCATGTTCGCTGGCGCCGACGCGATCTTCACCGTGGGCGGGGACTGGTACCGCGACGAGCAGACCGGCCGCGACGACGCCACGATGTCGGGCGACCGCGGCGGCGTGCCGAACGGGGAGGCCGAGTTCTACGGCGTCTTCG
The DNA here is from genome assembly GCA_050050115.1 of Maricaulaceae bacterium. Classification (GTDB taxonomy): domain Bacteria; phylum Pseudomonadota; class Alphaproteobacteria; order Caulobacterales; family Maricaulaceae; genus JASFUX01. The sequence continues at coordinate 1,181 of JASFUX010000264.1, read as the reverse complement.
CCCAGCTGGAGCTGTCGGTCGAGAACCCGTTGGGCGCGCCGGGCGAGCTTCTGGTGATCCCGGGCGTGCGCTACGACCGCTTCGAGAGCTCGTCGGAGATCTCACCCGATCCGAGCGAGGACGAAGCGGTCAGCCCGCGCCTGGCGGCCAGTTACGGGCCGAACGACTGGTTCCGCGTGTTCGCCAGCTATTCGGAAGGCTTCCGCGCGCCCTCGATCAACGAGCTTTACCTCGACGGCGTGCACTTCGAGGTGCCGCACCCGATCCTGTTCGACCCGACGGGCACGCCGCCCTCGTTCGTGTTCGTGGCCAACAATTTCATCGCCAACCCGAACCTGATGCCGGAGGAGGCAAGCACGGTCGAGTTTGGCGCCGGCGTCGACTTCGACGACGTGTTCATGAGCGGCGACCGCTTCCAGGCCAAGGCGTCCTACTTCGACAGCGAGATCGAGAACCTGATCAACCTCTCGGTCGACTTCGCCTATGATGTGACCTGCTTCAGCCCGCCATTCTTTCCGTGCACGGCCGGCACGACCAATAGCGCCAACCTCGACGCCGGCGAGCTTTCGGGCTTCGAGGCCGAGGCGATCTACGACTCCAATCGCTTCCGCATCCGCGGCTCCTTCTCCTCGATCGAAGGGGAGGACTCTGTGACCGGGGCTGACCTCGGCACGCTGACGCCGAACCGGCTGGCGGTCGACGCGCGCGTCAAGCTGCCCGAGTGGCGCGCCGCGGTCGGCGCGCGCGTGCAGATGGCCGACGACTTCGAGCAGCGCGACGGCATGGGCGCGGTCTTCGACGAGCGCCCGGGCTATGTCGTCGGCGACATCTACGCCACCTGGCGGCCGGCGATGCTCGAAGGCGTGCGCATCGACGTCGGCGTCGACAACGTCCTCGACCACACCTACGAGCGCGTGTTCGAGGGCGTCACCGAGCCGGGAAGGAACGCGAAGATCGCGGTGAGCTGGCAGGCGGCGCGGTAGGGGGCCGGCCAGCTTGAGCTAACCTGACCCCTCGCTGCGGTCGACCTAGTGATACGCAGTCGATCATTGTCGATTGCACGGTGGATCGTACTTCTTCAGGAGATCAGATTCGATTTCCAGCCGCTGGGCTCGACTACTCTCAGTATGGATACAAACACAGTTCGCCTTGTGGCGGTCAAAGCAGTCTTGCCGATGGTG
>JASFUX010000263.1:0-4932 GCA_050050115.1 Maricaulaceae bacterium | reverse complement strand
GACCCCGATCTGCTCACGTTGAAGGCCGCGCGCCTGCTTGAAGACGCTGACGTCATCTTCCACGACGCTCTGGTCACGGACGAGGTGCTGTCGATGGCGCGACGTGACGCTGAACGAGTTTACGTCGGCAAGCGCGCCAAGACACACGGCGACGGACGCTCGACCGTGCAGGAACATATCCACGAGCTGATGATCGAGGCGGCGCGCGCGGGCAAGCGCGTTGTGCGCCTCAAGGGCGGTGACCCGTTCATCTTCGGCCGCGGCGGCGAAGAACTCGAAGCGCTTCGCGCCGCCGGCGTCGAAGCCCATGTCGTGCCCGGCGTCTCCTCTGCTCTCGCCGGCGCGGCGGCGGCCGGCGCGCCGCTCACCCACCGCACGCTCGCCCAGTCGGTCACCTTCGTGACTGGCCACGCGGCTGCCAAGAACGGCGAAGAGAGCGAGCCCGCTCTCGATTGGCCCGCCCTCGCCCGGCCCAACCAGACGGTGGTCGTCTTCATGGGCGTGGGCACTGCAGGAACAATAGCCGGCCGTCTGATCGACGCGGGCCGCGCAGGATCGACGCCCGTCGCCGTGGTCGAAAACGCCACGCGCGCCAATGAGATCGTAGCGCGCGGTCAACTGTCGAGCCTCGGCGCGCTGATCTCAGAGAACGGGATCAAAGGTCCCGCCGTCCTGATCATCGGCGAAGTCGCGGCGCTCGCCGACGACGCCGCGCTCACCGCGCTTTCGAGGAGGGCTGCATGAGCTCCGTCCGCCCCAATCTCAAACCCGACACGCCGAAGGCCGTCACCTCCTGGGACGTGCGCACCGGCCGCGTCGTCTACTGGACCGAGGACGGTCAGTGGTCGCACGACATCGGCGACGCGGCGGTGCTGACCGGCGATGACGCCGAAGCCGCACTCGCCGAAGCAAAGCGCCAAGAGACGCTGATCCTCGATCCGTACTTCATGCAGGTCGCGCCCGACGGCGGGGTCGACGGACGCGAGACGACCCGTGAGACCATTCGCGCCCAAGGCCCCACATCACGCCGCGACCTCGGCCGGCAAGCGGGGAATCCGTAATGAGCGACGCGCCAATCAAAATCTATGGCGACTGCGTCTCGGGCAATTGCCTGAAGGTGCGCTGGGTCGCCGATCAGCTGGGCGTGCCTTACGAATGGGTCGACGTCGACATCCTGTCGGGCGGCACGCGCACGGAGGAGTTCCTTGCGCTCAACCCGGCCGGCCAGGTCCCCTGCATCGTGTTCCCCGACGGCCGCACGCTCGCGCAGTCGAACGCGATCATCCTCTATCTCGCCGAATGGACCGGGTCGGACCTCATTCCCGAAGCTGCGTTCGAGCGCGCGAAGATGATGGAGTGGCTGTTCTGGGAGCAATACTCCCACGAGCCAGCGATTGCCGTGCGCCGCTTCCAGAAGCTCTACCTGAACAAGCCCGAGGACGAGATCGATCCGCAACTCATGGCCAAGGGCCGGCGCGCGCTCGGCCGGATGGAAATGGCGCTGATCGACCGCGACTTCCTGCTGGGGCCCAAGCTCTCGATCGCCGACATCGCGCTCGTCGCCTACACCCGCGTCGCGCATGAAGGCGGCTTCGACTTGAACGAGTTTCCCGCCGTCCAAGCCTGGGTCGGCCGGGTCGAGCTGGCCCTCGGCATCCCGCACGCGAGCGAGGCCGCCTGATGTACCGCTACGACGAATTCGACGCCGCCCTCGTCGCCGACCGCGTGGAGCAGTTCCGCGGCCAGGTTGCGCGCCGGCTGTCGGGTGAACTCACCGAAGACCAGTTCAAGCCGCTGCGTTTGATGAACGGCGTCTATCTGCAGCTGCACGCCTATATGCTGCGCGTCGCCATTCCGTATGGAACGCTCTCGGGCGCGCAGATGCGCACGCTCGCCCATCTGGCGCGCACCTACGACAAGGGTTACGGGCATTTCACCACGCGGCAGAACATCCAGTACAACTGGCCCGCGCTGACCGACATTCCCGCAATGCTCGACGACCTCGCCCAGGTCGAGATGCACGCGATCCAGACGTCCGGGAACTGCATCCGCAACGTCACGTCCGACCAATTCGCCGGCGCGACAGCAGACGAGCTTGAAGACCCGCGTCCCTGGTGCGAGCTGGTCCGCCAGTGGTCGACGTTCCACCCCGAGTTCTCGTTCCTGCCGCGGAAATTCAAGATCGCCGTGACCGCGGCCGAGACCGACCGCGCCGCGGTGCGCGTGCACGACATCGGCCTGCACATGCGCAGAGACTCAAACGGCGAGGTTGGCTTCGAAGTGATCGTCGGCGGCGGCCAGGGCCGCACCCCGCACGTCGGCCCGACCATCCGCGCGTTTCTTCCGAAGGCGGACCTTCTCGCTTATCTCGAAGCGATCCTGCGCGTCTACAACCGCTACGGTCGGCGCGACAACATCTACAAGGCGCGGATCAAAATCCTTGTTTCCGAACTCGGCGCCGAAGAGTTCGCCCGCCAGGTCGAGGGCGAGTTCGCCGAGCTTCAAAAGACCGGCGCGCTCGGCCTGCCCGAAGATGAGATCGAGCGGATCCAGGCCTACTTCGCGCCCCCGCGCTTCGCCGAGCTTCCGGGCAAGTCCGCAACGCTCGATCAGGCGCGCGCGGACAATCGCGAGTTCGACCGCTGGGTGCGGGTGAACACGCACCCGCACAAGACTCCCGGCTATGCGATCGTCACGGTGTCGCTAAAGCCCATCGGCGGCGCGCCGGGCGATGCGACCGACGAGCAGATGGACGCTCTGGCGAACCTCGCTGAGACCTATTCGTTCGACGAAGTCCGGGTGACGCATGAGCAGAACCTCGTCCTGCCGCACGTCCGCAGGGACGATCTTTATGCGGTGTGGGAGCAGCTCAAGGCGCATGATCTCGCCACGGCGAATATTGGGCTGGTCTCAGACATCATCGCCTGCCCGGGGCTCGACTTCTGCAACCTCGCCAACGCCCGCTCGATCGGCGTCGCCCAGGCTCTCTCCGAGCGCTTCGCCGACCTTGACGCGGCTGAAGACATCGGTGAGCTGCGGATCAAGATCTCCGGCTGCATCAACGCCTGCGGCCACCACCACGTCGGCCACATCGGCATCCTCGGCGTCGATAAGAAGGGCGAGGAATACTATCAGATCACCTTCGGCGGCCGCGCCGACGAGAAAGCCGCGATCGGCCGCATCGCCGGCAAGGGCCTTGAGGCGGCCGAAATCCCCGATGCCTTCGCCCGGGTGATCGAGAAGTACCTGGAAATCCGCACAGACCCGTCGGAGCGCTTCATCGACGCGCTCGACCGGGTCGGAGACGAACCGTTCAAGGAGGTTCTTTATGCCGCTCATTAAGGACGGCAAAGTCGTCGAAGACGGCTGGGTCGCGCTCGACGACGAGGCGGCGCCGCCGAACGCCGGCGACGTGATCGTGAGCTACGCCCGCGTGCTCGACGACGCCTCAACGCTCCTTCAGCGCGACGGCCGCCTGGGCGTGCGCGTAAGCTCATCGGATGAGATCGAGGCGCTGGTCCCGCATCTGCCCTCGCTCCACCTCGTCGCGCTCGAATTCCCGAAGTACCGCGACGGCCGCGCCTATTCGAGCGCGCGGCTGCTGCGCGAACGCTACGGCTTTGAGGGCGAGCTGCGCGCGGTCGGGGACGTGCTCCGCGACCAGCTTTTCTTCATGGTCCGCTGCGGTTTCGACGCCTTCGAGATCGATCACGCGGACGCGGCCAAAGCTTTCGCCGAAGCCGTGAATGAATTTTCCGCCGTCTATCAACCGACCGGCGACGGCCGGCGTCACGTTTGGGCGGCGCGCTCCGAATCGTCTTCGGGCGCGCGCACCCAGGTCGCGGCCGAGTAAGGAGTCATCACGCATGACTGTCGTATCCCGCATTCTTGATCCGTACGCGTCCGAAAGTGCGACCGAGCGCGCCAAGCGCCTCAACGACGAGCTGCGCGACCGCCCGGCCGAGGACATCCTCGAAGCGGCGATCAAGCGCGAGTTTCCCGGGCGCATCGCAGTGGTCTCCTCGTTCGGCGCAGAGTCTGCGGTGCTGCTGGCGCTGATGGCGGACATCGACCCGGCGACGCCGGTGCTGTTCCTGGAGACCGGCAAGCACTTCGCCGAGACCGGCGCGCACAGGAACGCGCTCATTGACCGGCTGGGGCTCGAGGACGTGCGTCTGCTGCGACCGTCAGCGAAAGAGCTGGCCGAGGAAGACCCCGACGGCGACCTCTGGTCGCGCGACCCGGACGCTTGCTGCAATCTGCGCAAGACCCGGCCGCTTGATCTGTCGCTTCAGGGCTTTGACGCCTGGGTGACCGGGCGCAAGCGGTTCCAGAGCGAGACCCGCCTGTCGCTGCCAGTGGTCGAGACCGACGACAACGGCAACTTGAAGTTCAACCCGCTGGCGAACTGGAGCCAGGACGACCTCGACGCCTTCATGGAGGCCCGCGACCTTCCGCGGCATCCCCTCGTCGCCCAAGGCTATGTATCCATCGGCTGCGAGCCCTGCACCTCGCCTGTCGCCGAGGGCGAGGACGCGCGCGCCGGCAGGTGGCGCGGCCAGGACAAGGACGAGTGCGGCATCCACATCACCGCCGACGGGCGCATCGTCCGCACCTCGGCCGAAGAAGCTTCGTAAAGAGACGTTCCCATGACTGTTGCTCCCCCGACAACCGACATCAAAGTCGGCACCCTCGAGACCGTGCGCTCGGTCAAGCACTGGACCGACCAGCTGTTCTCGTTCCGCATTTCGCGGCCGCCCACCTTCCGTTTCCGCTCGGGCGAGTTCGCGATGATCGGCCTCCTGGTCGACGGCAAGCCGCTCTTGCGCGCCTATTCGATGGCGAGCCCGGCGTGGGACGACGAGCTGGAGTTCTTTTCGATCAAGGTGCAGGACGGCCCGCTGACCTCGCGGCTCCAGCACATCAAAGAGG
>JASFUX010000262.1:0-4936 GCA_050050115.1 Maricaulaceae bacterium | reverse complement strand
GACGCGATCTGCGCATGGAAGACGACTTGGAGAAGCAGATCGCCGAGTTCTTCGCGCAGCTTGCCGATGTCGTCGCGCTCGATCGCGTCGGCGACCTCGTAGGCTTCTTCGATGGTGTAGGGGGCGATGGTCGCGAAGGTTTGCTCGACGTCCCATGGACAGCCGCTGTTCGGATCGCGCAGCCGCGCCATAATCGTCAGCAGACGCTCGAGGCTCGCGGCGGGATCGTGCTTGCTCATCTGGAAGCTCGGCTGCTTGAGCGGCGCGCAGCGCGCGCCAAGGGGAGGCTCGCGGCCAGCCTAGAAGCGATGCGCGCGCCCGGTCCAGCGTTCGCCGGCAAAGGCGGATCAGAAATGCGCATAATCCATATTATGAGAAACATGGATGCGCGAAAATCAGACATATAATAGTGAAATCAATGAGTTGTATGTCATGCGTCGACTTCAATCGTCATACCGTCATGAGCCGGCGTGACGTGCGACGGCGTGCGCGCGGCAAGCTCATCGTGGTCCAGCGAATGATGCATGTTGGTCAGCACCGCCTGCTTCGGCGCGAGTTCTTCGATCCAGTCGAGGGTCTTATCGACGTGGGCGTGCGTGCGGTGCGGCGCGTCCTGGAGCGCGTCGACGATCCAAAGATCGAGATCCTTGAGCCGCGCCTTGGTGTCGTCCGGCAGCTCGACGACGTCGTTCGAGTACGCGGCGCGGCCGAACCTAAAACCGAGCGAGCGCACATAGCCGTGGTCCTGGTCCAGCGGCTCGACCGTGATCGCACCGCCGGGACCGTCGATCGTCACCTGCTCTGCATGCCGAAGCGCGAGCCGCGCCTCGAGGATCGGCGGATACGGACTACCTCCCGGCTGAGCGAAGCAGTAGCCGAAGCGTTGCATGATGACGTTCGCCGTCGGCTGGTCCATGTAGACGGGCACCAGTTGGCGCTGGCGCATCCAGAAAGCGCGCAGGTCGTCGATGCCGTGCGTCTGGTCGGCGTGGTCGTGGGTCAAGAACACTGCGTCGAGCCGCGTCACGCGCGCGGCGAGCAGCTGGGCGCGCATGTCCGGCGAGGTGTCGACCAGGATCGTCGTGACCTGTTCGGAGTTCCACGAGGCGCCCTCAGGCTTGCGCTCGACCAGGAGCGAGCACCGCGTGCGCCAGTTCTTGGGGTTGGCCGGGTCGCATGCGCCCCAGTCGCCTCCAAGGCGCGGCACGCCGCCCGAGGAGCCGCAGCCGAGGATCGTCAGGCGCAAGGTCCCGCTCATGGCCGCCCTCGCAGCGGCGGCGTTCGGTCGAACAGCTTGAAGAAGGCCTCGGTCGTGCGCTCTGCAGTTTCGGCCACGCTCCATCCTTTGATCTCGGCGAGCGTCTCGGCCACGTGAGGCAGATACGCCGGCTCGTTGCGCCGGCCGCGGTGCGGGACGGGCGCGAGATAGGGCGCGTCGGTTTCAAGAATGATGCGGTCCTCCGGCATGATGTTGCGGATCACGTCGCGGACGTCCTCGGCGTTCTTGAACGACGCGATGCCGTTGACGGAGAAATAAGCTCCGAGCGCCGCCGCGCGCCGCGCCAGATCGCGCCCGCCGGTGTAGCTGTGCAGCACCATGCGGAACGGACCGTCCTCCCACAGCTCTTCCAGCAGATCCGCCATCGCCTCATCAGCGTCGCGACAGTGGATCACCAGCGGCAGGTCGAGCCGGCGGGCGGCCTTGATGTGCGCCGCGAAGCTCGCGCGCTGCTCGGCCTCGGGGCTGTAGTTGTAGTGAAAATCGAGCCCCGTCTCCCCGATTGCGACCGCGCCGGCGCTCTTTGCCGTCTCGGCTAGCTCGTCGGCGGTGATGTCGGGGCGGTCCTTGGCGTGATGCGGATGCGCGCCGAGCGTCGGGACGATGTCGTCGTGCTTGTCGGCGATCGCCAGCACCGCCGGCAAGTCCGACAGCCGTGCGCAGATCGCCACCATGCGAGCCACGCCCGCGGCGCGCGCGCGGTCGATCACAGCGTCGACGTCGTCGGCGAACGCGTCTGCGTGGAGATTGACATGGCTGTCGACCAGCATCGGTCTCAGCTCGCGCTCGCGGCTTCACTCGACTGCGCCGCCGCCTCGCGCATGGCCGCCAGCGCGTCGAGCGCTGCTGCGCGCGGATCAAGGTTGAGCACGTCGAGATCGCGCTCGAGTTGACGCGTGCGGTCCCAGGCCTCGCCCCAGCTCTCTGCGTCGAAGCTCCTAGCGCGTATTAGCGCATGCGCGCCGAGCGCGTCGAAGAAGTAACCGAGCAGATCCTCCGCGTCCCGGCCGCCGACCTTCTCGGCGAGCGCGTGGGCCTGGGCGTCGTCGAGATTGGGCAGGCGGTCGAGCAATCGGCTCAGCGACGCGCCGAGCGTCCCGCAGCCGGCTGCGGCGAGGCGAACCGCCTCGCCCGGTCGTCCGGGCGCGAGCGCGGCCGCTTCCGCCGCTTTCGCCTCAGAGCAACCCAGCACGGCGCGTACGGCCGCCTTCGTGGTGTCTTCGTCGGTTCGGCGAAACGTCAGACGACGACAGCGCGAGCGGACCGTCGTCGGCAGCCGGCCGAGCGAATGGGATACGAGGAAGACGACCGTGCGCGTCGGCGGCTCCTCGAGGGTCTTCAGGATCGCGTTGGCGGCGTTGGCGTTCAAATCGTCCGCCGCGTCGATGATCGCCACGCGCCAGCCGCCTTCGCCCGCCGTGGTCGAGGTCCAGGCGGTCAGCTTGCGCGCCTCGTCGACGGTGATGACGCCCTTGTAGCGGTTTTTCTTCTCGTCAAACGGTCGGCTGAGCACCAGGAGGTCGCCGTGCGCGCCAGACTCTGTGCGACGGCAGACCGGATCGTCGGGCGACGCGCCCAGCGCGCCGTGCGCCGGATCGGGCTTCGCGCCCAGAAGACGGCGCGCCGCTCGGTAGGCGAATGTCGCCTTGCCGACGCCGCGCGGTCCCGACAGCAGCCAGGCGTGATGAATGCGCCCGCGCTTGATCGCTTCGAGGAATGCGGTCTCCTCGCTCTCATGGCCTAAGAGATCGTAGCTTTCGCGCGGCTCGCGGACGATCGCGGGGTCGTTCATGACGCCGCTGGCAGCGTCTCGAGAAAGCTCTCCACCTCGCGCCAGACCGCAGCCGCGACGGCGTCCTCGTCCGCCGCCGCGTCGATCAGACGGCAGCGCTCCGGGTCGCGCCGGGCGATGTCGAGAAAGCCTTCGCGCACTCGTTCGTGATAGGACAGATCGAGCATCTCATAAGAGCTTGCGTCGGCGCGTCGAGCGGTGGCGCGCGCCAGTCCGGCGCCCGGCTCGATGTCCATTACCAGGGTGAGGTCGGGTTTGACCCCGGGGATTGCGACGTTGGCGAGCGCTTCGATCGTCTCGCGGCCGACGCCCGGGCGCTCCTTGCCGCCGGCGTAGCCTTGGTAGGCCATCGTCGAGTCGGTGAAGCGATCGCAGATCACCCAAGGATAGGCCTGCAGCATCGGCTTGAGGGCAAACTCCCAGTGCTCGGCGCGCGCAGCGAAATGCAGCAGCGCCTCGGTCATCGGCGAGCGGATATGGCCTGGCGCGAGCACGAGGCTCTGATAGGCCGTAAGCAGAGATTCCGCCGCCGAACCTTCCGCGGCGCGCTCGTGCAGCATCTCGAGCGCGTCGATGCGGTCTTCAAGCTCAGCCTCGGAAGCGGCCCTTGAGACCAGAAGCGCGCGGATCGCGTTGCCGATGAGCGAGCCGCCCGGCTCGCGGGTGACGAGAACCTGCTCGCCGCGCGTTTCGATCAGCTTTGCGGCGAGCCGGCGCGCCTGGGTCGTCTTGCCGGCCCCTTCGCCCCCTTCGAAGGTGATGAACCGGCCTTTGAGCCGCTCACTCATCTCCGGCGGTCCGAACAATGTGGACGAAGCCCGCCGCGGCCTTGCCCACGATGTCGAGCTCGGCGACGCTCGCCGCGGCGACGACGGGACGCTCGACGGCTTCGGTCCCGGGCATTTCGAGCACAAATGTTCCGAGCACGTCGCCTTCCTCGATCGGCGCGCGCAAAGGCGCCTCATAGACAATGCGCGCGCTGGCGTCGCGCGCGCTCGACCGGTGGTAGCCGACCAGCACCTCGTCTTCAATTCGCACAGGAACGGTTTCGCTCTCACCGAGATAAACCGGCAACGCCCCCACAGTCTGGCCGGCGGTGAAGGCCGGATTCACGCGAAAGTCGGTGAAGGCGGCGCGGAGCAGCCGCTCGGCCTCGCGCGAGCGCGCCGCGTTCGTCTCCAAGCCGTTGAATACGACGATGCGCCGCGTATCGCCGACGACACGGCTGGCGACCAGGCCGTAGCCGGCGTCCTCGGCATGTCCGGTCTTGAGCCCGTCCGCGCCGTCGATGATCCCCAGCACCGGGTTTCGATTGAACCGGTTCGAGGGGGCCTCGTCGCAGAAGTCGAACTCACGCTCGGCATAAATCGCATAGAGGTCGGGATGATCGCGGATGGTCACTCTGGCGATCTCGGCGAGGTCGCGCGCGCTGATGACGTGCTCGGCGTCGGGCCAGCCCGTCGCGTTGACGAGGTTCGCCGAAGTCAGCCCCAGCTCTTCGGCGCGCGCCATCATGTCGAGGGCGAAAGCGCTCTCCGAACCGCCGAGACCCTGGGCGAGCACGATGGCGGCGTCGTTGCCGGAAAGGACGATCACGCCGCGCAGAAGGTCGGCGACGGTCACCCGCTCATTCGGCAACAGGCACATGGTCGAGCCGCCCGTGGCGAAGCCGCCGCGCCGCCAGGCGTCTTCGGAGGTGACGAACTCGGTCTCGAGCGTGATCGAGCCGGAGTCGATGGCCTCGAAGGTCATGAGCACGGTCATGATCTTGCTCATCGACGATGGATGCATCGGCTCGTCGCCGTCCTTGGAGAAGAGAACCAGCCCGGTCTCGTAGTCCATGATCACGGCGTGAGATGCGTCGG
>JASFUX010000261.1:0-4943 GCA_050050115.1 Maricaulaceae bacterium | reverse complement strand
TGAGGAATGGCGCGGGCGTCAGCTCGATGCGGTGGGCGAAGGCCGAGAGGTAGGTTTGGGCGGCGAAGTAGCCCAAAGGCCAGGCTAAGAGGTTGGCGATCAGCGCGGGTTTCGAGAAATCGATCAGCAGCAAGCGGACGACGCCGAGGCTGGTCGAGCCCAAGATCTTGCGCACGCCGATCTCGTGGCGGCGGCGAGAGACGGCGTGGACCGCGATGCCAAGCTGGCCGATCGAGGCGATGATGAAGGCCGCCCCCGCGAGCAAGATGAACAGCTGGCTGACGCGGGCGTATTGGCGATAGGCCTTGTCGAATTCATCGTCAAAGAAGCGGATGTTCGCTAGAAGATTGGGCGCCAGTTCATCCCAAGCTTCCGTAACGCCCACGACAGCGCGGGGGATGTCGTCGCGCGAAATGCGGACCAATGGTGAAAAGCTCGCCACCCGGTTCGAACCCGACCTCAGCGCATAGACGTAGCCCTGTCGCCCTGTCGCACCCACGCGCATCGCGTCAGTTTCGACCACGCCGAGAATTCGCACGGGCTGGGCCGCCGTGCGTCCTCTCGTGCGCATGATCGATTCAGGCACATAGACAATTTCCCCGACAGCGGCGGCGGGGCTTTCGAATCCGAGACTCTCCGAATACGCGCGGTCAATCACCACTGGCGCATCGACCGCCGAACCAACACCGAATATCGAAGCGGTCGGCGCGTCTCGGTCGTCGTCGAACACGTCCCCGGCCAGCACGTTGACGCCGATCGTCTCGAAGTAGTCGGGTCCGACCCGGCCATAGTGCGCCTGGGGCGCGCTGCCCCCGGCCTCCGGCGTCCGCGCAAGCGCAATATCAAGCGATCGCTCGCTCCACGGCGCGTCGTTGGTCATGCTGACGCTTTGGATCCCGGGACGCCCAAGCAGTTCCTGCCTGAGCGTTTCAAAAGTCACGTTCGTGAAGGCCAGGTTGTTCAGGATAAGGACCGGATCCTCCCGCGGCGGCAGCACCGTCGCTTCGAGCTCAACCCGTTGAAGCTGAGATACCGTCAGTAGGATGAGCAGAAAGCTAGCGCTTGCGAACTGCACGCCGACAAGCACGCGGGCGATGACGCCGGTGCGCGCCCGAGACTGTCCCGACCGCAGCGACTGGGCGATCGAAACTCGCGACAGAACCAGCGCCGGGTAGCCGCCCGCCACCACAGCGACGACTACCGAAAGGCCTGCGATAACGATCCAGCCGTCCAATCCCGAGGACAGAAAATACAGCAGCTCGACATTGGTGGCTGACCTCACCGCTGGGATGACGAGTGCGAGGACGCCAAGCGCGACCGCAAGCGCGCAAGACGTCAAGATCAATGATTCCAGCAACGACTGCGCCATGAGCTGCGTACGACCGGCGCCGAGAACCTTGCGCGTCGCGATCTCGCTCGCCCGTGCGCCGATCTGCGCCGTCGCCAAGTTGGCGTAGTTGATGCACGCTATCAGCAGCGTCAGCGCGCCAAGACCAATCAGGACTGACACCGCTGATAAGTTCGCGCCGCTTTGCGCGAACAACAGATTGTCCAGCCGATGCGTCGTCACCTCGCCGATAGGCACCGCGGACACGAAGGTCTCCATGACCTCGCGCTCGCCAGCTGGCACGCGCGCGTCGACAAGCGCATCCAGCCGCTGATCGAGCGTTTCGGAGGTCATTCCTGGCGGTATCAGGACGAACGTATAAGCCAGCTGGTCGCGCCACTGGCTGTAGTTGCTGATTTCGCCAGCGCGCGGACTGGCCAGCCAGTTGCCCAGCAGCTCGAAAGGCAGCACCGCGTCCCGGGTGTCGCCCATGAAGGACGGTTGGCGGACCGGCGCGATCACGCCCGTGACGGTTCCCGTCCAACTCGCGTCAATCAAAACGCTTTGACCGAGTGCGGGTTCGTCGCCGAAAAGGCGGGCTGCTGCACCCTCGGTGAGGATGACGCTGCCAGGAGCGTCGAGCGCTGTCTCGGGATCGCCTGCGCGAAAGTCAAACTCGAACAGATCGAGCAACCTCGCGTCCGTTAGGGCCACGTCAAGCGAGGTCTTCCGTTCTCCCGCGACAGCGGCCGAATCCTGAAAATCAAGTACGCGCGCGACAGTCTCGATCTCAGGAAAATCCTCGCTGATATACTGGGCCAGAAGCGCCGAACTTCTCAGGCTCAGCTCGTCAGTCAGCTCTTCACCAGGGGGATAAAGGCCTTGACCAACAATGTGAATGCGATCCGCTTGCGGATGGTAGCTATCTCCGGACGTCCAGTAGGTCGCGATTCCATAGGCAGCGATAAAGCACGCGAGCCCCAGCGCTAGGGTCAGCACATTGGCCGCCGTCGTGAACGGCGACCTGGCGAACTTCGCGAACGCAGCCCGCAGGTAGTGGCCGATCATACGATCGCCTCCTCCAGAGGGGCCTGGAAGTGGGCGTCGACGACGCGACCGTCGAGCATTTGGATGATGCGGCCGGCTTCGGCAGCGTCTTTCGGGCTGTGGGTGACCATGACGATGGTCGCGCCGTGCTCGTTCAAGGTCTTCAGCATGCCCATCACCTCTTCGCCGTTCTTGGTGTCGAGGTTGCCTGTGGGCTCGTCGGCGAGGATCAGCTTGGGATCGTTGACGACGGCGCGCGCGATCGCTACGCGTTGCTGTTGCCCGCCCGAGAGCTGGGCGGGTTTGTGACGCGCGCGGGCCTCGAGACCGACCAATTCTAAGACCTCGCGGACCCGCGCGCGCCGAGCGGCGGGAGGGACGCCGCAATAGAGCATGGGCAGCTCGACGTTCTCGTGCACCGAGAGCTCGTCGATCAGGTTGAAGCTTTGGAAGACGAAGCCGAGGTTGCGCTTGCGCACCCCAACGAGCTTGCCCTCGCCCATGCGTGAGACTTCGATGTTGTCGAAGAGGTAGCGGCCCGAGCTTGGCGTATCGATCATCCCAAGGATGTTCATCAGGGTCGATTTTCCGCATCCGGACGGACCCATGATGGCGACGAACTCGCCCCTCTCGATGTCAAGATCGACATGGTCGAGCGCGGTCGTCTCGACATCTCCGGCGCGGTAGACCTTGCTGACCTCGCTGAGCTTGATCATGTCCTTCCCGCTCCCCTCTTGGCTTTCGCTGTCTTTCATGGCTTCGGCTCCCCACCCGTCGACGCGGGCTTTTTTGCGGCCTAGTTGAAATCGATCCGCTCGATGTCGCGGAAACTTTGATAGCTCGACGTGATCACGCGCTCGCCCTCGGCAAGGCCGGAGAGCACTTCGACCATCTCCGGATTGCGCCGGCCCAAGGTGACGTCGCGGCGATGCGCGGAGGATCCGTCGGGCGTGACGACCAGCACCCAAAGTCCGCCGGTTTCGTCATAGAACGGACCGTTAGCGATCACCAGGCTCTCAGCCGTTTCGCCAAGCTCGATCCGAGGCCGGACGGTCTGGCCGCGCCGGAGCCCTTCAGGCGGCGCGCCCGCGAAAACGAGGTCGACCTCAAACTGCCGGTCGCGAACGTTCGGGTAGACCTTGTCCACCTCCAGATCGTAGGCGCGGCCGCCGATCTCGACCGATGCGCTCTGTCCGATGCTGATCCGGCCCAGGTAGAACTCGTCGACGAGAGCAACGACCTTGAAGTTGCCCACGGCGTCGACCTGGCCGATGCGCTGGCCCGAGCCGACGACCTCGCCGACGTTTAGATCGAACACGGTCAGCTGGCCGGCGATCGGCGCGGTCAACGAGAGATTGGAAAGCCCTTCCTGCACCAGGGCCAGCCGCTCGGTCATGCTTTCGATCGAGGCTTCGCGCTGAGCGATGGTGCGTTCAGAGAGGGCGCGCTCGGCCTCCCAGGATTGCTCGATGACGTCCTTCAGGGCGGTTTGATGCGCCAGCTCGTCCTCGAGGTCTTCGATCTCCGCGCGCGGTGCGGCCGAGCCCTCGAGCGGCCGGCGGCGCGCGAGCGCGTCGGTCAGCCGGTCGATCTCGAACTCGACGCTCATCAGGTCGCGGCGGCTGCGCAGCTCGCTTTGCTGGAAGGCGAGCCGGGCGTTGTCGAGATTGTTCTGCTGCTCGGTGAGCTGCGCCTCGGCGCTGACGACTTCGAGCTCAAGCCGCGTGTTCTTCATTCGAGCGAGCAGATCGCCCGCTTCCACGATCACGCCCTCGTCGACCAGAACCTCCGTCACCTGACCGCTTTCGATGGTGTCGAGATAGACCGTGTCTTCGGGCGAGACCGAGCCGGTGACAGGCACATAGTCGCGGAACGAGGCCAGCTCGACGTTCGACACCGTCACCCGCTCGGCGGCGACCGAGAGGGTGCGCTCGAGCCCGAAGCGGACATAGCCGTAGCCGCCCACGCCGAGCACAGCGAGCACGATCACCACCGCCAGCACCCGCCCGAAGGTGAACACCGGCGGCTTGACCCGGCGGTCCATGGCCGAGAGCGCCGCCTCAGCCTCCTGCCGCTGCAAGCGGGGATCGGCGGCTGCGTCCTCACCGCCGGGGTTCTGACCTCCGGCTTCAGAAGCGGCGGCGTTCTTGGCGCGAAACTTGGCGATCACCGACACGAGCGCTGTCCTTAGCTGTACTACTCGTGTGTAACACCACATATATTGCGGTGTTGTCAAACGGGTGTATCTACCGTCATGGGAACGGGCTTGCGGGAGCCGGGATGGTCAAGAAGACGCGCGAATGGAACGAGGATCAGCCGATCTACCGTCAGATCATGGATGCGGTGATCGGCGGCATCCTCGACGGCGCCTACCCTGAGGGCGAGCTTCTGCCCTCGGTGCGCCAGCTCGCGGTCGATTTCGACGTCTCCCCGCTGACCGCAGCGAAGGTTTTTCAAGAGCTTTCGCGCGAGAACCTCACCGAAAAGCGGCGCGGCATCGGCTTTGAAGTGCGCAAAGGCGTGCGCCGGATGCTGCTCGAGCGCGAGCGGCGCAAGTTCCTGGAGAAGG
>JASFUX010000260.1:0-4981 GCA_050050115.1 Maricaulaceae bacterium | reverse complement strand
CCGCGCGCGCGGGCGCACAAATCGAGTTCCTCGGCCCGGCCGCCTTGCTGGATGATCAAGCCGAGGCCGCGGGCACGGCGAACTATGAGTTCCTCGTACGCCTCGGCTCGCGCTGCGCGCGCCGCTACGTTGGGGATCACGGCTGATGGCGAACCCGCTTGCTCCCGTGGCCTCGATCGGTCGGGCGACGATCGCCACGCTGGCCGCGACCGGATCGGTGGCGTTGTTCGCCGGCCGCGCGATCGCTGCGGCGGCTGGGCCGCCGGTCTACCTCGGCCAGCTCGGCCGGCAGCTTTTAAGGGTCGGCTACTTTTCGCTCCCCGTAGTCGGCCTGACCGCGATCTTCACCGGCGCCTCTCTGGCGCTCAACATCTACACCGGCGGCGTGCAGCTCAACGCCGAGCAGTTCGTGCCCAACATCGTCGTCATCGGCATCACCCGCGAGCTTGGACCGGTGCTCGCCGCGCTGATGCTGGCGGGCCGCGTCTCGGCCGGCATCGCCGCCGAGATCGGGACCATGCGGGTGACCGAGCAGATCGACGCGCTCTCGACCCTCTCGACCAACCCTTACAAGTACCTGATCGCGCCGCGCATCGTCGCCGGGGTCTTGGCCCTGCCTGCGATCGTCATCGTCGCCGACATCATCGGCGTGATGGGCGGCTTCGTCGTCGCGACCCAGACCCTCGGCTTCAACGGCGCGACCTACGTTCAGAGCACGCTCAACTTCATGACGACGAGCGACGTCGTTACGGGACTGGTCAAGGCGGCGGTGTTCGGCTTTCTGCTGACTCTGATGGGCTGCTATCACGGCTATACGAGCCGCGGCGGCGCGCAAGGGGTCGGCCGGGCGACGACCAACGCGGTGGTCTCCTCGGCGATCTTGATCTTCGCTTCGAACTACATCTTGACCACGCTGTTCGTGGAATGAGCGTTCCGAAGATCTCCGTCGCCGGCGTCTCGAAGTCGTTCGGCTCCAAGCGGGTCCTGAGCGATCTGACGTTCGACCTCGACGCGGGCCGGTCGCTCGTCATCATCGGCGGCTCGGGCTCGGGCAAGTCGGTGACGCTGAAATGCATCCTCGGCCTGCTGCGCCCCGACGCCGGCTCGATCAAAGTCGACGGCGAGGAAACCGTAGGCGCGAACGGCAAGGCGCGCGCCGCGCTCAACGCCAAGTTCGGCATGTTGTTCCAGGGCGGCGCCCTGTTCGACAGCTTGACGATCTGGGAGAATGTCGCCTTCCGTCTGATTCACGCCGATCGCGTCTCGCGCAAGGAGGCGCGCGTCAAGGCGATCGACGCCATGGCCCAGGTCAATCTTTCCGAACGCGAAGCCGACCTCAGTCCTGCAGAGCTATCGGGCGGCATGCAAAAGCGCGTCGGGCTCGCCCGCGCGATCGTCGCCCAGCCGGAGATCATCTTTTTCGACGAGCCGACGACCGGACTTGATCCGATTACGGCGGATGTGATCAATGATCTCATTGTCCACGTGGTCAAGCACCTCGGCGCGACGGCGGTCTCGATCACGCACGACATGCATTCGGCGCGCAAAATCGCTGACGACATTGCGATGATCTACGAAGGTGCGATCATCTGGCGCGGCGCGGCCGACACGATCGACCACAGCGGCAACGACTACGTCGACCAGTTCATCAACGGCCGCGCGGACGGCCCGATCCAGGTGGACGCGCGGCGATCCGGCTAGGCGGTCGCGGACGCGCCGACGGGCGCCTTCCTCAACTCATGCTGCAAGCCCATGGCGCTCAACATCGAAAGCGCCACGGACGCGCCGAAGAGATAAACGCCGGCGTGATCGAACACTTCAACGACGCCGTTCGCTTTCATCGCGAAGATCGTCAGGGCGACGATGAACACGTCGAGCATCGACCACTTGCCGATCAGCCCGACGAAGCGAGAGATGATCCGTCGCTCGACGACGCGCGACGGATCGTCCGGCGCGATCAGAACGCCGAGCAGCTTCAGCGTCGGAATGGCGATCGAGAAAGCGGCGATGATCGCCGCGAGAACGCGCTGGCCCTCCTCGCACAAGGCGACGATCGCCGTGATGATCGAATACGTGTCCTTGAAGAAGAACAGCTTCTCGACCGTCATCAGCGGCGCGAACAGCCCGAGCCACAAGAGGATCAGGCCAAGCCCAGCCTGCAATCTGTAGACGCGGATCATGCCGGCGCTTTTCCGTTGACGATGCGGCTCATCCTGCACGCGAGACGGCGCATTCGCCATCGTTCTTGTGCAGAGCGCGCGTTCCAGCCCATCCTTCGCCGATGTCTCGAACCTCCGCCTTCGTCTGCCAATCCTGCGGCTCGGTCCAGGCCAAGTGGTCCGGCCAATGCAGCGACTGCGGCGCCTGGAACACCATGGTCGAGGAGACCGTCTCCGCGCCCGTCGGCGGCGGCGCGAAGGCGCAGGCGTCGACGACGCGCTCGCGAAAGTCCAAGGGTCTCGAGTTTGTCGAGCTGACCGGTCAGAGCGATCCGCCGCCCCGGCTGGTCACCGGCGTGGCTGAGCTCGACCGCGTCCTCGGCGGCGGGATCGCGCGCGGCTCGGCGGTGCTGGTCGGCGGCGATCCGGGCATCGGCAAGTCGACGCTTCTGCTCCAGGCCGCCGCCAGGCTGGCCGCGCAAGGCGCGCAGGTCGCCTACGTGTCGGGCGAGGAGTCGATCGAGCAGATCCGCGAGCGCGCGCGCCGGCTCGGGCTCGCCCAAGCGCCGGTGCAGCTCGCCGCCGAGACCGGCCTCGCTTCCATCCTTTCAGGACTGAAGTCGCAGGCTCCCGACGTTGCGATCATCGACTCCGTGCAGACGCTCTGGACCGACGCGATCGCCGCGGCGCCAGGCTCGGTCACCCAGGTCCGCGCCTGTGCGCAGGAGCTGGTGCAGCTCGCCAAGACCCGGGGGACGGCCGTCATCCTTGTCGGTCACGTCACCAAGGACGGCCAGATCGCCGGGCCGCGCGTGCTCGAGCACATGGTCGACGCGGTGCTCTACTTCGAGGGCGACCGCGCCCACCAGTTCCGCATCCTCCGCGGCGTGAAGAACCGCTTCGGACCCACCGACGAAATCGGCGTCTTCGAGATGGCCGAGACTGGCCTGCAAGAAATCGCGAATCCGTCATCGCTGTTCTTGAGCGGTCGGGAGACGCCCGCCTCGGGCTCGGTGGTGTTTGCGGGGATGGAGGGCACGCGCCCGGTCCTTGTTGAGATTCAAGCCCTTGTCGCGCCGTCGGCGCTCGGCACGCCGCGCCGCGCGGTCGTCGGCTGGGACGCGGGACGCCTGGCGATGGTCCTGGCGGTGTTCGAAGCGCGCTGCGGGCTCTCCTTTACAGGCCGCGACGTATACCTGAATGTGGCGGGTGGTCTGAAGATCGCCGAGCCCGCGGCCGACCTTGCGGTTGCGGCGGCTTTGGCGTCCGCGGCCTTTGACGCGCCTTTGCCGGTTAACCTTGTCGCGTTCGGGGAAGCGAGCCTGTCGGGCGAGATCAGATCGGTGAGCCGAGCCGAGGCGCGCCTTAAGGAGGCCGCGAAGCTTGGGTTTGCTGCCGCGCTCGCGCCGCCGACGGCGGAGGGCGCGGGCGGCAAGAAGGTCAAGGTGACGAGCGTGGCGACCCTTTCGGAGCTTGCAACGTTCGTCGAAGGTGCAGGCGGCTGATACGTTCCGTGTAGGAGCGCGAGAACAGACGCACTGCGGAGGGGATGACGGCGGTCCAACAATGGCTCTGACGTTTTTCGATTTCGGCGTGATCGGCGTGGTGCTGCTTTCCACGATCGTCGCCTTCGCCCGCGGCTTCGTGCGCGAGCTTCTGTCCGTTGCGGCTTTCATCGCCGCTGCGATCGCCGCCCTCTGGGCGCCGCCGACCGTCGTTCCAGCCGTCGAGCAAGCGATCCAGCCTTATTGGCTGGCTTTCGCCGTGGTTGTGGTCGGCGTCTTCCTCGCGGTGTTCGTCGGCGTGACGATGATCAGCCACTCGCTCACCTCGATGCTCTATCGCGGCGACCGGGTCGGTTTCTTCGACCGGGTGCTCGGGATCGCCTTCGGCGGCGCGCGCGGTCTTCTGCTGGCCGCGCTGTTCGTGTTGTTCTTCAACGTGGCGGTGACGCCGTCGCCCTCGTGGATGACCGACGCGCAGTCCTATCCGCTGGTGTTCAAGGCCGCCCACGCGATCCAGACCTTGGCTCCCGAAAGCGCGCGGATCGCCGCCTCGCCGCTTGCCGAAGGTTAACCCTGCCCGCTGATATGGTGCGGATTTCTGTCACACATCTGCGTTAAACGCCCCTCCAGGCATGGCAGAATCGGCGCGGCGCGCGTATGTAGCGCGCCATGAGCGGCGGCGAGATCGATTTCGACGGATTGCGCGAGGAATGCGGCGTCTTCGGCGTGTTTGGCGCGCCCGAGGCCTCGACCCTCGCCGCCATGGCCATGCACGCGCTCCAGCACCGCGGTCAGGAAGGCTGCGGCGCCGTCTCGCTGCACGACGGCCGCTTCTTCGTCGAGCGCCACAAGGGCCTCGTCTCAGAACATTTCACGCCGGGCGAAGCGCTTTCCAAGCGCCTGCCGGGGGACCGCGCGATCGGCCATACGCGCTACTCCACCGCCGGCGGCTCCGTATCGCGCAACCTCCAGCCGTTCTACGCCGACTACAACGAGGGCGGCTTCGCCATCGCCCACAACGGCAACCTAACCAACGCCCGAGCCCTCCGCGACGAACTGGTTGCGGAGGGCTCGATCTTTTCAACGCTGTCCGACACCGAAGTGATCCTCCACCTCGTCGCGCGCTCGCGCGGGATCAATACGATCGAGCGCTTTCTTGACGCGCTCAGCGCGATCGAAGGCGGCTATGCGCTCGTCGCGCTCACTCAGAAAAAGCTCATCGGCGCGCGCGATCCGATCGGCATCCGGCCGCTCGTTCTCGGAGAGATCGACGGCTCCTACGTGCTCGCTTCGGAGACCTGCGCGCTCGACCGCGTC
>JASFUX010000259.1:0-5010 GCA_050050115.1 Maricaulaceae bacterium | reverse complement strand
TTACTGCGCCTACCCGGTCGCCAGCCAGGAAGCGCCGCAGGTCGAGTTCCTGGCTGCGCGCGGCTTTGACGAATGACCGCCGTCGAGGCGAACTACGACGGTCTCGTCGGTCCGACGCACAACTACGCCGGCCTGAGCTACGGCAACATCGCCAGCGCGACGCATGAAGGCGCGGTCTCCAATCCGCGCCGGGCGGTCCTGCAGGGCCTCGCCCAGATGAAGATGCTGGCCGACCTTGGCCTCGTTCAGGGCGTGCTGCCGCCGCAGGAACGGCCGGCGATCTGGCGGTTGCGCGAGCTAGGGTTCGCTGGCGGCGACGCCGCCGTGCTCGAAGCGGCCTGGGCGACCGATCCTCGACTGGTCGCGCGCGTCAGCTCCGCTTCGCCCATGTGGGCGGCGAACGCGGCCACGGTCTCACCGTCTGCCGACGCCGCCGACGGCCGAGTCCACTTGAGCCCCGCAAATCTTCTCACCACGGCGCATCGCGCGATCGAGCATGGCGAGACCCAGCGCGCGCTGGCCGCCGCCTTTCCGGACGGCGGCTGCTTTGAGGTTCATCCCGCGCTGCCTGCGCAGTCGGACTTCGCCGACGAGGGCGCGGCCAATCACATGCGGCTTTGCGCCTCTCACGGTGAGCCGGGCGTCGAAATCTTCGTCTACGGTCGATCGGCGTTCGAGGAGAAGCGCCGCAGCGGCTTTCCCGCGCGCCAGACGCTCGAGGCCTGCCAGGCGCTCGCGCGGCGCGCCGGGCTCGACCCGCGCCGCACGGTGTTCGTCCGCCAGTCGGACGAGGCGATCGACGCCGGCGCCTTCCACAACGACGTGGTCGCCGTGTCCGCCGAGACCGTGATGTTCTTCCACGAGCGCGCTTTCGCCGACAAGGCGCGGGCGCTTGAAGACATAGGACGCGCAGCTGAAGGCCTGTTCGAGCCGCAGTTCATCGAGGTCACCGAAGCCGAGGTGAACCTCGACGACGCGGTGAAGTCCTACCTGTTCAACAGCCAGCTGCTGCGACCGTCGGGTTGGGACCGTTTCCTGCTGCTCGCTCCGCAAGAAACCCAAGAGACCGCCTCGACGCGCGCGCTGTGCGAAGGCTTGGTCGAAGGCCAGGGGCCGATCGGCGAGGTGCGCCATGTCGACCTGCGCGAGAGCATGCGTAACGGCGGCGGCCCCGCGTGTCTGCGCCTGCGCGTTGTGCTGACCGAGGCCGAGCGCGCCGCGGCCAATCCACACATGCTGTTCGATGACGCTCTTCACGACGAGTTGAAGTCCTGGGCCGAGCGCCGCTACCGCGACGCACTGCGACCTGGCGAGCTGGGCGACCCGGCGCTGATGACCGAAGCCCGCGAGGCGCTTGACGAGCTGACGTCGATCCTTGAGCTCGGCGGCGGTCACTATCCGTTCCAGCGCGCCTGACCTGGCTGGCGGGCGCGGCCTCGCGCTGTAGATTAAGTCTAAGAAACTTGGCCTGCGGCGAGGCCTTTGAAATAAGAGCGTACACCGTTCAGCCCATTGAGAAAGCACGGTTCATGTCTCGCTACGCCTTCGTGATCGTCGCCGGCATTGTAGGCGTCCTCCTGGCGCTCGCCGCCGCGGTGAAGATCATCTCCAACAATGCCGAGGAGGCTCAGGCGAGCTGGGGGCAGCAGGCCCTGCCGGTGCGGGTCGCCGAGGTCGAGCGCGCGCAATTCGCCGACATCGTCGAGGCGCTCGGCACCGCGCGCGCCAACGAATCCGTCACCATCACCTCGAAGGTGACCGACGTAATCAGCCGGATCGCATTCGAGAGCGGCGATCATGTGCACGCCGGCGACGTCCTCGCCGAGCTGGCCGACGCGGAGGAAGCCGCGACTCTGACCGAGGCGCGCTCGACCTACGACGAGGCGTTGCGCGAGCGCGACCGCTACAGGGAGCTTGAAAGCCGCGGCGTCGCCACGTCCCAGCGGCTCGATGAGCTGGACTCCGCGCTCGATCGCGCCGCCGCGCGCGTGCGCTCGATCGAGGCGCGGCTTTCCGACCGCATCGTCCGCGCTCCGTTCGACGGCGTGGTCGGACTGCGCAATGCAAGCCCCGGCATGCTCGTGCGCCCCGGAGATGTGATCGCCACCTTGGACGACATCTCGGTGATCAAGTTGGACTTCACCGTGCCCGAGCGTTTCCTTGCGGCGGTCGAGCCCGGCGCGCCGCTCGAAGCGCGCGCCGCGGCGTTCGAAGACGACGTATTTGTCGGCGAAGTCGATCAGCTCGATAGCCGCGTTGATCCGATCACCCGGACCGCGACAGCGCGCGCAATCGTGGAAAACCCCGAGGGTCGACTACTGCCCGGCATGCTGTTGGTCGTCGAGCTGTCGCGGGACGCGCGGGAGTCGTTCGCGGTCCCCGAGCTGGCGGTCTTCCTCGAGGGCGAGCAAGCCTATCTCTATGTCGTTGAGTCCGGCGAGCGCGGGGCGATGGTCGTCAAGCGCGCGGTCGACGCCGGCGCACGCCGAGACGGTCTGATCGAGATCATCGCGGGGCTCGATCCGGACGATCTGGTTGTTCAGGAAGGCACGCACCGCTTGCGCGACGGCGCGCCGGTGACGGTGGTCAATCCGCCCGGGGGCGCCGGTGCGGCCGGAGACGGCGGCGAGGATGTCGCAAGATCGAGGGGCGGCGCGGAGGCCCGCGGCTTCGTGCGGAGCGGCGGAGAATGACCCTTTCGGGCGTCGCCGTCCGCCGGCCCGTGCTCGCTGCGGTGGCGAGCGCGTTAATCGTCGTCTTTGGGCTGATTTCCTACAACAACCTGCCGCTGCGCGAGATCCCCGACGTCGACAACCCGATCGTCTCGGTCTCGACCAGCTACCCCGGCGCCAACGCCGAAGTCGTCGAGAACCGCGTCACCCAGGTCATCGAGGACCAGCTTTCGGGCATCGACGGGGTCAAGCTGATCCGTTCGACCAGCTCGGACGGGCGCTCGCAGATCAACCTCGAGTTCAATCTCGAACGCGACCTCGAAGCCGCGGCGAATGACGTGCGCGACGCGGTCAGCCGGGTGACCGGCCGACTGCCCGAGGAAGTCACCCCGCCGCAGGTGTCCAAGCAGGACGCCGACGCTCAGCCGATGATGTGGTACTCGCTGTTCTCGGACTCCCGCTCGATCCTTGAGCTGACCGACTACGCCGAGCGCTATGTCGTCGACCGTCTGTCGGTTCTCGACGGGGTCGCCTCGGTTCAGGTCGGCGGCGGGCAGGAGTTCGCCATGCGGGTCTGGCTCGACCGCAACGCCATGGCGGCGCGGGGCCTGACTGTCGACGACATCGAAAACGCGCTCCGGCGCCAGAACGTCGAGCTGCCCGGCGGCGCGATCGAGACCGGGCAGGTCGACCTCACCGTCCTGATCGAGCGTTCCTATCTGCGCGCGGAGGAATTCCGCAGGCTGCCCGTCGGGCAATCGGTCGACGGCCACGTGGTCCGGCTCGGCGAGGTCGCCGACGTTCAGCTCGATTCAGCCGAGCGGCGGGCGCTGTTCCGCGGCGGCGGCGCGAGCCGGGTCGGTCTGGGCGTCGTGCGCCAATCGAAGTCCAATTCGCTCGAGGTCGCCGACGCGGTCGCGGCGGAGGTGGCCGAGATCAACCGCACCTTGCCCGCGGGCATGACGATCGAGATCGGCAACGACTCCACCGAGTTCGTCCGCGCCGCGGTGCGCGAGGTCTGGCGCACGCTGGGGATCGCTTTCGGGTTGGTGGTGTTGATCATCTACCTGTTTCTGGGCTCCCCGCGCGCTGCGCTGGTGCCCGCCGCCGTGGTGCCGGTCTCGCTCATCGGCGTCTTTGGCGTGCTGGCGGTTTTCGGCTTCACCATCAATATTCTGACGTTGCTGGCGATGGTGCTGGCGATCGGACTGGTGGTCGACGACTCCATCGTGGTGCTGGAGAACATCCAGCGACGGATCGATCTTGGCGAGCCGCCGCTGACCGCCGCGGATCGCGGCGCGCAGCAAGTGTTCTTCGCCGTCATCGCGACGACCGCGGTTGTGGTCGCGGTGTTCGCGCCGCTGACGGTGATGACCGGCTACACCGGGCGGATCTTCGTCGAGCTGGCGGTCACGGTCTCCGGCGCGGTGATCATCTCCAGCTTCGTCGCGCTGACGCTGTCGCCGATGATGGCGTCCAAGCTCTTGCGCCCGAGCCGGGAGCTGGTCGGGCCGGCGCGCTGGGTCAGCGTGGCGATGGACCGGGTGACCGCCTCTTACAAGAACTCTCTATTGTTCCTGCTCGAGCGCCGCGCGCTCATCACGGTGGTGATGCTCGCAATCGCGGGCGGGGCGGCCTTCATGTTCACCCAGCTCGAGCGCGAGCTGATGCCGCCTGAGGACCGCGGCATGTTCTTCGTCCGCTTCGAGGCGCCGCAGGGCGCGGGCTTCGACCATACCGCCGAACAGTCCGCTTATGTCGAAGAGATACTCAACAGCTACGTCGAAAGCGGCGAGGCGACGACTTCGTTCATCCGTGTGCCCGGGTTCGGCGGCGGAGGCGGCTCGAGCTTCAACAACGGCATCGGTATCCTGGCGCTCAGGCCTTGGAACGAGCGCGAGCGCAGCGGGTTGGAGGTTCAGGCCGAGCTGAGCCGGCGGCTGGGTCAGCTCACCGGCCTGCAGGCGTTCGCCGGCATGCCCTCGGCGTTCGGCCGCGGCGGCCAGGGCGAGGATCTCCAGCTCGTGCTGTCGGGCCCAGACTACGACCAGCTCGACGCGGTGGCCGAGGACGTGCTCGGCGTCATCCGGCAGAACCCGCGGCTCGAGCGCCCGCGCAAGAGCCTCGAGCCCTCGCGCCCGCAGCTGGGGGTTGAGATCGACCGTGAGCGCGCCGCCGCGCTCGGCGTCTCAGTGCAGTCGATCGGCCGCGCGCTCGAAACTCAGCTTGGTTCGCGACGTGTCGGCCAGTTCGTCGACGGCGGCGAGGGCTACGACGTCATCGTCCAGAACCGCCCTGAGGACCGGCGCGCGCCGGACGACCTGACGAACATCTTCGT
>JASFUX010000258.1:0-5016 GCA_050050115.1 Maricaulaceae bacterium | reverse complement strand
TCGGCGCCTGGAACCTGACGGGTGACGCGACGCTCGAGTACGTCCGCGGCGAAACCGACGGCCTGGGCGACCTGCCGCGGATGCCGCCGTTCGGCGCGACGTTTGGGCTGGGGCTCGAGCGCGATTGGATCGAGCTGCGCGGCGAAGCGGCTTATACGGCCGAGCAGGACCAGACGGCGTCGTTCGAGCTGCCGACCGACGACTTCACCTTCTACAACCTCTCAGCATCGCTTTATCCGTTCGAGCAAGACGTGCGCGTAATCATCGAGATCTTGAACGCGACCGACGAAGAGGGCCGTCTGCATACGTCTCAGTTGAAGGACGTCGTCCCGCTGCCCGGCCGCTCGCTGAGGCTGGGGCTGCATGCGCGGTTTTGAGGGTTGGCGCAGCTGGGCGCCGCGAACACGAGATTGTGACCTTCGTTTCACAATCGCCGGGTTTGCTTGCCGGGCCTCCGCCCAGCCGCTAGAGGACGAGCGGTTCTTGTTCAATGGGGAGACCGCCATGCTTGCCAGAACGACCATGACCGCCGTCGCCGCCCTCGCCATGACCTTGGGCGGCTGCACGACGACCACGGCCGCCGAGGGCGGCGTCGCAGGAGCGGGCAACGGCCTGTCCGCCGACGCCGCCTACATCCAAGCCGCGGTCGACAATCCGGCGCGGCCTGAAGACCAGGTCGCCGACGACGCCAACCGCAAGCCGGCCGAGATGCTCGCTTTCGCCGGCGTCGAGCCGGGCGACAAGATCGGCGAGCTGATCCCCGGCGGAGGCTACTTCACGCGGATCTTCTCCGGCGCGGTCGGCGCCGAGGGCGCGGTCTACACCTTCACTTCGGCGCGCGGCGCGGACACCGTGCGCGCGATCGCCGAAGATCCGGCGTTCTCCAACGTCGTCTATGTCGAAGGCTCGGTGACCGACATCAGCTCGCCCGAGCCGCTCGATCTGGTCTGGACGTCGCAGAACTACCACGACCTGCGGCAAGGCCGGGACACGCTCAACGCAAGCATCTACGAGGCGCTCAAGCCAGGCGGGCACTACGTCGTGCTCGACCACTCGGCCGAGGACGGTTCGGGGTATGGCGCAGTCGAAGCCGGTCTGCACCGGATCGATCAGGCGTTCGTGCGCGCAGAGGTCGAGGCGGCGGGCTTTGAGTACGTCGGCGAAAGCGATGCGCTGCGCAACCCGGATGATGCGCGAAACGTCGGGCCGTTCGATCCATCGATCCGTGGCCGGACGGATCAGTTCGTTATGCTGTTCGTCAAACCCGAGATGTGAGAGCGGCGTCGTCGCCGTCTTGGGCGAAAGGCCGGCCGCTGCGCCGGCCTTTCGTTTGTCCGGGCTACGTCTTCGGGCTCGGCTCGTCGGGTGCGAAGTCGATGGCGAAGCCTTTGTCGTGGCGGCGCGCGATGCGGCCGATGCGGGCCTCGATGCGCGCAACCTCGCCGGGGCGGGGGCGCTGAAGCGAGGAGAATGACGCGCCGACCTCGGAGTCGTCGAGATACTTCGCCCGGGTCTGGCCGTCGGCGAGATCGACCCGCACCCCGTCGCCGCGCTTGCGGCGCGGCGCGCGGCGGTCCTCGGCAAGCCCGAGCGGGCCGCGGTTGATCTCCCAGGTCAGAAGATCGGCGAGGCTCAGCCGTTTGCGGAAAGACGCCGCGTCGAAGTAGACGCTGAAGCGCTGGCCCCAGACCCGGGTGACGCGACCCTCAAGCCGGCCGATTCCCTCGACGATCAGCACGACGCGCGAATTGACGCGCGGCGCAAGTGCGGCTTCGGCCGAAACGCCGCCTACGGAGATGTTGAAGATCGCGCACGGGCTCTCTCGGCCGTTTTCGAGCAGCAGCCGGGCGTTGCGCGGCAGCTCGACGCGGCGGTGGCGGCGCTTGTCGGCGATGGCGCGGGCGGTCGCGCGGGCCTTGCGTCGGTCGAGGCGGGGAGTCATGGGCGCGGATCGGCTCGGCGGCTGGTGAACGGCTTGAAACCTCAAGCTTGCCGCACAAACGATACGATTTTCTAAAGCGCGACCTTGTAAAGCGCGACCTTGTAGAGCGCAGTCTGGGCGCGCGGGACTTTGCGCCGTCAGGACAGGGACGAGGGGCGCAGACCTGCGTCCATCAGCAGCTCGACGAGCCGGGCGGCGCGCGGCGCCTGGGCGTCGGTTGCGCCGGGCAGGAAGCCGATCTCGTCGACCCCGTGCTCGATCACCGGCGCGCCCCAATGTGCGCCAACGCAGTGCGCGCCGACGCAGGGCGCGATCGCGCCGAGGACGCGGTCGACTTGGGAGGCGGGGCCAGCAAGCGGCCAGAAGGTCGCCTCGAAGGCGATCGAGCCGCCGGTGATCCGCCGGCCGCTCGAGCGCAGGAGCACCGGGGCGCGCAGGTTGATGGCGTGCTCGAGGGCGTCGCGGACCTGGGCGCGATCATCGGCGCGCCAGAGCTCGAGCAGATTGTGGTCGATGAGCTCGCGGCCGTGGATCGCGCGCACCGCTGCGCCGACGTGACTGAAGACGTAGTGATCGTGATCCCAGCGCCGACAGAGGAACGCGTGATCGGTCAGGCCGTCGGCCGGGCGCAGCTCGAGATCGTGGCCGAGCGCGGCCGCCGACCAGATGTTTTCAAGCGCGCGATTGCACTCGTGAATCATAATGCTCGCCGTCCCCCCGGAAGGCTTGTTGCAGGCGTGTTGGAGGAGGTCTCTCGCAATCCCCAGACCAGAGCCCGGCGGACAGCTGCTAAAGGTCCTGCGGCGCGCAGTTCGTGGACGCACGGGCGCTTTGACGGCGAAGCCGTCCGGTTGGTCACACTCGCCTGCGGAGTACGCCCGAGCAAGACGGAAAATGCTCAATCAGTGATCAAATAAATGTCGAGTTCGAGACGCTAGCGATCGGTTTGCGCAAAGTCTCTCGACGTGATCTGCTCGGTTCCGACGAAGACGGTCAGCTGTCCGCCGCGGACGTAACCCCCGCCAAAGCGGCTCGCTGCGATCGAAGCGCTGAGGGCGTCGTCGGCCTGCGAGGCCGCGCCGTCGAGTTGCGCGCTCAGCGCGACGATCCGGCGGTCGCCGCGCAGGCCGAGGTTCGCGGCCGCCCGCGCCGGGCTCGAAGCGCCGTCGATCTGCGGGTCGTCCGCATTCGAAGAGTCCGAGCCGGGCGCGAGGTCCGTCGCGGTTCCCGCCGCAGCTCTTCGAGCGAACTGATCGACGTCGGTGCGAAAGGCGAGCGAGTCCGAGGCGACCAAGGCCGCCGCCGAGAGCATCATCGCGCACGCCGCGGCCATCGTCGCGATCGGCCAATGCCGCTGCACGGACGTGGAAATCAAGGTGAACGCGAACCCCATTCGAGCCTCAGGCCGACAAAGCGTCGGTCTTGCGGGCTGCAACGGGCGTGCCAGGGCCGGCCGTTCGGCGCCGATGTTGCTGCGGCGAAAGCAGCAAGCAGGCGGCAACCATAAAGCCGCGCCGCCGTTGGTATCGATTGAACGAACCGGCAGCTTATACGAGAATTGAACTGCTGCTCGGTCGGTCAGGCTCGTGGGGAGATACTCATGAACGTAGCAGCAATATTGTCCGACAAAGGCGCGACGGTGCACACGATCGCGCCGAGCGTGCCGGTCCGCGAAGCCGCGCGCATGCTTGACGAGAAGGGTGTCGGCGCGCTGGTCGTCGTCGAAGGCGCGGTCGTCTGCGGCGTGCTCTCCGAGCGCGACATCGCCCGCGAGGTCGCCCGCAACGGCGCCGAGGCGCTCGACCGGCCGCTGTCGGGGGCCATGACCAAGGACGTGGTGACCGCCGCGCCCGGGGACACGCTCGATCAGCTTCTTTCCCGGATGACCTCGCGCCGGATCCGCCATCTGCCGGTGATCGTCGACGGGGCGCTCTCGGGCCTCGTGTCGATCGGCGACGTGGTCAAGTGGAAGATCAAGGAAGCCGAAGACGAAAACCGCGCAATGCGGGACTATATCACCACCGGCTAGTCGCCTTTACTTGAGACGAAGGCCTCGCGGGGCTGGGTATTGGATTATAGGGATTAGGTTCTGGGGATTGGGTTTTCGGGCTTGTTGGCGGCGTGCCTGTCGGCGAGAACCTGACCCAAGAATTCGGCTTGAGAGCTGGCCCGAACACCTAACCCCCGGAACCCAGAACCCGTCTGGTGGATAAGTTCGCGCGCATAGAGAATTTTCCATTGCATCGGGGCGCGAGTAGACATATTCTGTTAAGCCTTCTCCGGTAGAGAGCAAGTCGTTCGCGGGTCCAACCGCGGGCCGCGCTTGTGACTAATTTCTCGATTTCGCTCCGTGTACGGTTGGAGTTTTTCGAGGCCGGAAGAAGGCGTTTGACATGGCATTACTGCGCGCATATACAGCGCGCCTCGCGTCGCCGGGAGGACAGTCCGACCGGCGGGAGGCTTGGGGTCAAAGCCCCGTGTTTCCAGCTCTTTGACATCGTTGTTTAGGAAAGAGAAACGCAGGCGGCGACGTCTTGGCGGCGCGCTTCGGCGCGCAAGCGACGTCCAATCGTCTGACGTTTTCTCGACGACTCGTGATCCTTGATCTTAAAGCCGATCAAGGTTCGCATATCCCGTCGATTTTATATCGAAACGCCAAATACGAAACGGGCTCTGCTTCGGCTGG
Source organism: Maricaulaceae bacterium (assembly GCA_050050115.1). Lineage (GTDB taxonomy): Bacteria > Pseudomonadota > Alphaproteobacteria > Caulobacterales > Maricaulaceae > JASFUX01. The sequence goes on along the minus strand of JASFUX010000258.1, from coordinate 388 downwards.
GCCCGGTTCCGAGATTGGGCGAACTCAACCTAAGAGTTTGATCCTGGCTCAGAACGAACGCTGGCGGCAGGCTTAACACATGCAAGTCGAACGAAGTCTTCGGACTTAGTGGCAGACGGGTGAGTAACGCGTGGGAATATACCTTTCGGTACGGAACAACCGTTGGAAACGACGGCTAATACCGTATGCGCCCTTCGGGGGAAAGATTTATCGCCGAGAGATTAGCCCGCGTCAGATTAGCTTGTTGGTGGGGTAAAAGCCTACCAAGGCGACGATCTGTAGCTGGTCTGAGAGGACGACCAGCCACACTGGGACTGAGACACGGCCCAGACTCCTACGGGAGGCAGCAGTGGGGAATCTTGGACAATGGGCGAAAGCCTGATCCAGC
>JASFUX010000257.1:0-5049 GCA_050050115.1 Maricaulaceae bacterium | reverse complement strand
CGCGCTCGTCCGCCTTGAAGCGCTCGCGGTTCTCGGCCTTCATCAGCGACATGCAGAACTGATTGAGGTGATAGCCTTTCCGCGCCTGGTCGGAGTCGAAGATGGTCGTGCCGGGCACGTCCGTATAGGGCTTTTCGAGCGGCATGGCGTTTCCTCTTAAGCTTGCGCCGCTAGGCGCTCGATGATCCGCCGCGCGTGCGCGCCGCCGGAGTCGATCGACAGCGTGCGCAGCTTCAAATCCGGGTTTGCGTCGATCGATCGTTGTTGAAGTTCGAGCACTTCGTAGTCTTCCTCGAACACGGCGTTCTGCTGCGCCTTCAGGCGTCCCGTCACACCCGCGTCCGTGAGATCAAAGTTGCGCGCCATGCCCCAGAAGTAGTGTGTCGTCGTCTCGGTCTCGGGCGTCATCGCGTCGATGACGAAACCGCGTACGCCCTGGTCATGGTCCTCCACCGTCGCGCCGGCGCCCACCGGCGCCACGCCGACGTCGATCATCACCGAAGAGGGCTCGACGAAATGGCAGATCTGCCAGCGGTCGACCGGGCCCTCTTTCTTCAAAGCGCTGCGCCAGAAGGGCGGCGCGTCCACGCCTTCCATCCAGCGCGTTACAGTCACGTGGTCGCCGTCGACCGATGTGTCGAAAGAGACCTCCATCAGTTCGGGCTGTCCGATCGACCCAACGTGCACGTAGGTTTCGTGCGTCAGATCCATCAGGTTGTCGATCAACAGGCGATAGTCGCATTTGACGTGGTTGTAATCGCCGTCGAACACCCAGCCTTGACGCGAGCACGGCCAGAGGTCCGGCACCGTATTGGGATCGGCCTTTGCAGGGTCACCGATCCACACCCAGACAAAGCGATGCCGCTCGACCGCCGGATAGACCGGCACGCAGAGCTTCTTGTTCACCCGCTCGCTCTTTAAAGGCATCTCCTCGGCGACGCCGTCCGCGCCGACTTTGAGGCCGTGGTAGCGGCAGCGGATCGAGTCGCCTTCGCGCAGGCCTTCGGAAAGCGGAAACAGCCGATGCGGACAGGCGTCGCGCATGGCGACGACTTCGCCGGCGAGCTTGCGGTAGAGCACGATCGGCTCGCCGCAGACGGTGCGGGCGAGAGGGACGCGTCCGGCCTCGTGATCCCAGGCGGCGACGTACCAGCGGTTGCGAACGAAGGTCATCAGCTTTCCTCCGGCCAGTAGAGACGCATTGGATTGTCGACGAGCAGCTTGCGCTGCAGCTCCGGCGTCGGCGCGATGCGGGGCACGAGGTCGACCAGCTCGCCGTCGTCGGGCATGTGCGATTTGAGGTTCGGGTGCGGCCAGTCGGTGCCCCAGATCACCCGGTCCGGGAAGGTTTCGACCACCCGGCGCGCGAACGGCACGAAGTCGTCGTATCCGGGCGGGCCGAGCTTCGACAGGCGCTCCGCGCCCGAGACCTTCGACCAGAAGTTCTCATGCTCGGCCATCAGCTTCAGGAACAGTTCGAACTCCGGCGCGTCGAGCGGGCCGGAAACGTCCGGCCGGCCCATGTGGTCGACGACGACCGTCGTGGGTAGGCTGGTGAAGAAGTCGTAGAACTCGGGCAGCTCCTCGGCTTCGAAATAGATGACGATGTGCCAGCCCATCGGCGCGATGCGCTGGGCGATGTCCATCAGCGGCTCGCGCGGCAGCACGTCGACGAGGCGTTTGACGAAGTTGAACCGCAAGCCCCGCACTCCGCCGGCGTCGAGCGCGTTGAGTTCCTCGTCGGTGACGTCCGGCTTCACCGTCGCGACCCCGCGCGCCTTGCCGTCCGAGTGGGCGATCGCGTCGAGCACAGCGCTATTGTCCGCGCCGTGGCACGTTGCCTGGACGATGACGTTGCGCGAAAAGCCGAGGTGGTCGCGCAGAGCGAACAACTGGTCTTTGGAGGCGTCGCAAGGCGTATACTTGCGCTCGGGCGCGAAAGGGAACTCGGCGCCGGGACCGAACACGTGGCAATGACTGTCGATCGCGCCCGGCGGCGGCGTGAAGTCCGGCTTCTTCGGATTGGGATGCCAATCGAGCCAGCCGGGGGTTTTCTCGAACACGTCGGCCATCACAAGCCTTTCTCTTTCAAGGTGCGATCCAGTCGCGGATAGACGCGCCGCGCATTGCCTTCGAACACCTTGGCTTTGTCCTCATCGGAGATGTCGAGCGCGTCGACGTAGCGCTTGGTGTCGTCGAAGTAGTTCCCGGTCTCCGGATCGATCCCGCGTACGGCGCCGACCATCTCCGAGCCGAACAGGATGTTGTCGACGTCGATCACCTCGAAGAGGAGGTCGATCCCAGGCTGATGATAGACGCAGGTATCGAAGTAGATGTTCTTCATCACATGGCTGTCGAGCGGCGGGCGCTTCAGCATGTCCGCAAGGCCCCGGTAGCGGCCCCAGTGGTAGGGAACTGCGCCGCCGCCGTGTGGGATGATGAACTTCAGATCGGGAAAGTCTTTGAACAGATCGCCTTCGATGAACTGCATGAAGGCGTTGGTGTCCGCGGCGATGTAGTAAGAGCCGGTGGCGTGGAATGTCGGGTTGCAGGAGCCCGACACGTGCACCATCGCCGGAACCTCAAGCTCGACCATCTTTTCGTAGATCGGGAACCAGTAGGGGTCTGTCAGCGGCGGCGAGGTCCAATGCCCGCCGGAGGGGTCGGGATTGAGGTTGCAGCCGATGAAGCCAAGCTCGGTTACGCAGCGCTCAAGTTCGGCGATCGAGTTCGTCAGGTCGCCGCCGGGCGTTTGCGGCAACATGCATACGCCGGTGAAGTTGTCTGGGTAGAGCTGGGTGACACGATAGATCAGGTTGTTGCAGGCGATCGACCATCTGAGCGCCGTGTCCGGATCGCCGACGTGCGGCTCCATCCGCGAGGCGCGGGGCGAGAAGATCGTCAGGTCGCCGCCGCGCTCTTTGATCAGCTTGAGCTGATTGCCCTCGATGCCTTCGCGAATCTCGTCGTCGGAGATCACCGGCTGGTCAGGCATCGGCAAGGACGGGTCTTTCAGCCGAGCTTTCTGCGCCTCGCGAAAGTCGAGGTGCGGCTGGGGCACGATCGTCTGATGGCCGTGGCAGTCGATGATCATGCCGCTCGCCCTTTCAAATCGATTTGTTCACGGATCGCGTCGAGGAGAGCGTTGAGGTCGTCTTGCGACAACGCCGCGGCGAAGTTCGCCGCCCAAGCTTGCCGTTCGGCCGTCGCGGCGCTCATGTGCGGATCGAGTCCGGCGTCCTCGACCGTCTTCGCCGCTTCGCGCATCTCCTCGGCGCGGCGGACGCCGTGCTGGAGCGAGCGCGAGATCATGTAGCGCGCCAGCTTCGGCCAGTCGGGACCGGGCAGCAGGTCGTCGAGCGAGGCGAGCACGTCTGCCTCGACCCTATAGCCGCGTGCGGTGATCAACGACTCCGCCAGCAGCGCCTCGATCCCTTTGACCATCACCGAACGGCACATTTTTGCGGCCGACGCCTTGCCGAGTTCGCTGGAGAAGACTCGCGCGCCGGAGAAGCCGAGCGCCTGGGCGACGGGCAGGAAGGCTTCGGCGCACGGCCCGCCGAGCAAGATCGGGCTGGTGAGACGCTTGGGCGGGACCGGGCTCATCACCGCCGCTTCGACGTAGCGGCCGCCGGCCGTTTCAATCAACTCCGCCGCATCGGCTTTAGCGGCGGGGGAAGCGGAGTTGAGATCGAGATAGAAGGCGTCCGCCTCGATCCCCTCCGCAGCTGAGCGCGCGGCCTCGACCGTCTGCGCCGCAGTCACCGCCGAGATGACCACCGATGTGTCGCGAACGGCGTCGGCCGCGTCTGATCCGCGTCGCACATCGGTCGCCGCCTTGGACGGTCCGCTGTCTGTGTTCGCGAAGAGCAGGTCCCACGCCGAGATCACCGCGGCGGTCGGCTTGAGGTCAGCGGCGAGGATTTGCCCGACCTCGCCGAAGCCGATGAGGGCGATGCGGGGTGCGTCTGTCATCCGGACCCTCCCCAAGCGCTCGCGGGCACGAACACTTCTCCCGACATCAGCTTCCGCGCGGTGCGGAGCAGCGCGGCGCGTTTGATCTCCAGAGCCGCGCCTTCGCCCTCGATCCCGATGTCGACGGTGAAGAAGCCGGTCGGGTGCTCGATATCGAGGCGCATCGGGCCGTTGGCCGCGTCGACCTTCGCGACGTCCGCGGCGACAGAGCCGGGCAGGACGCAAGCCGTCGCGACCGAGACCGCGCCTAGCACGCCAATCGCTTCGTGCACGCGATGGGGAATGAAGCTGCGCGTCGACACGGCGCCGCCGCTGGTCGGCGGTGAAATCAGCGTCATCTTCGGCACGGTCTTCTTGGCGACGTCGCCGAGGTTCATCTTCGGGCCGATCTCCAACCGGATCGCTTCGATCCGCTCCTTGAGCACGGCGTTCGCCTCGAGTTCGGCTGGCGCCTCCGCGCCGCTGAGGCCGAAGTCGGCCGCGCGCATCACCACGACCGGCATGCCGTTGTCGACGCAGGTGAGCGCAACACCATTCACTTCGTCGACGACGTTTCCGGTCGGCAGCAGCGCGCCGCAGCTCGAGCCGGCGACGTCGAGGAAATCGATCGGGATCGCCGCAGCGGTTCCGGGCACGCCGTCGATGCGCGCGTCGCCTTCGTACTCGACCTGGCCGCCGGGCGTCGCGACATGGGCGACGGCGATCGCGCCGGTGTTGACCATGTGGATGCGCACCGGCGTGACGCCGTCGTGCGCCTCGACCAATCCATGCTCGATCGCCCACGGGCCGACGCCGGCGAGGATGTTGCCGCAGTTCTGCGCGTCCGAGACTTCCGCTTTGTCGACGACGACCTGGAGGAAAAGGTAGTCGACGTCTGCGTCCTCGCGCGTCGATAAGCTGATCACGGCGACCTTACTGGTCAGCGGATGGGCGCCGCCGACGCCGTCGATCTGGCGCACGTCCGGCGAGCCCATGGCGGCGAGCAGCACGCGATCGCGCGCCGCTTCATCCGTTGGCAGATCGCTTGCGGCGAAGTAGAGGCCCTTCGAGGTGCCGCCGCGCATCAAGGTCGCC
>JASFUX010000256.1:0-5061 GCA_050050115.1 Maricaulaceae bacterium | reverse complement strand
CGTTTCGGCGCGCGGGCGTGCTTACGAAGCGACGGTTCGCGACCTTGCGCTGCGCCAGGCGCGACATCTGCTGGCCGAAGGCGCGATCGCCGGGCCGGGGGCGATCCAAGGCGCTTCGCCGGACGGACGGCTGACGTGGACCCGCGCGATTGCGCCTTATGAGGGACAAGACGCTCTTCAGAGCGTGCTTGTGGAAGTGCATTGGACGACTGCGCGAAGAGAAGGAGCGACCCGTCTTGAGACGATCACGTTCAGATCACGCTAAGGCGGATGGGGAAGCAGCCATGGACGAAGAGCAGGCCCCGGCCGATCCGCCGGACGCCGCCTTCACGCTGACTGAAATGGCCGCAAGCCTTGTCGTCGCCGCGATGCTGATCTCGGGGCTTGCCGAGATCACGCGGCAGTATGCGCGCACGTTCGTAGAGGTTAGCAGCGAGCTCGCCGAGACGCGAAGTGCCAGGCTGGCTCAGGCTCGGTTCGAGCAGCTCGAGCGCGCCGATCCGGATTCGATTGTGGTGCGTCCCGATCAAGTCGCCGTTGAATTGGGCGGCGTCCCATTCAGCCTACGACTGACGGATGACGCGTCAGGCGGTCGTGCGCTCGAGCAAGTGGCCGATGAGGCCGCAGGTTCGGCGCTCGCCTTCGCGTTGTCGCTCGATGAGACCGCGCGGTTCGAACAAGGCGTCGATCAAGCGATCCGTTTGTGGAGCGGCGAGGATCGTCCGCCCGTGGTCGTCGTTCGCCCGCGCCGCGAGGCGCCTTTCGATTGCCGCTACGATGCGGTCGCCCGTCGTTGCCGCTGAGGAGACCCGATGGCCCGCGCCCTCATCCTTCAGCCCAGCCCGCTGGACCGGCTCGATCCCGTCGCCGCCGCGGTCCGCTGGTGGACCACCCGTCTCGCTGAGGTGTTTGCGCCCGAAGGAGCGACGACGGAGCGGAGGACCTGGATCGGGACGGATGAGCTCGAACATTCAACACACAAACGACTGCCGCGTCGGCTCGGCGTCGAGCTGAGCTCGGGTGATGTTTTCGTCGCAAAGGCCGCGCTGCCGCCCGGATCGCCGGAGGCTCATCAAAAGGCGCTTGCGCTGCGCATTGGAGAACTCGCGCCCGTCGACCCCAGCGAACTCGAGATCGCCGCATGCAGAGTTCAGTCGATGGACGCCAGCGCATCTGTATACGCGGTTTCCATGGCGCGCACGGCGCGCCTTGGCGAGATCGAAGAGGCCGCGCGATCGCGCGGGGCTCGCGATGTGCTCTTTCGCCCGCCGTCGCAAGGCGGAGTGTTGCGGACGCCTACAGCCATGCGCCGCCGCCGCCGAGCCGCGATCGTCGACACGGGTCTCGCAGTCGGTCTCGCTGCGGCGCTCAGCATCGCCGTCGTCACCATGACCCGGACGCTTGAGCAGGAGACGGCTGCGCTTGCCGACGCCGAGCGGGCGATCCGCGCGCAAGCCGTGGCGGTCGAGCGCGCCCGACGCGATGCAGATCTGTCGGCCGACCTCATCGCGCGGGGCGTCCTCGACCGTCGCGCTGGCGCCGCGCTCGACGATCTCGCCGCGCTCAACGCGGCGACGCCGGACGCCGCCTTCTGGACGCGGGTGCAGTGGCGGCCGGGCGAAGTGCTGATCTCCGGCGCGAGCGAAGAGGCGGCGGCTGCGATCGAACAACTTTCTCAGGCTTCCGAGGATTGGAGCGTGGCGTTGTCGGGCGCGGTTCGCGGCGAGGATGGAGACGCATCGGATGCGCGTCAGACGTTCGACCTCCGACTCTCTCGTCGGGAGGAGCGCGGCGATGCAGAGTGAACCGCAAGCCGCCGCCGACGCATCAGGGGTGCTCGAACGCCTCGCCGCGATCGCTCTGGCGTTCGCGCTCGTCGCCGCGGCCGGATGGAGCCTCACCTCGTCGCTGCGACAGACCTGGTCGGCGCGCGACGCTGCGCAGGCCCGCCTTGACCGCTACGCGCAGGCGCTCTCCCCGTCATCCGAAACAACGGCGAGCTTCGATCTTGACGAGATCGCTGCGCGTCATCGCGACGACGCCGAGGCGCAGCTGGCGCTTCAGGCCGCGCTCGACCGACTGGTCCGCTCGGCGGGCCTCGCCGCGGGATCGGTTCGGCCGCTTGGGCCGGAGGTGCTGGGCGATCTTGGCCGCGTCGCCTGGGTGGAGGTTTCGCTGACTACGGACCTTCAAGGTCTGACTGACGTTCTCGCCGCGATCGACCGCGAGCGCCCGCTGATGCTCCTTCGCGCGCTGGAAGTGCAGGCGGGGAGCGGCGCGCGATCAGATGAGAATCTGCGCATTCGGCTCGAGGCGGGTCGAGCGTGGCGCGCCGCGGAGGCGCCGGCATGAGCGCCAGCCTGCGCATTCTGATCGTCGCGGCGATCGTCGCCGCGCTCGCAGCGGCGTTTGCGCGACCCGAGGTCGAGCCGGTATTAGTCGCCGCTCAGGCAGACCCGAACGCCGCTGTCCCAGCAGCGGCCTCGCGGGCTTTGCCTGCGGCGTCCGGCCAGGCGAGAGTTCAGATTCTCGCGCGCTCGCCTTTTGCCTCAGATCGCTCCGCATTCGAGCGCAACCGACCGGCTCCGGCGCCTGAACGCGTGATCGACGTGCGCCTGGTTGCAGTGTTCGCCGCGGGCGGAGAGCCGCGGGCGACGCTGCTGATCGATGGTCGCGAGACGAACGTCGCCGTCGGCGATCAGACCTCGCTCGGCCCGGTGACCTCGATCAGCGCGGACGCGGTGACGCTCGGCGATCCGCCGGCGAGGACGGTGAGCTTGTTTGATTAGCGCCGCGGCCCACCGGGTGCGCGCCGGCGCGGTGCGGCGGTGCGGGTGCCGCGCCTAGCTTTTTCCTCGGGCCCGGCGAGCGAAGTCTTGGCGATCCTTTGAACGAGGTCGAGCACGACCTGACGGAGCCCGGCGTCCTCGATGTCGAGCCAAGCCGCGGTCAGCCGGGCCCCGTCGGCGCTCGACAGGAACGCGGAGATCTGCGCTTCTTTGCGCGTCGCACGCGCGCTTGTTCGCTCGACGCCCTCGAAGAAGTAGCTGACCGGTGTATCGAGCGCTTTGGCGATTTGCACCAGTCGGCTCGCGCCGATCCGGTTCGCGCCGTTCTCGTACTTCTGAATCTGTTGAAAAGAGATGCCGATCGCGGCACCAAGCGCCTGTTGGCTGACGCCGAGCAAGTTGCGTCGCATGCGAATGCGGTCGCCGACGCGCGCGTCGACCGACCAGTCTTCACTGGAGCAAACACCCGGCTTCGTCCGAGTGGGCTTGGGACTTCTCGCCATTGAGCAACCCTTGACCGTCGCGAAAGGACATGGCGATCGCGTTGCGCGAACGGCGTCATATTGGAGGAAGCCGCAGGTCAGGGCAGCAAACGACTGCTTCGCAGGTTACCTCAGGTCCCTCGCTGCTCTGAACCGGACCGCTGTCCAGTCTGGATTGTAATGACCCTGCAGACGACCGATGAAGCCGATCGTGCAAGTTCAAGACGGTGGGTAGAATGGTGGGTAAAAATAAAATATCTCAATTGCTCCTTTTAATTGACTGAAATTGCTATATAAATTATCAACCCTGGCGGACGGGGAGGGATTCGAACCCCCGAGACGCGCAAACGCCTAACGGTTTTCAAGACCGCCGCCTTCAACCACTCGGCCACCCGTCCGTCGCTCGCCTATGTAGGCTATCCGCGGTCCGTCGCAAAACCGGCGAGATCCGAAAGGCGCAGCGTCGTTTTCAAACGAGTTTTCATCAAATTCGGTCGTCCACGAGGGTGAAACGGTAACCCTTTCGTTTAAGCCGGCCGAAACGGCCCTCGGGTTACCTTGCCTCTTGTACGAGCCCATGGGCGGTCCTTTGCAGGCCGGCCGCGTTTCGAGGCTCGGGTGGGACAGGTAGGGAAGGCCAGAATGGTTTTCGGTCGGTCTGGACGCGCGTATCGCGTTCAAGGGGCGCTGTCGCGCGCCGCCATCGCCATGATCGCGCTCACCGCAAGCGCGTGCGCCTCCGGGCCGTCGAGTTCGGACTGGCGCGCGCCGACGGGCCTTTACGGCGGCTCGTCCGGGTCTAGCGCGGCGCTCGCGGCCCCTGGCGGCGGATCGCAGAAGATCGGCCGGCCCTACCAGATCAACGGCGTCTGGTACGTGCCCGCCCGCGAGGACAACTACGACGAAACCGGGGTCGCCAGCTGGTACGGCCCGAATTTCCATGGCCGGCCGACCGCCAACGGCGAGACATTCGATCAGAACGTCGTCTCGGCGGCGCACACGACCTTGCCGCTGCCCAGCATGGTGCGCGTCACCAACCTCGAGAACGGCCGATCCATGGTCGTCCGGGTCAACGACCGCGGTCCATTCGTCGACGATCGCATCATCGACCTTTCGCGCGCCGCCGCGCGTGAGCTTGGCTACGAGCGAAACGGCACGGCACGCGTGCGCGTCCAATACGTCGGTCCGGCCGACGGCGGCGAGCGGTACGCCGCCGCGCCCGCTCCCGAGCCGACGCGGGTCGCGTTCGAGCCGACCGTGCAGCAGCCCGTTGTTCGCTCGCGGCGGCCGAGCCCGCCCGCCGGGGGCTCCGACATCTACGTTCAGGTCGCCTCCTTCCGCGACCGCGACCGCGCCATTGCGCTGATGCGCCGGCTGGGCGCCGGCGGCCCGGTGTTCGTCAACCGCGCCACCGTGAACGGAAGGGTCTGGCACCGCGTCATGATCGGGCCCTGGCCGGACCGGCAGTCAGCGAGCGCAGCGCGCCAGGAAGTCGCACGCCTGGGCTTCGGAGACGCCCGGATCGTCGCCGAGCGCTAGGAGCCTGGAACGGCCGTTTCACAGCTCAAAAGCTGTGCGCGCCGTCTTTCCGCCGTCTTTGATCTCCCCTTAGAATCATCGTGTGGAAAACTCCTCGCGCCGCCTGACCGCGGCGCGGTACTCACGCCTGATCTCAGGCCATATTCAGGCTCAGACCGCCGGAGTTCAAAGACGATGAGGCGCCTCCTCGCCGCGCTTGCCCTGATGTTGATCGCCGCGCCGGCGCACGCCCAGCGCAGCCCGCTCAACAC
>JASFUX010000255.1:0-5100 GCA_050050115.1 Maricaulaceae bacterium | reverse complement strand
TCACACCGTCCAGTGGTCCTCGCCGTTGGGCTTTTTCGCCTCGTCGGCTGCGGGCAGCGTCTTGCGCAGCGGAATCTGCTTCGTTGCACGGGTGACCATCGCCTCGAGCCGCTCCTTGGACACGGGCTTTAGCACGTAGCCGACCGCGCCTGCCTCCAGCGAGCGGACGACCATGCTTTCCTGGCCGTGCGAGGTGACCATGATGATGCGCGCGTCAGGATCGCGTTCGCGAATCTGGATGAGCGCATCGATGCCGTCCATGCCGGGCATGGTGATGTCCATCATCACGATATCGGGCTTGATCGAGGCGTAGTCGCGCACGGCTTCCTCGCCGTTGCGGCAGATCCGGACGACGGAATAGCCGAGATCGCGAACCAGAACTTCGAGCTTCTGGATCATGATCAAGGAGTCGTCGACGATCATGACGCTGACGTCCATCAGGCGGCCTCCCCGGTGTAGTTGAGCCGCTCGTCAAAAAGCGCCTTGGGGCCGACGAAGGCGATGTCGAGCTCGCCGTCGTCGAAGGCGATGGTGTGCACCGCGACGGTGGCCTCGGGCCGGCCTTTGATCGTGCGCGCGCCCTCGACCAGGACGGGCGGGGACAGCGTGATCGTCCCGCCGCGCGTCGCAAGATCCGCCGTGCAGTTGCCGACGATGACGTTGACGATGTCCGAAGCGGTTTCGCGGACATAGAGGTCTTCGTCTTCGGGCGCGACCGTCAGCTCGGCGGTGTAGCGGCGCATGATCATGCGGATCAGCGCATCGTCGTAGGTGAAGGCGATGTAGAGCCCGGCGCTTGCGCCCACGCCGATGATGGCGGTCACGGCGCGCAGGTCGAACTGGTCAGCGCGATCCATCCGACGGCTGATCGTCGGCGCATTCAGCTCGATCTCTTCGCACATGAAGCCGATCGCGCGGCGTTCGACCACATCGATGACCGTCGAGATCTCGTTGCAAAGTCTGGCTTCGGCGGGGGAGCTCATCATGCGACCTTTCTGTCGTCGGCGATTGTGGACGTCTCGTCGGAAGGCTTGGGGATGCGGAAGGTGAAGCGCGCGCCGGCGCCTTGATCGGACCGGGCGGCGACCGCGCCGCCGAGCTTGTCGAGCTCGGCCTTGACCGCGGCCAGCCCAACGCCGCGGCCGGAGGTTTCCTCGGCGGTCTCGCGCGAGGAAAGGCCTTCGAAGAACACGAGGTCTTCAAGCGCCATCGCTTTGATGCGCGCCGGGTTCTTGCCGGCGGCGATTAGCTTGTCTTCGAGCGTGGCGCGGTCGATCCCGCAACCGTCGTCGGCGATCTCGATCTCAACCGCGTCGCCGCAGTCGCGCACCCGGCAGGTGATCGCGGCTTCGGCCGGCTTGCCGGCTTCAAGACGCGTTTCGGGCGGCTCGACGCCGTGATCGACTGCGTTGCGGAAGACGTGCACCAGCGTGCGGAAGAAGGCGCCGTAGCGCTCGGGCGACAGGCCGACTTCGTCGCCTTCGATCAGCACCGGCGCCACCTGCTTGTGCAGCTTCGCCGCGAGCGCGGGAACGCCGCGCGCATGCAGGCCGAGCATCGCCTTGACCTCGACGTTGCCCGCCTCGACGAGGCTCGCGAGCAGCTTGCGCAGGCGCGGCGAGGCGGCGCGGCCTTCCTCGCTTTGAAGGATTTCCCGGGCGCTCTGCGCTGCGGTCCGCAGCTGCTTGGCCGACATCGTCGCGCGCCCGCGCGAGGGCATCCGGTCCTCGCCAAGCACTTCCTCGAGGCTCGCCATGTCGCGATCGAGCGCTTCGATCAGCGCGTCCGGGCGGAAGGCCTCGCGCGCCGATTCAGCGGTCCACTCGAACATTTCGGCCATGACGGTCTCGACGTCGTGGATCGCGCTCGGGCTCCAGTAGAAGCTGAACTGCGCCAGCAAGCCCTTGTAGGTGTGCAGTCGGCGATAAAGCTCGCCCGAAGGCACGCTGGTCTCGAAGCGCTCGGCCAGATCGGGCAGCTCGTGGGTCAGGAAGGCGCGGTACTCGTCGACGAGCGAAACGAAGGTCTCGCTCTCGGCCACCGCCAGCACGATCATTTCGAGGCGCTGGCGCTCGCGCTCGATCTCCTGCGTGAGCCGCTTCGTCTCGGTGACGTCTGTCACGATCAGCATCAGAGCGTGGCGATCATCGAGGAACTTGTAGTCGACCTTCAAAGGCCTGCCATTGACCTCGAACGCGGCCGGCAGCAGCTCGAGCTTCAGGTCCCGCGAGAAATCGTCGAAGTTCGCAAACAGGCTCTCAAGCGTCGCCCGCATGTCGCGGCCAGTATCCTTGGGCGCGTTCTGGCAGAGCAGGTCGATGATCGACTCGCCCGCCGGCGAGCCGCCGAGAAGCGTCAAGCACGCCGCGCTGAACTGATCACCGACCTTGAGATCAGCCCCGACTGTCAGGAAGCCCTGATCGGCGTTGTCGAGGAGATTGCGCACCGCCGCCTGGGATTCGACCAGCGCCGCATTCGCCGCGCGCAAGCTCTCGGCCTCGCGCTCGGCTTGCAGCTCAAAGCGCCGGTCGACGAAAACGCCGACCATCGCCAGGCAGAGGATCATGAACACCGCAACGGCGATCGACCCTGCGAGCAGCGTGCGCGAAATCGGATCGACGGCGGCGATCTGATCGGGGGAGAGGACGATCGTCGCGGCCGTCATGGCGGTGTAGTGCATGCCGCACACGGCGACGGCCATCACGCCGGCGGCGATGGCGCGCTGCCAGTATTTCTGGAGGTTCAAGGTGAGCCACAGCGCGGCGGTCGCCGCAACGACCGCGATGGTGATCGAAAGCGCGACGATCAGCGGATTGTAGGTGATCACCCCGGGCAGAACGACGGCGGCCATGCCGGTGTAGTGCATCGCCGAGACGCCGAGGCCGACGATGACGCCGGCGCCCAGCTGGCGGACGATGGACGCGTTCTCGCGGGTGACGAGGTGGAAGCCGACCCCCACGAAGCCGATGGCGAGCAGCAGTGAGAGCACCGTCAGCTCAAAGTCGTACCCGATCTGAACGTCCGTATGCAGCGCCAGCATAGCGATGAAGTGCATCGAGAAGATGCCGCCGCCGAGAACCACTGCGCTGCCCGCGAGCCACTGCTTGCGCGCCAAGCCCACCGCCCTGCGCAGCCGTGTGCCCATGTCGAGCGCGGTGAAAGAGGCGAAGTAGGCGACGGCGAACGACAGGAACACCAGCGTCCAGTCATGAGCCATCATGTGATGCTGCATGCGCGGCGTCTCCAGCGTGGCGCGGTTCGACCACCAAGGCGGCGCCCGGATTGGCAGGCGCGAGCCCGGAACGTCCTGCGACCACTAGTGGTAAAAGGTAAACAATCGCTTTGAGCGCCTTGATTGAAGGCGCGATAAAGACGTCCGCGTACGGCGAAGCGTCCCAATTCGGGAACGGAGCAATGAGCTTCGCCGCCGCCTTAGGCGCCGACGGCTTGCCGAGCCTCTTCAAAGCGCCTTCGCGCCGTCTCCGCGTGCCCCATCAGCTTGGCCGCCGCCTGCTCGGGCTTGTCGAGCGCCGCGACCCGCAAACGCGAGCGCTCGCAGCGCTCGTCGTAGATCGCGCCGCGCTCGGCGAGCGCGAGGGCGAGCGCCTCATAGGCGGGCAGGTCGGCGCAGGCCGCGCCTTCGCCGATGGTCATCTGCACGTCGCAGTCGTCGAGCGTGACGATCGGCAAGTTCTCGTGCATCGCGATGTAGGCGCTGTTGCCGCCGCCCTGGCGCGGCGGATTGAGAAAGCAGTCGCAGGCTTCGTAGAGCGCGCGTAGATCGTCGACGTGGCCGACGAGGCGGATTCGGTCGACGTACGGGCCGAGCACTGGACTGGCCTGAAGCGTCTTCGGGCCGACGATGACTAGCCGTGCGTCTTCTCGCGCGGCGAGAATGCGCGCCAGCACCTCCTGGTACTGAGGGGTCAGCTCGTCGCTGAGCCGCGTGCCGACGATCACGTAAACGAAAGCGTCCTCGGGCACGTCCAGGATTTCGCGCGACACCGCGCTCGACTTGGGCGGTACCGTGTCGAGATTGAAGTCTTCGCGCACGAACAGCGGCTCCGGCGCGCCGAGGGACGCCCAGTCGATCGCAGAGCTTGAAAACTCCGCGTCGCGATTGATCACCAGCTGCGCGGCGGTGACCGGCTCCTGCTGGGTCGAGGGCCAGGCGATCGTCGGAACGAAGCGGGCGGCGAGGTCGCCGACGACACTGCACGAGCCGATGGAGAACACCACGTCCGGCTCGAACGCGGCGAGGGCGTCGATCGCGCCTTGCAGCTTGGCGATCGAGAACGGCGCGGCCCCGGCGCTCCACACCCGCACGTCGCGGTCCTTGTAGGTCATGGCGTGCGCGCCCGTATCGGCGCGCGCGTTGGCGACGTAAGGCGGGTGGAACGTCGAGGCGGGTCGCAGCGGTAGCGTGTTGGCGTTGACGATGAGCGGCTCGACCTCGGCGTGGGCGCCCAGCGTCGTTGCGACTTCGAGCGCCACCATCGTCGGCGAATGCGACGCCAAAAGCACCTGCTGGCTGACGATGGCGACGCGGCGGATCGGCTCGGCGCGCACGCTCGGCGCGGGCAGCTTGAGATCGGCCGCCAGGCGATCGAGGAAGGCGAAGTGGGCGCGCGCCATGCGCTTGTAGCGGACGCGCTCGATCACCTTGGGGCGCAGCGACTTGCCGCGCGCGAACAGCTGATAGTCGAGCGACCAGAAGGCGGCGTTAAACTCCTCCGGGTTCCTGACGAGCTTCTGAAGCAGCTGCGCGCACGCTTCGAGGCAGACGGCGTCTCCGCTGCTCTGGAACCGGCGCGAGAGGATGCCGAGCGCCTTGGGCGGCGCGTGCTTCTTTAGCTCGCGCGACAGCAGCTCCTCGACCGTCACCTGCTTCATGACGCAGCGCTCCGTCCGTGCGGCGATCGTTCCGCCGCGCGCTCTTCGAGAAGCGCGACGAGCCCGCCGACGAGGCGGAAGCGGTCGGACTCGATGTCGGCGTCGGTGAGCTCGATGTCGAGCGCGCTTTCGAGCGCGGCGATGAACTTCATCAGCCCCAGCGAGTCGACGTGGCCGGAGTCGACGTAGTCGAATTCATCAAGCGCC
>JASFUX010000254.1:0-5106 GCA_050050115.1 Maricaulaceae bacterium | reverse complement strand
GCTGGCGGACGGAACGGACGTTCTCCTGGCGGGCCAGAAGTCGGGCGACCTCTGGGCGCTCGACCCGGACACCGGCGAGGTGCTCTGGAACCAGCGCGTCGGCTTTGGCACCGCTCTCGGCGGTAACCACTGGGGGATCGCGATCGACGGCGAGCGGGTGTTCCTGCCGATCAACGACCCGGCGATTCCGCGCGTCGGCGACACGCCGCTTTCGCCCGGCCTCTACGCCTTCGACATCGCGACCGGCGAGCCTGCATGGTCGGTCGAAGCTGAAGCTGATTGCTCGGACGACCGCGGGCCGCCCGCCGGATGTGAGGGCCTGTACGGCTTCTCCGCCACTCCGATCGTCGTCGACGGCGCGGTGATCGCGGGGACCATCGACGGACGGCTCTACGTCTTTGACGGAGAGACCGGCGAACAGCTCTTCTTCTACGACACCATCGGCGACTATCAGGCGCTGAACGGGCTCGACGCCTTCGGCGGATCGATCGACAGCCACGGGATCGCCGCGGGCGGCGGGGCCGTGTTCATCGGATCGGGATACGGCATGTTCAGCCAGCCGACAGGCAACGCGCTCCTGGCGTTCAAGCCCGCCGACTAGATCGCGCGCCGCGCGCCGACGTGCGGATGCGCGATTGACGAACGCGTCCGCATCCTGCGATGTAGCGCGATCAGGGGCGCGGCGGGCGAACAAGGGTCGAACAAGGTCCAAACCGTGCGCGCTCGCATTTTGCGGGCGGCGCGAGCGCGCGCCCGCAAAACGGGAACGAAGGGCTCGTCCGCGCCGCTGCGGCGACGGGCGCGGACAGGGGGAGACTCGTGAAGCTCATCCACTACGTTTTCATCTGCCTGATCGTCATGGCGATCTCAGGCGGATACGCGATGTACGCGCCCGAGACGACGCCGAACATCTTGGGTCACCCCGACGGGATCGCCGAGATGACGGTCGGCGGCAACGGCGTAGAGCGTTTCATCCCGATTCAATGGGCGGTCTTCGTCTTTCAATGCGCCTCCCTGGCCGTCGGCCCGTTCTTGATGGCGCTCGGGGTGCGGGAGGAGCGGCGGACAACCTTGTTCAAGCTGCTCATGGCGGGTTCGACGGTGTGCGTGCTCGCCTCCTGGGCCGCCTTGTTCTTCTCCTACAAGCAGTTCCTGGACACCGGCGAGACCGGCTACTTCTTCGGTTTTCCGGTCCCGACCGCGTGGATGATCTACGGCACCTGGATCAGCGCGCTGTCGTTCATCTCCGTGTTTGGTCTCGGCTTCCGCGTTTTTGTTCTGCCCAAGGAAGATGAGGACGCGTTCACCGCTTACGCGGCGGAGCTGCGCGCCAAAGAGCAGGGAGGCGCGTGATGGACGAGTATCGCTCCCTCATCGTTCTCGCCTGCGTCATCGGCTATATGGCGCTCTCGATCGGCGTCGGCGTCTGGGCGATCCGCCGCACCAAATCGGCGCACGACTTCTTCATGGCCGGCCAGAACCTCGGGCCGGTCATCCTCGGCATGGCGGTGTTTTCGACCACCCTCTCCGGCTTCGGTTTCGTCGGCGGGCCCGGGCTCGTCTACAACCTGGGCATGAGTTCGGTGTGGATGGTGGTCGTCGCCGGGTTCGGCTATTCGCTCGGCTTCTTCATGAACGCCAAACGGATCCGGATGATCGCCGAGGTCCGCAAGTCGATCTCCCTGCCTGACATTCTCGCGGCGCGCTACAACAGCGAAGCGGTTCGCTTCCTCACCGGGCTTACGATCATCCTCGGCGTGCTGGGCTATCTCGCCACGCAAATTCTCGCCATGGCGGTGGTGTTCAAGTCCGTGCTCGACGCCACGCCCTTCTTCGAGGCCGTCCCGCTTTATCTCTGCGCGGCGATCTCGCTCGCCGTGCTGGTGTTCTATGCGGTCACCGGCGGGATCATCGCCTCAGTTTACACCGACTTGGTTCAGGGCGGGATCATGGTGATCGCCGGGATCCTCGTCGTCTGGACCGCCGCGACGGTGTTCGACGGCGGCTTCGCCGAGGCTTCGGCGCACATTCTCGAAGACGATCCCGAGGCGATCATGCCTTGGGGCACGCTGGGGCCCGTCGCCGTCGCTGCATGGTTCTTCATGTTCGGCTTTGGGGGCACCGGCCAGCCGCACATCATCACCAAGAACGCGATGGCGCGAAAAATCTCCTACGCGCGCACCATCCTGCCGATCGCGCTGATCGGCTACGGCGTCGCGGCGCTGCTGTGGATCGCGGTCGGCGTGATCATGCGCGCGAAGGTCGTCTCGGGCGAGCTCGATCCGCTCGCGGCCGCGGACCTCGCCGCGCCGGAGTTCTTGAACATCTTCACCAACCCGCTCCTCGCAGGCGTGGTGTTCGCCGGGCTGTTCTCGGCGATCATGTCCACCGCTGACGCCTTCCTGAACATCGGAGCGGCCGCGGCGATCCACGACATTCCGCGTTCGATCCGTGGACGCTCGGCCGACAACGAGCTGCTCTGGGCGCGGGTCGCGACAATCGGGCTGTCGGTGGTCGCGCTCGTCTTCGCGATGTACGCCTACTACTACTCGGGAGAGCTCGTCGCGCTCCTCGGCTCGTTCGGCTGGGGCACCTTCGCGGCGTCGCTGGCGCCGGTGGTCGCCATCGGGCTCAACTGGAAACGCGCGACGGCGCTCGCCGCCAGCGTCGCCATCGTGGTCGCGCTCGTCATCAACTTCTCTGTACAGATCCCCGCGTTCGGCCTCGCGGGCATCGAATTCGACGGCTTCAGCTTCCCCCGCGGGGTCGCCGAAGGCGCCGTGGCGATGCTGATCTCGACGATTCTCTTCATTGGGATCTCGCTGCTGCAGAAGCCGCCGAAGATCGACGAGGACATCGACCGGCTGATGGACTTCTAGTCCCTAGCCGCGATAGAGCCTTGAACTGACGACAGCCCCGGCGTTCGCGCCGGGGCTGTTGCTTTTCAAGGTATAAATATCTGATTTTTCTAGCTTTAAGGGTTTGTGAACGGCGTTCATTAAATTTCCGAAATGCGCATTTCAATTCTCGAAATTCGATGAATCCCCGCGTATAGTGCGCCGCTCAACTCAAGAGGGTCCGACACCATGCGCCGCACAGCTCTGCTCGCCGCCACTGCTCTTTTCGCCGTCGCCTCCCCGGCGGCCGCTTACGTCGACAATTTCCGCCTTGTCGACCAGAACCGTCGCTCGCACGAGCTCTACTACTACGCAGACGCCCCCGCAGTGGTGATCGTCACCGCGGCGAACGGCTCAGAAACATCACGCGCAGCCGCGCAGGCGCTCGACGCCCTCGAAGAGACCTACGCCGAGCAAGGCGTCGTCTTCTACATGCTCAACGCCGAGCTCGACGACGACCGCGAAGCCGTCGCCGCGGAGATCGCAGATCTGGGCGTCGACGTATCGGTGCTGATGGATGAGCGCCAATTGGTCGCCGAAGGCCTCGGCGTCACGCGCGCCGGCGAAGCCTTCCTCATCGATCCTGCGCAGGGTTGGGAAGTGGCTTACCACGGCCCCGTCGCCGATGCGGACAACGCCTACCTCGCCGACGCTCTCGCCGCGCATCTCGCCGGTGAGGAAATCGCCTCCGCCGAGGTTGCGCTGACGACGGGCGAAGAGATCGCGCTGCCCTACGCCGACGCGGCCGCGCACGCAGAAATTTCCTACACGGACGACGTCGCGCCCATTTTGATGGAGCGCTGCGCGTCGTGTCACGCGCCGGGCGGCATCGGCCCGTTCGCCATGACCAGCTATGACGTCGTTCGCGGCTACGCGCCGATGATCCGCGAAACCATCCGCACCGACCGGATGCCGCCCTACTTCGCCGACCCGCACATCGGCGAGTTCAAGCACGACGCCGAACTGACGCTCGATCAGGCGCGCACGCTGGTGCACTGGATCGAAGCCGGCGCCGAGCGCGGCGAAGGCGACGACCCGCTGGTCGAGAATGTCACGCAACTGGCCGAATGGCCGCTGGGCGAGCCCGATCTCATTCTCGAGGTTCCCGCGTTCGACATCCCGGCGAACGGCGTGATCGAGTATCAATACCCGGCCGTCGCCAATCCGCTCGATCATGAAGTCTGGCTGCGCGCCTCGACGGTCCTGCCCGGTTCGCGCGAGGGTCTGCACCACGTGCTCTCCGGCTACATGCCGCAAATGCCGGATAACGGCATTGGCGCTCAGTCCAGCTGGCGAGGCTCCGTGGGCAGCTACACCCCCGGCCAGGAAGCGCAAGTCATTCCCACCGACGTCGGCACGCAGATCCCGCCGGGCGGCGCGATCGGCTTCCAGATGCACTACACCACGTTCGGCCGCGCCGAGACCGACGTCACCCGCGTCGGGCTCTACTTCTACGACGAGCCGCCGACGTACATTAAGCGCAGCTCGGTGATCGCCGACTTCACGCTGGCCATCCCGCCGGGCGACGCGGATCACTTCGAGACCGCGTACATGGACTTCCCGCGCGACGCCATTCTCTACACGATCTATCCGCACGCGCACTATCGCGGCAGCTCGTCGGAGCTGAAGATCCGCTACCCGGACGGCACTGAAGAGATGCTGATCTCGCTGCCGCGGTACGACTTCAACTGGCAGCGCGATTACGACCTCGTCGAGCCGCTTGAGATTCCGGCCGGCTCGAAGCTGATCGCAAGCTGGACCTACGACAACTCCGAGCGGAACTTCGCCAACCCGGACCCGACCAGAATGGTCACTTGGGGCGATCAGACGTTTGCGGAGATGGCCTACATGCGGGTCAACTATCGCTGGGTCGACGAAACGGTCGAGAACCCCATCGAAGGTCTCGCGCAGTTCGACGCGGTTTCGATGATCTTCGGCGCCATGGACGACAACCTCTCCGACGCGATCGAGCGTGAGGAGCTTGTCGGGCCGACGGGTCAGGGCTTCCTGGCCGCCTTCCCCGCGCTCGATTCGAACCACGACGATGCGATCGATCGGGAGGAATTCGCCGCTGCAACCAGTATGCTCAACATGATGATGGAGAGCCAGCTGGGCGGCGAGACCCAGGCGCGCTCGACCCCCGCTCCGTCGGACAGCTCCGACGCCGCCGGGGACGAATAGAGAACATGAACAACTAGCAACTGTCGCC
>JASFUX010000253.1:0-5120 GCA_050050115.1 Maricaulaceae bacterium | reverse complement strand
TGATCGCCCGGCTGACGTTCTCCGTCACGCCGTCAGGGTTCACGGCGTAGCAGCCCTCGAAGTCGAGCGTCACCGGCAGGTCGACGGTCTCGACGATCCGCTCGAGGTTGGCGATGACGAGATCGAGCGGCAGACCCTCTCCGTCCGGGTATCCTTGAGCGGCGGCGACGGCGTAGCTGCCCGTGGCGATCGCCTTCGCGCCGACTTCAGCAATGATCTTCGCCGAGCCCGCGTCCCAGGCGTTGTAGAGGATCACCGGATCACCCTTCACATGCAGAGCGTGAAAGGCGCGGGCGCGGTCGGCTTGGCTGGTCATGGGGAGGCTCCGGGTTTGGTCGACTTGGTCGGCCGCATATCTTAGCCGAATGCGCGCCGCCGCGGCGCGCGGTTTTCGGCTGCGATCAACCGCGCGCGATCGTCACGGTCGACCACCGCCTTGACGCACTGCGTCGGCGCCCCTAGCCCTTTTCGCCCAACGACCCGTCACCTCCGCGAGGCGCTCATGACCGACGCATCCACCTTCCCCGCCGGCGACCTGATGGCCGGCAAGCGCGGGCTTGTCATGGGGGTGGCGAACGCCAACTCGATCGCCTGGGGGATCGCCCAGCAGCTCGCCGCCCAGGGCGCGGAGCTGGCCTTCACCTACCAGGGCGACGCGCTGGAAAAACGCGTCCGGCCGCTGGTCGAGAGCCTGCCCAACCAGCCCTCGGGCGCGGTCATGATCCCCGCCGACGTCACCGACGACGCGCAGATGGAGGCCGCCTTCGGCGCCCTTAAAGAACGCTGGGGCAAGCTCGACGTCCTCGTCCATGCGATCGCGTTCGCCAACAAGGAGGAGCTCCAGGGCTCCTTCGTCGAGAACACCTCGCGTGACGGCTTTCGCCTGGCGCTCGACGTCTCGGCCTACTCGTTCATCGACGCCTGCCGCCGCGCCGCGCCGCTGATGACCGACGGCGGATCGATCGTCACGCTGACCTATCTCGGCGCCGAGCGGGTCGTGCCTTCCTACAACGTCATGGGCGTCGCCAAGGCCGCGCTCGAAGCCTCGATGCGCTACGCGGCGCGCGACCTCGGGCCCAAGGGCATTCGCGTCAACGCCATCTCGGCGGGACCGATGCGCACCCTCGCCATGGCCGGGATCAAGGGCGGCCGCTCGCTGATGTCGACAGGCCGGGAATGGAGCCTCCTGAAAGAAGACACCTCGATGGAGGGCGTCGCCGGCTGCGCCCTATGGCTGCTCTCGAGCCTCGGCGCTTCGACCGCAGGCGAGGTCATCCACGTCGACGCCGGCTTCCACGTCGTCGGCGTGCCGGAGCCAAGCGCCTCTCAAGAAGATTAGGCGTTGCCGTGTGCGGCGAGCAAAGACGCGCGGGATCGCTCAATCGCTATCGAACCGCCGCGGTGCGCGTGCTAGGGTGCGCAATCGGCGACGGAGTCTCCATGGTTCGCAGCGTCCTCTTCAGCGGCGTCGCCGCCCTGACAGCCCTCTCACCCGTCAATGCGATTTTCGTAATATCTGAGGTCGAAGAG
Organism: Maricaulaceae bacterium; assembly: GCA_050050115.1. Classification (GTDB taxonomy): domain Bacteria; phylum Pseudomonadota; class Alphaproteobacteria; order Caulobacterales; family Maricaulaceae; genus JASFUX01. The sequence continues at coordinate 3,590 of JASFUX010000253.1, read as the reverse complement.
GTCCCCGTCGAGCGCCTCATCGCGAATCTTGAAGCCGAAGCCGAGGCGACGGACGACAACGCGGACCAAACGCGAATTTTCCGGCGCCTAGCGCGACTACACGCCCTCGCCTATGCGCGCGGCGCCGAGACGTTGCCGGTGGACGTCGAAAGCGGCCAAGTGCGCGAGAGCGACGAACCGCGCGGTTTTCTTCAGACGCTTGACGATCGCGGTCAACATAACGAGGCGGCCGAGGCGCACCTCGACGCCGCGCTCGACCTCTACGAGATGCTCGCAGCGTTCGATCAGTATGACGTTGTGACGCGCCTCGGCTATGCATGGGCGCTCGAGCAGGCCGCTCGGTCTGACGAGGCCGCGACCCACTACGCCGCCGTTGCGGACGCGGCCTGGGCGCTAGAGCGCGAGCAGACCACGGGCCTCTATTACGGCGAGATGTCGATCTTCCAAGAAGCCGCAACCGCCCTGGTTCAAAGATATCTCGATCCAGAGGAGGATGCGGCTCGCATTGCCGAGCTGAACGAGCGGCTTGCAACGTCGAACCGCGTCCCGCGCTGGATCACGCCTATCCTCGCGCCGCTCGAGGCCGATTTGCCATTCAACGCGCTCGTCGATCCAGACGCCGCAGTTGCCTTCGATCTCGACGGATCGGGTCTCGACCGGCAGTGGGGCTGGATTACGCCGGATGCCGCGTGGCTTGTCTGGGATCCCGCGGGCGAGGCCCGGATCGAGAGCGGTCTGCAGATGTTCGGCTCAATCAGCTTTTTCGCTTTTTGGGACGACGGCTATCAAGCGCTCAGCGCGCTCGACGACAATCACGACGAGGTGCTGTCCGGGATTGAGCTCGAAGGTCTGGCGTTCTGGACGGACGCCGATTCGAACGGCGTCAGCGATCCTGGCGAGGTCCGTCCGGTGACAGAGCACGGCGTCGCGGCGATCGCTACGCGAAGCGTGCCGTACACGGAAGGCTTTCCATATCAGCCGGTGGGTCTAACGATGACGGACGGAACGACGCGGGCGACGTATGATTGGATCATGCGGGCTGAACCGGGGCCTGCGGCGCTAGCGGCGCGCTAAACCACCCGCTCGACCAGCTTGCGTTTGATCGCGGCGATGGCTTCGGCGGGGTTCAGGTCCTTCGGGCAGACCTGGGCGCAGTTCATGATCGTGTGACAGCGATAGAGCTTGAACGGATCCTCGAGCGCGTCGAGGCGCTCGCCGGTGGCTTCGTCGCGGCTGTCGGCGATCCAGCGGTAGGCCTGCAGGAGCGCGGCCGGGCCGAGGTACTTCTCCCCGTTCCACCAGTAGCTCGGACACGAGGTCGAGCAGCAGGCGCAGAGGATGCACTCGTAAAGCCCGTCGAGTTCTTTGCGATCGTCGGCGGACTGGCGCCATTCGCGTTCGGGCTCGGGCGTCGTCGTTTGCAGATAGGGCTGCACGTAGGCGTGCTGAGCGTAGAAGTTGGTCAGGTCCGGCACGAGATCCTTGACCACGTCCATATGCGGCAGCGGCGAGATGGAGATCGTTCCGCTCAGGTCCTCCCAGCCCTTGGTGCAGGCGATGGAGTTGCGTCCGCCGATGTTCATCGAGCATGACCCGCAAATCCCTTCCCGGCAGGACCGGCGGAACGCCAAGGTGGGGTCGATCGTGTTCTTGATGTGGATGAGGACGTCGAGGACCATCGGGCCGACCTTGTCCGCGTCGACCGTGTAGGTGTCCCAGCGCGGATTGCCGCCCGCCTCGGGGTCATAGCGGTAGATCTTGAACCGTCTGGTGCGGGACGCGCCCTGGGGCTTGGGCCAAGTCTTGCCGGCTTTGATCTTCGAGTTCTTCGGCAGGGTCAGCTCGACCATGACAAACGCCTCCAGGATGCGGGATGGCGCATCCTAGTGCGTTGCGTCGCCTTGCCTAGACCATGGAGCGAAAAAGTAAGCGCAGCACCTGTGCGCAAATGGCGCGCTAGGCGGGCGGGCAGAACTCGGTGTCCTGGAGCACCGCGTAGGCCTGCTGTTTTTCGCTCAAGCTGCGCCGGAGCCGGTCGAGCTCGTCGGCGCGCTGACCGATCAGCACTTCGTCCGCGGGCGTGAGCAGGACCTCGCCGCTGCGCATCATCTCGATCCAGTCGCGCGCCTCGTCGACCTGGCTCTGAACCGCGGCGATCTCGGCCTGCATGCTGTCGCAAGAAACGCACTGCTCGGGCCGAACCTCGGTCATGCAGGCCTCAACAAACGCATCGTTGGCCGCGGTGCATTGCGCGCTGAGCTGGTTGAGCTGGGGCTGAACGACCTCGCGCCACCACTGCTCGGTCGCCTGATCGCAGGCCTGATTCTTCTGCGCCTGGTATTCCGCCGTCGCGCAGGTCTGCCAGTCGAGCTGCTCTTCGCACCGGGCGGTCCAGTCGCGCGCGCACTGGGCGCGAAGCTCGCCGCGCGCGTTGGTCGCCGTCTGCCGGGCCTGGCTGATCTGCAGTCCGTTGGCGCAGTCGTTCGGCGGCTCAATCGTCGTGCACGTACAGACGCCGGCCGCGCCCTGCCCCTCCTGAGGCAGCAGGCCGTCGAGCAGCGTCTGCGCGCTCGCGCCGGCCGACCACATAATCGCGCCCGCGCACGCTGCGAGGGCGGCGGCGGCGCTTCTTATCGATTTTCTCATTCCCATTGCTTTAATCAGGCGTTTGATCACGTCCATTTTGTGACTGCATGACGTGATTTTGCTGCTGGTCTCTTAACACCGCGCACGCGAAGAGACAGGGGCGAATCGCAGCTCAGGCGAACATCCGCATGATGTTGAGCAGATTCTTGTACTGGCCCACGTCGTCGTTGCGGATGTCGTCATAAGGCTCTCCCGTCAGGGGAACCTCGTAGTCGAGCGCCACCGAGCTGCGGCCCGCGCCGTCGGGCGGCATGTCGCGCACGGCGATGATCCCGCGGCTGTGCTGGGGCGTCTTGGCGACGTCCTCGCGGAACCTCTCGCCGATGTGATCGAAGTAGGTGGTCACCCACAGGCGGTTCGGGCGCTCCCCGTCGGCGTGGGGCGCGCAGACCCGGACGAGCAGCGGCGCGGCGCCGGCCTTTTCCTGCGGATCGACGACGAAGGCGAAGGCGCGCTCGCTCTCTCCACCGCCGGCCGGGCGCAGCGGCTCCACCTTGCGGAAGGCGGCCGCGGAGAGGTCGCTGACGCCCCAGCGGTCGAGGAAGACCTCGAGCGTCTCGCGCACCGCCGGGGCCTGAGGCCAGTCTTCGAGCGCGCCCGGATCGCGCATATAGGCCGCTGAACCCACCGACCGCGGCGGCGCGGGCTGAGGCGCGGGCGCCGCCCGGGTCGCCGTCTCAGTCACCGGTCCGATGCCCGGTTCGCTGGCGGACGCCTCGACGCGCGGCGGCGGACGTTTTTTCTCGGCGCGCGGCTCGGGCGCCCTGGCCCGTTCGGATCGCGGCGGTTCAGGCCGGGTCTTTTCGGGACGCGCCGCGCCGTTGCCGCGGGACGCGCGCTTGGGCGGCGCCTCGCGGCGCGGCGCGTCCTCACTCGGCGGCCGGGACGCGGCGAGGTCGTCGTCGCGTGGGCGCGACCGGCCGCGACCGCGCCGTCTGCGCACC
>JASFUX010000252.1:0-5148 GCA_050050115.1 Maricaulaceae bacterium | reverse complement strand
GCCGCGCGCGCCAGATCGCGCATCTGGTGCTGAATCCAAACCACCGGCAGCCAGAAGGCGCCGATCAGCACATAGAGCACGATCGACGTCAGCAGCCAGCTGTCGGTCAACCGCCAGCCGAGCGCCTGGGCAAGCAGAAGACCTGTGATCGGCTGAGCGACGACCGCCGATGCAGTGAAGATCCAGTCGGCGATCACCACGACGCCGGCGGTGTGGGCGATGATCCTTGCATCGCGCGTCGAATGCGCCATCACCATGAAGAAGGCGATCCCCGACCCTGTGCCGAGCAGCACCGTCGCGCCGATCACATGCGCCCAGCGCAGAAACTCGATCCAATTCATCATCCGCCCCCTGCCCCTCAGCGACCCGGCGTTGCGGCCAGCACGCCGAGCGCCAGCGCCATTGCGGGAAACACCTTGACCAGCGGCCCCAGCGGATCGGCCCAGAGACCCGGCGCGAACGCCGATCCGCCGACAAGATAAACCACGCATACGGCGATCGACGCGAGACACGCAGCCCGCGTCGCGCGGCGGATGAGCAGCCCCGCGCCGACCGCCAGATCGACCAGGCCGCCGGCGACGACCGCCGCGCGCGCCGCACCCTCGCCGAGCGCCGGAGCAAGCAACGCCGCCGCCGCGTCGAGCCGCGCCAGTCCGATCGCGCCCGACGCGATCCAGAAGGCAGCCAGCGTCAGCAGCATCAGCGGGAACGCCAGCTGCACGCGCGCATAGAGCCGCTCCTGCGCCGTCGCCGGCAGCGACGCGAGCGTCTCGGCCAGCGTCTTGACCGGAGCGCCTCCGGCAGCGCGCCACGACGCCGGATCGCCGACCACTCCGTCCGCGAGCACCTTGAGCGATGTCGAGCGCAGCGCCGGCCGCCACCCCAAGGCGCCCGCCGCATCCGCGCCCAGCGCGAGCGTCCGCGCCAGGATCGGCGGCGACTTGATCACCGCGCGCGGCGGCGCAAAGCCGAGCCACGACCGCACCGCGAGGATGAGGTCCCGCAAGGTGTGCGTTTCGTCTTCGACAAGGTCGATGCTCGCGCCCAAAAGCCCGCCCTCGACTGCGCGCACCGCAGCCGCGGCGACATCATCGAGCGCGACCGTCTGCACCGGCGCGTTCGGCGCGGCGACCGGCACGATGACCGGAAACGCGGCGAGCATGCGGACGAGGCTGGTTCCACCGTAGGCTGACGGCCCGACGACGAGACCGGGGCGCAGCACGGTCCATTCCAGCCCGCTCTCCGCCAGCGCTGCGTCGACCTCGGCCTTGGTGCGCATGAAGGCGAGCGGCGCGCTGAGGGACGCGCCCGCCGCAGAGATCTGCACGAACCGGCGCGGACCGCCCGCCGCGCACGCGGCGACGAGCGCCAGGGTTCCGTCGCGGACGCCGGCGAGATCGTCCCCGCCCCCGCTCTGAAGCACGCCCGCGGCGTTCACCACGGCGTCGACGCCGGCGAGGTGCGGTTGCCACGCCTCGGCGGTCTTGAGCGCTGCGATGTCGGCGGCGATCCAGTCGGCGGCGGGCAGCGCCGCACGCCCGCGCGCCGCCGAGCGGCCAAGACCGACCAGGTCATGCCCGGCCGCGCCGAGCGCCTTCATGACCGCAAGCCCGATGAAGCCGTTGCCGCCGAGAACCAGGACGCGCATCGCCCCTCCGCCTGCGCCGTTCGATTACGCCATTCGATCATCGGGCGCGCGCGGCGGCAATGCGAGCGACGATCGTCCGGGGCGCAAACCGGCGCACAAAAAAAGAGGCGAAGGCCGCTGGGCCTTCGCCTCCAGTCTGCGAGAAGACCGCTGCTGAGCGGCCTTTGCTAATCGGACGCGCGCGCGAAGCGGCGTTGGTCCGACTTGCCTCCTTCGTGCAGAGCCGTCACCAGCGGCGCGCCGAGCGCAGCCACGGCGCCGTCGGCGGCGGCGCGCACGCATTCGAAATATTCCCGCCGCCCGAGTAGGTCGCGGTAGTCCGAGGCGCGACGGCAGACGCGCTCCGCGGCCGCCCGAATCCTGCGAAGCATCGTCCGCACATCGGCCTCGTTCGACAGATCAAGATCGGCGTGCTCGACGATGACCGACCGGGTCTCGACCGCGCGCGCGGACGGACCCGAGGCGGCCGTCGCGAAAATCAGGCAAGCGGCCCCCGCAGCGGCGATCAGCTTGTTCATGAGCCTCTCCTCTTTCATTCAACCTTGCGGCCGAACCGACGGCCGAAGGGTCAGTCGAAGCGACCCTAAGCGGCTCGAGCCGCTTGACATACGCACGCTGCTGGCGCTCAGCTGTGCGTATGGCGCACAGCTTATCGGTCTCGCTGCCGCCGATGGAGTGCCTCGCAGCGGCTCTGGCGGCGGCGCGCCTCGGCTCGTTCACCGCCGCGGCGGAAGAGCTTGGGGTCACGCACGCGACGATCTCGCGGCGCGTCGCGGCCGCCGAGGCGTGGGCGGGAATGAAGCTGTTCGACCGCCTGGGCCGCGGCGTGCGCCCGACCGACCTCGGTCAGCACTTCCTGATCCAGCTCGCTCAGTCGATCGAGCAGGTCAACGCGATCGTCGACCGCGAGCGCGAGCGAGGCCGTCTGCCGCGGCGGCGGGCGACCGTGCGCATTTCTGTAACAGCGGCGTTCGCCCGCTACTGGCTGATCCCGCGCCTTGAGAGCCTCGAGCGCGACGACCTGAAGATCGACTTCGCTGCGGAGCGCCGCGCCGCCGATCTCGAGCACGGCGAGGTCGACGTCGCCATCCGCTATGGCAAGGGCGGCTGGAAGGGTCTTTACGACGAGCAGCTGTTCGACGAGCGGCTCGTGCCCTACGCTGCCCGCAGGGCCCACCCCGCGTTCGCCGATGTCGAACCGCGCGAAATCGTCAAGCTGCCGCTCCTGCACAATGGCGAGACCAGCGGCTGGCGCATCTGGAGCGCGCGATACGGCGTCCCCTTCCGCCCCAAAGCCGCTGATCGAATGCTGAGCGACACTGGACTTTCCGCAGACTCCGTGCGCGCCGGCCTGGGCGTGGGGCTTTGGATCACGGCGCTGGGGCCGATCGAGCAGGCGCCGAACGAGTTAATCTTCCGCCCGGATCTGATCGCGACGCCCGAGCTGCGCTATCACCTGGTGACGCGCGAAGCGCGCCTCAGCGGCCCGGTCGCCCTCCTCGCCGATCGCGTGCGCGATGCGGCGACGGAGACATGAGCGAGGTCAGCGCCGCAGCTCCGCCATCAGCGTGAAGAGCGCCGCGTGCTGGCGTCCCCGGCAGGATTCGAACCTGCGACCCTCAGATTAGGAACGCCGTAGACGCACTATATTTGACCACGCTCAACGACGCCAGACGCGCACAAACTACTCAAATCATTGAAATTTCTTGACCACGCGAATCGCCTGGCTACGCTCGCGCACGCTGTGATTCGCTCTGCGCGCGTCACTCCTGTGTCACTTATTCAGAGGTCTGAGGGCTGGCCATGGCGCGGCGGATTCGCCTCACCAAAACGATCATAGGTCACTTGAAATACGACGGTGACGGATCATCGGCGTGCATCTATTGGGACGAAACGACGCCCGGATTTGGCGTCCGAGTCTATCCGACCGGACGCAAGAGCTTCGTCATTCGCTACTCCGTCAACGGCCGCCGGCGCACGATGGCGCTCGGCGCGTTCGGCGTGCTGACTCTGGACGAAGCACGCAAGCTCGCGCTCTCGAAAAAGTCGGACGTCGTTCAGGACCCGATTGAAGACCGGCGCGAGACGCGGCGCAGAGGTGTGACGGTCAATGAATTGGCCGCACGCTATCTGGATGAGCACGCATTTCCGAAAAAGAAGCCGCGCAGCGCGGCTGAAGATAAACGCAATCTGGAAAAGTACGTCCTGCCGGCGATCGGATCGCGCTGCGTCTCCGACGTGTCCATTAGCGATGTCGCGTCGATCCATCATCGCCTCCGCCATATCCCTGGCGCTGCGAACCGTGTGCTTTCGGTCATGTCGAAGATGTTCAATCTCGCTGAGCATTGGGCGCTTCGCACACCGCTAAGCAATCCATGTCGGGCCGTACAAAAGTTCAAAGAGCACGCTCGCAATCGGGCGCTGTCGCCTGAAGAGATGTCGCGTCTTGGCCGCGTCCTCGATCGCGCCGTCGACGACGGCCTCGCCATGCAGTCGGCCGCAGATGCGATCCGGTTTCTCCTGCTGACCGGGTGCCGTCGCGGCGAGGCGCTGTCGCTGACCTGGGTGATGATCGATTTTGATCTTGCGGTCGCGATGCTGCCGGACTCGAAGACCGGCCCGCGTCCCCTTGTGTTGCCCCGCCCCGCGATCGACCTCCTAAAGCGCCGTCAGCGGGCGACGAACTCGCCGTTCGCCTTTGCCGGCGCGGACGGCGAGAAGGCTCTGGTCAACCTCAAGACCGCCTGGAGGCGGATCACGGCGGCGGCGGAGCTTGAAGACGTCCGCATTCACGATCTTCGCCACACGTTCGCGAGCGTGGGTGTCAACAACGGCGAAGGCCTGCCGCTGGTCGGCGCGGTGCTCGGTCATCGATCGCCGCAGACGACGCAGCGATACGCGCACGTCGCGCCTGCGCCGGTCGTTGGGACGGCAAACCTCATTTCCGAGCGGATAGATGCGCTGTTGTCAGCTAGCCAGTAAGAGCAATCGATGCATTCCCTCGATGCCTGAGGGAAAGCTACACCCGACCACTCTCGTCAGGCCTTCGCGTTTTGGATCGCGATGAGCGTGCGCCCCTCCCGCAAGCCGCCGACTCCTGAGACACTTCCAAGCGCAACCGATACGCGGCAACGCGAACAGGGCAGACGAGGCCAAGCGCGCCGCCGTGAGAATCGCTGGACGGGCTCTCCTGGCCGCGTTGGCGAGGAGAACGCAACAGGAGGACGACGATGCTTGAGCAACTGATCGGCGGCCCCTCGTTCGGTCCGGACTACACCGAAGCTGACGTCGATGCGCTTGCGACCGAGTACAAAGTCACAGATCGCAAGCGCTTCGCCGAAGTTTTGACCATTCTTCGCGATGCAATCGCGTTCAATCGCGAAAAGCTGGATTGTCTCCCGCCGATCGCCGAGTTGGAGGAAGAGACAAAGCGTCTCCGCTCCCACTTGCGCAATGCAAACAAGGCCTGGAACAACGCCAGCCACACAGCACAAGATCGG
>JASFUX010000251.1:0-5167 GCA_050050115.1 Maricaulaceae bacterium | reverse complement strand
AATAGGGCTCGTAGCGCTCGATCTCGCCCTCGACGATGGGGCGGGGACCGACGACGCTCATTTCGCCGCGCAGGATGTTGATGATCTGCGGCAGTTCGTCGAGGCTGGTGGTGCGCAGGGCGCGGCCGATGAAACCGATGACCCGCGGGTCTTTGCGCAGCTTCTGATCGGCCGCCCACTCGGCGGCCGCCTCAGGGTACTCGGCGAGATGGCGCTCGAGCCGCGCGTCGGCGTCGGTGTGCATCGTGCGGAACTTCAGGCAGCCGAACTTACGGCCGTCGCGTCCGATGCGCTCGTGCCGGAAGACCACGGGCCCGCCGTCCTGAAGCCGGATCAGCACCGCGATCAGAACCAGAAGCGGCGAAGTGAAGATCAGCACCGAACCGGCGATCACGATGTCCATGGCGCGCTTGGCCAGGCAGATCGAGGCCGAGGTCGGCTCGGGCCGGCCGAGGGTGCGTCGCTCGGTCCGCGCGCGCAGGCGAGGCGCGATGTCCTCGACGACCGCGGCATTGGCGGCCGACTGCAACGGCGGATTGGAAATGAGTTCGCGGCTCGCGTGACCGGTGTCGGCCGCCGCTCCATGTTCGAGCGTATACTCCATGTCCCCCAAGGCCCCGAGACAGGCGCGAAGCTCGCGCCTAGTAAAAATTCTCCAAATACGGGAATACTGAGTGAAAAACTCAAGCAGTAAGCCGTATTCGCACACCAAACAGACCGTTAACGGTCATGTAACTTCGATACAGCAAGTAAAATTCCATTTCCATGGTATGCGCTGCAAATACAAGTAGTTGGGGAAAAGTCGTATCGGATACGCCAAACGAGTCTGGGGCTTCCCGTGCGGCGTATCTTCGGAAATTTGTTGAGGTTACCGCGCCGACCCTCTCGCACGCCAAAACACACGCTTGCGCAGCGGGTAGATATTGAAATTGGTGAAATATATCGCTGGTCAGGCGAGTTCGTGCGCGGTTCTATCCAGATTCAACAAGTCTACTGCAGCAATGGCAGCGTTAACTGTAAGGTAAGGTTGAGACAGCTTTTGCCATATACCTAAAACGTCTTCATCTCCCGATCACGTCCCCGAGGGGCGAGTGGTCCGAGAGATCCGCGTGAGCAAGCAGCTCAAGCGGCGAACGGTTGGTTGTAACCAAGCTGAACGGGGACGAAACAGTGAAGAAACTTCTCATCGCGAGCGTAGCCGTCGCAGCGCTTTCGACGCCGGCATTCGCCGGCGGCGACATCGTGTTCGACCTGACCGGAGAGATTCCGGCGGTCTGCGAAATCGAGGGCTATGACGACAACAATCATCTCGATCTGGACGACACCTACGCCCAGCAGGTCGCTTTGGTCGAGTTCACCTGCAACCTGCCGAGCGGCTTCACCCGCACGGTGTCGTCCTGGCATGGCGGCTATCTGGTCGGTCCGGCGGGGGCCTTGATGCCCTACACGATCGGCTGGTCCGGCGCCTGGGGCCTGGACACCGGCGACGCCGACCTGACGTCGGACCAAGTGCACTCCATTCCGGGCCAACTGGCGTTCGTGAACGGAGAGACCGCGGGTCTCCACGTCAACGCGAACTCGGCGGGTCAATTCGCGGGTCACTACTACGACACGATCACGGTTGAGATCGCGCCCAACTAAGCACGAACGCGAGAAGCGGCGCCTGGCTCTTCTGGAAACGAGCCGACAGCCGCGCAGTCTTCGAAATGGAGTACGACATGAAACGTTTCCTTATCGCGGCCGCCTCCGTGACTGCTTTGGCGGCTCCCGCTGCGGCGGACTCGTCGACCTACAGCGTCGACATCTACGGCGACGTCTCGCCCTTCTGCGAGGCGATCAACGACTCGATCTCGGCGGTTGAAACCCTGAGCGCGCTCGACGGCACGCTGCAGTCCCTCGGCGACGTCACCTATCGGTGCAACCTGCCGGACGGCTTTCAGCGTACGGTGACCTCGACCAACGGCGGCCAGCTGAGCGGTCCTGAAGGTCTGACGATCGACTACTCGCTCAGCCACTCCGGCGCGCCCAGCATCGCCTTCCCGGCGACTCAGCTGACTGCGCCGCTGGTCGACTCGCGTGCGGGTTCCTACTCGCTGGCGCTCGGCCAAACCGGCACCGTGAGCGCCTCGGCCGTCGCGGGCACCTTCCTCTGGGCGGGCGTCTACACCGACACGGTCGAGCTCGAAATCGCCGCCAACTAAGAAGCGGCGCGACCACTCAGGTCGATGAACGACTACGGCGGCGAGCCTCAGAACGAGGCTCGCCGTTGTTGATTCCAGACATGGTGAATACGGCCGCTTCAGCCCTGTTCATTTCGCCGTTTCTCAACGCCGCTGGCACATAAACTGCAACTCCGGGTTCGAATGAACCGCCTTGAGCGGGACGAGACCTGGGGATTTGCATGCAACGACGCTCGGTCTTCAATGTGATTGCAGCCGGCATCGCGGCGGGGCTCGGCGCTCTGACGCTCGGCGGCGCAGCTCACGCATTTCGCGTCGCGCCAATGGTTTACGATCTCGAGCCGATCGGTTCCGGCGCTGCGACCACCATCCGCATCGAGAACACCGGCGCGACGCCGCTGGCGGTCGAGCTCAGCGCCGCGCGTCGGACTATCGCGCCGGACGGAACCGAGTCGCGCGAGCCCGCCGAAGCGGACTTCCTGCTGTTTCCGCCTCAAGCGGTCGTGCCGCCGGGCGAATCCCAGTCTGTGCGCGTTCAGTACGTCGGCCAGCCCGACATTCGGGAATCCCGCAACTACGTGGTCGTCGTGCGCCAGCTGCCGATCGACCTGCGCGGCGATGAAAGCGCCGGCGTTCAGTTCGTCTTCGCTTTCGCCACCTCCGTCACGGTGATCCCCGACGGCGCGCGCCCGCGCCTGGCGGTCGCCTCGATCTCCAACGAGGAGGGGCCCGACGTCTCGGTCCGCCTGCTCAATCAGGGCACGGCGATGACCCGGCTCGGCGAATGGATCTGGCGCTTCGAGAACGAAGACGGCGAGACCTATTCGCTCGAAGGAGATGAGCTGCGCGCTCAGATCCCGAGCCCGATGATTCTTCCCGGTACAGAGCGAGTGATCAGCGTGACCCTGCCGGCGGACTTCGCCGGACCGGGCGTGCGCGCGCTGACGCTCGACCAGCCCTAGAGGCGCTCTTCATGGCGCGTTGCGCGACATCGGCTGGAACCCGAGCCCGCCTAACGGCCAAGGCGGCGGCCGCAGCGATCGCGGCGGCCTGGGCGCTCGGTGTTGCGCCCCTCGGCGCGGCGCACGCGCAGGGCGCGGGCCAATCCGGTAATCAGGCCGGCTCTGACGCGGTGACCGCGGGCCAGACGTTTCGGGTCAACACCCCGCTCTACGTTAATGGCGACTACGCGGGGGATCTGACCGCCGAGCTGACGCTTTCGGGGCTGGCGGCGGCCGAGCGGCTGCGCCTCATCGATCTTCTTGACGGCGTCGCCGCGGACGAGGTCGTCGCGCGAGTTTCCGATTACGAGGGCGCGCCGGACTTCGTCTCGCTCGAGGCGCTGCGGGCGATCGGTCTCGACATCACCTACGACGCCTCGGCCATTGCGCTGAACGTGATCCTGCCCCTCGACGAGCGCGCCGAGCGCATCGTCAGCTTCGCGCCGGAGTTCGACCGCGCGCCGGGAGAGCTGGTCGAGCCGTCGCGCGCCGCGCTCGGGCTCGGGATCGCCCTGAGCCAGGACTACTACCACGAGTCCGCCACGCACGAGCCCGGCCTCGACGGCCTGCGCGCCCGCATACGCGGCGGGGCCAACCTCGGCGGCGTCGGCGGTCTCAACCTCGCGTTCGAGACCTTCTTCGACGACGGCGCGGAAGACGACGACACCGATTACTGGCGGCGCGGCGACGTCGTTCTGTTCAACGACATCGCCGACTCGGCGGTGCGTTTTTCGGTCGGCGACATCAACCCGGTCCTGACCGGGGTCCAGTCCGCGCCGGGTTTGGGCGGCATCGGCGTGCAACGGCTCTACAACGAGATCCAGCCGCTGCAGAACGTCCGCCCCGCGGGCCGCACCCAGTTCACGCTCGAGCGCGACTCGACGGTCGAGGTGCTGCTGAACGGCGTGCCGTTCCGCACCTTGCGTCTGCCGGCGGGACGCTACGACATCCGCGATCTGCCGTTCACCTCGGGCCTTAATGACGTGGTGATCGTGGTCGAGGACGAGACCGGCGTGCGCCGCGAGATCGCCTCCTTCTCGCAATTCCTCGATTTCGATTTGCTGTCGCGCGGGATCTCAGAGTTCGAAGCGATCATCGGCGTGCCGACGACCTTTGGGGACTCGGGCAACGAGTACGACGAGCAGGTCGCCTTCACCGGTTTTTATCGCCGCGGGATCACCGACCGGCTGACCCTGGGCGTGCACGGTCAAGGCAGCGACGGTTTCGGCATGATCGGCTTTGAGTCCGCGGTCTCGACCCCGATCGGCGTCGCTTTCGGCGAGATTGTCGCCAGCGGGGACGAAGAGTTCGGCGGGGGCTACGCCGCGAACCTCGGCCTGACGTGGAACGCCTACACTCCGGCGGGTCAGCGCGAGCTGGCGCTGTTCGCCGAGACCGAGAGCGAGGACTTCATCTCGCTGTCCGAGATTTCCCCGCAGAACCCGCGCATTTACGAGGTCAGCGCCCGTGCGCGCACGCCGCTGCCGGGCCGGCTGCAGCTCTCGCTCGCCGGGTCCTATGCGCAGGGCCGGAATCTGGCGCCCGACGAGACCCGCGGCTCGATCACCCTGTCCAAGGCGTTCGGCCGGGCGAACATGTTCGTCTCCTACGAGCACACCGAGCGCGGCGGCTTTGAAGAGGAGGAGGACCGGATCCTCGCTTCTCTGGTCTATCGCTTCGGCGGCCGACAGCTGACCCGCGCGCGCTACGATTCTTTCCGCAGCCGGACCTCGCTTGAATGGGAGCGCCAGCTGCGCACCCAGGCCGGGGACTGGGGCGCGCGCCTCGGCGTCGCCGACCAGGAGTCGGGCCCAGAGGCGATCGGCGAGCTGAGCTACTTCGGCAACCGCTTCGAGGCGAACCTGTTCCACGATTATCTCTCCTCGCTCGATCCCGGCGCGCCGCCCGAGCAGCTGACGAGCTACGACGTCGAGGTCGGCGTCGGCGTCGCCGGCGGACGGGTCGCGGTCGGCCGCGACGCTTCGG
>JASFUX010000250.1:0-5173 GCA_050050115.1 Maricaulaceae bacterium | reverse complement strand
GAAGATGCTGTCGCCGGAGCCGCGCCCCGCCGCCGTCGGCCGCTTGCCGACGCCTAAGGCGTGCGAATCGGTCTCCGTCCAGCTCAGCACCAGCCCCGAGTTCGACGCGCCGCCGTCGATCTTGTGGCAGTGCGCGCAGTTGACGTCGAGCCAGGCGCGGGCGCGCAGATCGAGCGGCGCGCTCTCATCGAAGGCGTCCGGCACGTGCGGCGCGTCGGCGGATGCGGGCGCGCCGCTCAGAATCCCGCGCTCGCTCCAGTCCGCCAGCTGATTGATCCCGAGCGGCCCGTCGTGATTGAGGTTGCGCGCGCTCGGGCCGATCGGCTCGATGTCGTCGCCGGACTGATGGCACGACTTGCACTGATTGCGGTTCGGGATGGCGTAGTTGAGCGTCACCGGAACGCCTGCAGGCGTGATCGTTTCGATCTCGTGACGGCTGCCGACGGGCGTATAGACCGCCTCGGTCTCTTCGGCGTTCCAGACATAGGGGTAAGCCGCCCAGCCGTCTTCCTTGTGGATCAAAAGGCGCGTCTCGATGTAGCGCTCGCCGATCTCGGGCGTGCGCATGTCGGGCGCGAAGGCGAACGTCTTGACGAGGACGGTTCCCACGGGGAAGTCGAAGACGCCCTCGGCGTCGTACCGCGCGCTCTCGCCTTCGGGCACGAAGACGTAGCGATGCTTGGCGGCGTAATCCGAGAACAGCAAGTTGATCAGGTCATACGGCGCGACGCCGGGCGCGGGTTCGCGCGCCGCGGCGTCGATGAAGAGATCATAGTCGGCCAGCCGCGGCGCGGGTTCATCGGCGAGGATGACGGCGAGGTCGGGCCCCTCCTCCGCCCCGCCGCAAGCCGCGAGGCAGACAAGCGCCGCAAGTCCAGCGAGACGCTGCGAAAGCTGCGCGCGGCCGACCGTCAAGCGCCCTCCATGTCGAGCGACACTGGCGCAGGCTCTTCGATCTCGACAAGCGGCGGGCGGTCGATCGATGGCGCGGGGATCGCGTCGTCGGACGGCGTCACGCCGAGCCCGAGATTGACGAAGCCCACGTCGTCCGGCTCGCGCACCACGATGCGAACCTCCTCGGTCGTCTCGCCGTAGGTGTTGACGCCGTCCCAGACGATGTCGGGCAGCGAGCCGCCCATCAGCAGCGCCAGCGGCGCCAGCCGACCCTGAGGCGAGCCTCCGCCTTCGCCGTAGGTGTTGTCGCGAATGACGAAGTCGCGCGGCAGCGGATTGTAGCGATCGTCCTCGAACGGATAGGAGTAGGACACGACCATCACATGCGCCGTGCCGTTCTGATCGAAGTTGTTCCCAAAGACGTGCACGTTCCGGTTCGCCATCAGAAGGATGCCCGTACCGGTCGGCACGTTGGCGACGATGTTGCCCGGCGGCGCGAAGTTCTGCGTATCGTTCTCGACGATCTCGTTGTTGAAGACGCGCGTCGAGTGCCCGCCGATCATCGGCAGATCGGGCAGATCGAACACCAGGATGCCGCCGGCGTTCTTCGTCGCGATGTTGTCGTAGACGTCGGCGTGCACGGAGTTTTCGATCTCGATCCCGGCGACATTGTATTCGGCGCGGGAGTTGCGGACGATGATGTTCTCGGACTGGCCGACGTAGATGCCCGCGTCGGACGCGCCGCGTACGGTCACTCCGTCGATGAGCACGTCGCGGGACTCCACCGGGTAGACGCCGTAGGCGCCGTTCTCGGGGTCCGGTCCGCCGGTCCATTCGACGGTCAGATCAAGGAACGAGATTCCGTCCACGTCCTTGGCCTTGATCCCGTCGCCGCGGGTGTCTTGCATGGTGAGATCGGCCACCGTCACGTTGTCCCCGGTGATGAGCAGCCCCTCGCCGGCGCCGGTCTGGCCGGCGAAGGAGAGGATGGTCTCGCCTTGGCCCGCGCCGCGGATCGTGACGTCATCGACGTCAAGCGACAGGCCCTCGGTGAACGCGAACGTGCCGGCTGCAAGCTCGACCACGTCGCCGGGGCTCGCTTCGATCAGGCGCGTCTGCAGCTGCACATAGGCGTCGTCCCCTGGCGCGATCGGCCCGGCGGCGGCTTCGGCCTCAGTCTCTTCGTCGGCGGCGGGACTGCATGCGGCGACACAAACGAACGCGGTCGCGGCGAGGATTGCGTTCTTGGTCATGACTTGCTCCCTTGCTAATCGCAAGGCTTCGGCTAGGCGGCGGCGTTGTCAAGCAACGTCGGCGCGCATACGGCCGGACAGACCCGCGAAGGACCGCCCGCATGGACGCCGATCCGCCTTACCTGAACGAATTCGACCAGCCGCTTGGCCCCGAGGTCTCCGGCTGGACCGCGCGCGAGCGTCCGCCCGAGACGCCGATGACCGGGCGCGCCTGCACGGTGCGCCTGTTCGATCCGGCGACCGATCCGGAGGCTTTGCTCGAAGCCTTCGCGCCGAGCGGCGCGCAGCTGTTCACCTACATTCCGATCGGTCCGTTCGCCGACGCGGAGGGCGTGACGGACTTTCATCGCGCCTTCGTTGCGCGCGGCGGACAGGTCTTCACCATCCTCGCGGGCGACGCGCCGGCCGGCACGTCGAGCTACATGCGCCACGATCTTGCGAACGGCTCGATCGAGATCGGCGCGGTGATGTTCTCCCCGAGGCTGCAGCGCTCGGTCGCCGCGACCGAGGCGATGCACCTGATGATGACCCGCGTGTTCGAGGCCGGCTACCGCCGCTACGAGTGGAAGTGCCACGCCCTGAACGCCGCCTCCCGCGCCGCCGCCGAGCGCCTGGGCTTTACGTTCGAGGGCGTCTTCCGCAACGCCCAGGTGATGAAAGGCCGCTCGCGCGACACGGCGTGGTTCTCGATCACCGACGCCGAATGGCCCGCAATCGACCGCGCGTTCAAGTCATGGCTCGCCCTCGAGAACTTCGACGCGGAGGGACGGCAGAAGGCGTCGCTTGCGAGCTTTCGGGAAGGCTAGGCCGCCACCCCTTGACGCCTCACGATGCCGCGTCTATGTGAGTGAATGCTCACATACAACAGCACGTCCTTGAGGAACCTCCCATGATCAAGCGCGCCATCGGAACCAATGGAACCCAAGTCAACGCCGTCGGCCTCGGCTGCATGGGCATTTCGTTCGCCTATGGGCCGCGGATGAAGGAAGCCGACGCCGTCGCCCTCCTTCACGCCGCGCTCGAAGAGGGCGTTGATCATTTCGACACCGCCGAGATGTACGGCGCGGGCCACTCCGAGCAGATGCTCGGCGCGGCTTTCCACGACCGCCGCGACAAGGCGTTCATCGCCACCAAGTTCGGCCCCCTGCTCGACCCCGAGACCGGGATGCCGTCGGGCGGCGTCGACGGCTCGGAGAAGAACGCCGTGCGGGCGCTCGAGCAGTCGTTGAAGAACCTGCGCACCGACCACGTCGATCTCTGGTACCTGCACCGCCGCGACCGCTCGATCCCGATCGAGGAGACCGTCGGCGCGATGGCGAAACAAGTCGAAGCGGGCAAGGTGCGCGCGATCGGCCTCTCCGAGGTGACCGGCGACACGCTGCGCAAGGCCGCGGCCGTCCATCCGATCGCCGCCGTGCAATCAGAGTATTCGATCTTTACACGGTTCGTGGAGGACGACGTGTTGCCGACCTGCGTCGAGGTCGGCGCGACATTGGTCGCCTATTCGCCCTTGGGCCGCGGCATGCTGACCGGCGCCTTCAAGCGCGACTGGAAGCCCGAAGGCTTCGACTTCCGCGCCGCGATGGCGCCGCGCTTCCAGGGCGAAGCGTACGACAACAACCTCGCCCTCGTTGAAGAGATCGAGGCGGTCGCGGGAGAGCTTGGCGCGACGGCGGGGCAGGTCGCTCTCGCTTGGGTGCTCGGCCGCGGGGAGAACGTCGTCACCATTCCCGGCACGACCAAGATCGCCAATCTGAAGTCCAACCTCGCTGCGGCCGACGTGACGCTTACGGACGAACAGACCGCACGACTGGGCGCCCTCGCCGAAAAGGTCAAAGGCGAACGCTACAACGAGCGCGGCATGGCGGGCGTCAACGGCTAGATACGCTGATTTATCGAGGAGATTTTCACATGCCGACCAACAAGGAACTCATGACCTCGATCTTCGACGAGCTCGCCAAAGCCAACGGCCGGCCGTTCGTCGAGGCGCTCGCCGACGACGTGGTTTGGCGCTCAATCGGCTCGCACGCCTGGGCGGGTCGTTTCGAAGGCAAGGAAGCGATCGTCGATCAGATCTTCCGACCGCTGCGCGAGCGGATCGGCGTTCCGACCACCAGGGCGCGGCGGATCATCGCCGACGGCGACATCGTCGTGGTTCAGGCCAACGGTGAAAACGTCACCGCCGAAGGGACGCCCTACTGCAACGACTATTGCTTCGTATACCGCTTGAAAGACGGCAAGATCGTCGAGGTCGAGGAATACCTCGACACCGAGCTGGTGACTTCGGCGCTGGGCGCGCGGGCGTAGAGAAGGATCAGACCGGGTCTTCGCCGGTGTAAGGCTCGTCGTCCCGCGGCGGTTCGCTCGGCGTCTCGGCCTCCGCCGGCCCTTCCCCGCGCGGGTCGAGCTCGGCGGCGGCCATCGAGGTGGCGTGCACCGTCGCGAACGGCTCGCGCTGCTCCGGCTCGACCTGCTCGCGGCTCGCCAGCCGGCGGGTCTGCAGGAAGGCGAGCCCGGCGAGGCCAAGGCCCGCGTAGACGAACAGCCCCGCGCTACCGATCCCGGCCTGCATCACCAGACCCGCGACCGGCGGACCGACGACGTTGCCCCCGGCCCAGATCAGCAAGAGCCCGCCCATCACCCTGGCGTGCTGCTCGTGCGGGGCGCGGTCGATCGCATGAGCGACGGCGACGCCGTAGAACGACAATGCGCCCGCGCCCCAAATGAACGCCAGCGACAGCCGGAGCCAGCCGGGCGAAAACGGCTGGGTGACCGCGAGCGCGAAGCTGGCCGCCGAAGCGAGCGCGGCGAGCGCGGCGACGACCAGCCGGCGGTCGACGCGGTCCGACAGCGCGCCCGATGGAAACTGGGTGATCACACCGCCGATGGTCATCGCCGCATAGAAGGCCGCCGCCGCCGCCGCGGCCGCGACGGGCTCGTCGGCGGGCGCGGAAGTCGCCGCGTAGATCGGCGCCAGGCCCAGCACCGCGCCGTTGATCAGCCCGGCGAACAGCACGCCGTAGACC
>JASFUX010000249.1:0-5192 GCA_050050115.1 Maricaulaceae bacterium | reverse complement strand
CGTGGAGACCGAGGACGCGGGCAAGCTCGCCGATTCGATCGCCGCGCAGCTGTCGGTGAAGATCGGCGACAAGCAGGAGCTTCTGGAGATCACCGACGTCGCCAAGCGGCTCGAGAAGGTCTTTGCACTGATGGAGGGCGAGATTTCCGTCCTCCAAGTCGAGAAGAAGATCCGCAGCCGAGTGAAGCGGCAGATGGAGAAGACCCAGCGCGAGTACTATCTGAACGAGCAGATGAAGGCGATCCAGCGCGAGCTGGGCGAAGCCGACGACGGCCGCGACGAGCTTGCTGAGCTCGAAGAGAAGCTGAACTCCGTGCGTCTGTCTAAAGAGGCCCGCACCAAGGCTGAGGCGGAGCTGAAGAAGCTGCGTCACATGAGCCCGATGTCGGCGGAGTCCACCGTCGTACGGAACTATCTCGACTGGCTGGTCGGGCTGCCGTGGGGCAAACGCAAAGCGGTCAATCGGGACCTCAAGGCCGCCGAAGACGTCTTGAACGCCGACCACTACGGGCTTGAGAAGGTCAAGGAGCGGATCCTCGAGTATCTCGCGGTGCAGTCGCGCACCGAGAAGGTGAAGGGCCCGATTCTCTGCCTCGTCGGTCCGCCGGGGGTGGGCAAGACCTCGCTCGGCCAGTCCATCGCGCGGGCGACGGGACGCGAGTTCGTGCGCGTGTCGCTGGGCGGGGTGCGCGACGAAGCCGAGATCCGCGGTCACCGGCGGACCTACATCGGCTCCATGCCGGGCCGGGTCGTCCAGTCGATGAAGAAGGCGAAGTTCTCAAACCCGCTCTTCCTCCTCGATGAAATCGACAAGATGGGTGCGGACTTCCGCGGCGACCCGTCCTCGGCGCTGCTTGAGGTCCTGGACCCCGAGCAGAACGCGACGTTCAACGACCACTACCTGGAAGTCGATTACGACCTCTCGGACGTGATGTTCGTGACGACCGCGAACAGCCTCAACATGCCTCAGCCGCTTCTCGACCGGATGGAGATCATCCGTATTCCGGGGTATACGGAAGATGAGAAGATCGAGATCGCCAAGCGCCACCTCGCGCCCAAGCAGATCAAGGCCAACGGCTTGACCGAGGCCGAGTGGGACATCCAGGACGACGCGATCCGCGACATCATCCGCTACTACACGCGCGAAGCGGGCGTGCGGAATCTTGAACGCGAGCTCGCCAAGCTCGCACGCAAGGCGGTTCGCGAGTTGGAGACGGGCGAGGCGAAGACCGTCCTCGTCACGCCCGAGTCGCTCGAGAAATACCTCGGCGTGCGCAAGCACCGCTTCGGCGTCACCGACCAGAACGACCAGATCGGCGTCGTCAACGGCCTCGCGTGGACCGAGACCGGCGGCGACATCTTGACGATCGAGGCCGTCTCGGTGCCCGGCAAGGGCCGCATGACGGTCACCGGCAACCTTCGCGACGTCATGAAGGAGTCGATCTCGGCGGCGAACTCGTTCGTCCAGGCGCGCGCGACGACCTTCGGCATCAAGCCGCCTGTGTTCCGCACGACGGACATCCACGTGCACGTGCCCGAGGGGGCGACGCCCAAGGATGGCCCTTCGGCCGGCGTCGCGATGGCGACGGCGATGGTCTCGGTCCTGACCGGCGTGCCGATCCGCCGCGACGTGGCGATGACCGGGGAGATCACTCTGCGTGGCCGCGTCCTCGCGATCGGGGGCCTCAAAGAGAAGCTGCTCGCGGCGCTCCGCGGCGGGGTCAAGACCGTGCTCATTCCTTATGAGAACGAGAAGGACCTTGCGGAGATCCCTGACAACGTCAAGGAAGGCCTCGAGATCATCCCGGTGCAGACGGTTGACGAAGTTCTGGCCTACGCCCTGGCCGGCACGCTGACGCCGATCGACTGGGACGAGAACGCCGAGACCCAGCCGCCCCCGTTCGAGGACGGCGAGGACAATCGCGACTCGCTTGGCCGGCGGCACTAGGCGGGCGAGGATCGCAATTTGGAGGGCCGGCCTTTCGGGGTCGGCCCTTTGTCTTTGGAGCGAAATCGAGCGGTGAATCTTGCGTGCGCCGGGCCAGCCGGCATGATGCGCGGTGCGAAGGGCGGTTAGCTCAGCTGGGAGAGCGACTGGTTTACACCCAGTAGGTCGGCGGTTCGATCCCGTCACCGCCCACCACACTTCGCTCTTCGAGCTTCGTGCGGCTTACGCCAGCAAGGCGCGCGAAGTCGTTAGAGCAAAGCGTGCGTGCTGAAGCTCTCGAAGAGAGCGGAGGCGGCGGGTCGAGATCGGCTGCGCGAATGTTTTTTGCGCCAGGATTCGTCGAAGACCGGAGGAAGCGATCATGTTGACACGCGTGAAGTGGATTATGGCGGGCGCGTTGATCACGACTTCCGGCGCTTTCGCTCAGGACGCTGCTCCACCCTCCGAAGTCCCGCTCCTCCACGACCTCGCCGCCGAGGTTTCCGCTGACCGCATCGAAGCCGACATCCGCACCCTCGTCGGCTTCGGCACGCGGCACACCCTCTCTGAGACCGAGTCCGACACCCGCGGGATCGGCGCGGCGCGACGGTGGATCGAGGCCGAGTTCGAGGCGATCTCCGCCGACTGCGGCGGCTGTCTCGAGGTGCTGGTAATCTCTGACACGGTTTCGGGCGAAGAGCGCATCCCCGATCCGACCGAGGTCGTCAGCGTCGTCGCGCTGCAGCGGGGAACGCTCGATCCCGACCGTATCGTGATGATGTCGGGCGATATCGATTCCCGCATCACCGACGTGATGAACTTCACCGACGACTCCCCCGGCGCGAACGACAACGCTTCGGGCGTCGCCGGGGTGCTCGAAGCGGCGCGGGTGCTCAGTCAGCACGAGTTCGCTGGCACGATCGCCTATGCGGCGCTGTCGGGCGAAGAGCAGGGGCTGTTCGGCGGGCAGATCGTGGCCGCTTACGGCCTCGAGAACGACTGGCGGGTCAAAGCGGTCTTGAACAATGACATGATCGGCAACATCGAGGGCGTCGACGGCGTGATCGACAATTCCACGGCGCGTGTTTTTTCCGAAGGCACGCGCGTCGTCGAGACCGAGGCGGAAGCGCGGACCCGCCGCTTCACCGGCGGTGAGGTGGATTCGCCCTCGCGCAACCTCGCGCGCTACGTCGATCAGATAGCGGACCAGTATCTGCCGAACCTCGACGTGATGATGATCTACCGGCTCGACCGGTTCGGCCGCGGAGGTCATCACCGGCCGTTCAACGACATCGGTGTTCCCGCTGTGCGGATCATGGAGACGCACGAGAACTACACCCGTCAGCACCAGGACGTCCGCGTCGAAGACGGGATCGCCTACGGCGACGTGATCGAGGGCGTGGATTTCGACTACGCCGCCAAGCTGACGTCGCTCAACGTGATCACGTTAGCCGGCCTGGCCGGCGCGCCGCCGTTCCCCGCGGACGTTGCGATCGAAGGGGCGGTCGAGCCCGCCGCGCGGCTCTACTGGTCGCGACCGGAGGGCGCGGCGGCGGACAACCTTGCCGGCTACCGGGTTCATTGGCGCCTGACGACCGAGCCGACGTGGACCCATTCACGCTACGTCGGCGATGTCGCCGAATATGAGTTCGACGGCCTGGTGATCGACAACTACCTGTTTGGCGTATCCTCTATTGCCCGGGACGGCTCGCAGAGTCCGGTGGTGTTCCCGGGTCCAGCCGGGAGCTTCGGGAACTGAAGAGCTAATTCTGCATGCGCACCGTCTCGATGCGAACGGGCGGGGCGAGCCACTGCGCCTCAAAGCCTTCCGGCGCCTCTGGATCGCCGGCGGGCGAGTTCCAGATTGCGTCGACCACGTCCATGCCTTCGATGACGTAGCCGAACACGGCGTAGCCCGCCTCATCCGGATTGCGGCCGCCTGGGCCTGAATCAAGGCTGCGTGCGTCGTTGATCACGATGAAGAACTCGCTGCTCGCCGTGCCGACCTCGTCGCGGGCCATTGAGATCGCGCCGGGCGTGTGGCTGAGGCCGGTTTGCGCGGTCGTCTCGTGAGCGATCGGCGCGACGCCTTCGGCCCCGTCGAAACCGACGCCGCCTTGGATGATGTCGATCGGAACGGCGTCCGGACGGTCGTTGCGGGCGCTGACGGTCCGATAGAAGGAGCCGCCGTCGAGGACGCCGGCGCGCGCCAAGGCGATGAAGTTGGCTGTGGTGACCGGAGCCTCGGCGGGCCGCAGCTCGACGACGATGTCGCCCTGCTCGGTGGCTATGACGGCGCGTCTGGTTTCGGCGGGCTCGAAGCCGGGAACGGTCGAGCAACCCGAGGCGAGCGCGGCGGCGAGACTGCAGGCCAGAGGAAGGAGCTTGGCGCGCATGAGAGGTCTCCGTGAAGGGTTGGGGGCGAGGCAGGTAACCGCCCGCACGGGGCCCGCGTCAAACCCCCGCGCGCGCTCCTTGACGGGGCCGGGCGCGCGCCTTAGACACCTCCCTCCCGCCTTGATGCGGGAGCCTCGCGCGGGTGTAGCTCAGTTGGTTAGAGTGCCGGCCTGTCACGCCGGAGGTCGCGGGTTCGAGCCCCGTCACTCGCGCCATTCCCTACAGGATGAAATGGCGCAGGTCCGCGGCAAACGCGGATACATAAAATTCGCCCAAACATTGATGCGTGATTTCTGAGTATCCCAAGTATTGGGTTCAACGCCGATTTACGCCGCGGGCAATGACGGCGTGACTTCGTGCTGCCGTGCGCGCATCGTCGACTTGCATGTCAACGAGTTCGGGGCGGGAAATGGCTAAGTTGCAGCAAGGTGCGCTGAAGTCGCTGGGCGACTACTTCACTTCGTTCGAAGAGCGCGCTGGTGTCGGCGGGCGCAACGCCAAGGAGAGCGAGCCGGGCGACGCGTCGAGCGGCTTTTGCTTCGCGGCGCTGGTCACGGCGGCCGGGTTCATGATCTCAGCGGCGGCGAACGCAGCGCCGTTCTGAGCGGTTCTGGTGGTGAATGTTGAAGAGGCGGACGCGCGCGTCCGCCTCCTTTTTCATTTCTAGCTTCAGTTCCTGCTAGTCCCGATATTCGATGCCGCGCTCAGCGGCTTGGGCGCGGATGGTCCGGGCGACCTCGAGGTCGAAGCCGTCTTCGCCTTCCTCGGCCGCGCGCCGCTCGAGCTCTTCGGCGATCCAGGCGTCCCGCTCGGCGACGATGCCCGCCATCTCGTCGTTAAGCGTTCCGCGCTCGGCCACCCGCGCTTC
>JASFUX010000248.1:0-5193 GCA_050050115.1 Maricaulaceae bacterium | reverse complement strand
GAGCGCCGGCTTCGCTGACACGCAGGCGCACGCGGTCGAGGCTTTGACGCGGTGGGGTTTCATGACGAACCCCGATTTCTTCTGCGGCGAGGCGATCTTCGCCGCAGCGGACAAGGAGGTCGAGGTTTCCGCGCCCGTGCTGTTCGAGGCGTATACGGATCTTGAAGCTCGCCGCGCCGATCTCGGTTACGATATCGACGGCGTCGTCTACAAGGTCGACGACTTGTCGCTGCAGGAGCGGCTGGGCTTCGTTTCGCGCAGCCCGCGCTGGGCGATCGCGCGCAAGTTCCCCGCCGAGCAAGCCGAGACCACGCTCGAACGCATCGAGATCCAAGTCGGCCGGACCGGAGCCCTGACGCCGGTGGCCAAATTGAAGCCGGTCACCGTCGGCGGCGTGTCGGTCTCGAACGCGACGCTGCACAACGCCCACGAGATCGCGCGCAAGGACATCCGCGAGGGCGACCGCGTGGTGATCCAGCGCGCCGGCGACGTGATCCCGCAGGTCGTCCGCGTCCTCGACGCCGACCGGAAGGGACGCGCCAAACCGTTCGTTTTTCCCAAAGTCTGCCCGTGCCCTCTCAAAAGCGAGATCGTTCACGAGGAGACCTCGAGCGGGGAGGCCGGCGCGGTCGCGCGCTGCACGGGCGAATTCGCCTGCCCGTTCCAGCGCCGCCGACACTTGATCCACTTTGTCTCGCGCACGGCGTTCGACATCGACGGGCTGGGTGAGAAGCAGATCATCGCGTTCATGGACGCCGGCATCGTAAAGGAGCCGGCGGACATCTTCGAGCTTGAAGAGAATAACGAGAAGAACAAGCTCGAAGAGTGGGAGGGCTTCGGGAAGAAGTCCGTCGACAATCTTTTCGCCGCGATCCGCGCGCGCAGGTCGCTGCCGCTGTCGCGCTTTATCAACGCGCTCGGCGTGCGTCACGTCGGCGAGACGACAGCGCAGCTTCTGGCGACCTCTTACGGATCGTGGTCGGAGCTGAGGAAGATGATCGGTGCCGCCGCTGGTCGCGAAGGCGAGGCGTGGGACGGGCTGCTGTCGATCGACGGCATGGGCGAGGCGGCCGCCGGCGCGTTGATCGAATACTTCGCCGAAGAGCACAACCGCGGCCTCGTCGACCGCCTGCTCGCGCATGTCACGCCGGAGGACGCCGAGCGGCCCGCCTCCGACAGCCCCGTCGCCAGCAAGACCGTGGTGTTCACCGGCTCGCTCGAACGTCTGACCCGCGACGAAGCCAAAGCCATGGCCCAGCGACTCGGCGCCAAGGTTGCCGGCTCGGTGTCCTCGAAGACCGATTATCTGGTCGCCGGCCCCGGCGCGGGTTCGAAGCTGAAGAAAGCGCAGGACGCCGGTGTCACGGTGCTCACCGAGGACGAGTGGTTCGAACTGGTCGGCGAGTGAACCGACGCACGCATTTCGCTACAGCGCCTGCCGATCGATCCGCCTCAACGGCACGTGCACGTCGGTGCGGCGTTTCTCGGGCGGGGAGTCCTCGGGCGTGTCGATGTAGCAGTTGAGCGTCGCACCCTCGGCAATCTCGTACTCGGGTAGAGCGAGGAGCTGCGGATAGAGCAGGTCGTAGAAATCGTCGAGCGCCTCATAAGGCCCTACGTGACGCGCGCGCGCCCAGACCTCGCCGTCGCCGAGTTCGATCGCGCGAACGCTCGCGGCTGCGTCGTCCGTGAACGCAGCGTCGAGCTGGATGCAGCAATCGAAGACGCGGTCGGCGTCAGCAGTGCCGTGCTGATCGTCGAGCGGGACGCCCCAGATACCGCGCACGTGGCTGACGAGGCCGGCTTCGGTCGCCCAGCCGAACAGCGCTTCGTAGCCGTGATAGAGCTCGCGGTGCGGGCCGATGCGCCTCAGCGCCGCAGCCTTGAACGGCTCGACCGAGACGATCGAGATCTCAAGCGGCGCATCATGTGCTGCGATCTCGGCGGGCCGCGCCAGGGTTTCGGCGAGAGCGGCGAGACGATCGGGCGCGGCGCGCGCTTCGCTGGCGCTGACCCCGGCGACCTGGCGAAACGCCTTGGCGAAGGACTGCGAGGACTCGTAGCCGACTTCGAAGGCGATGTCGGTGACGGTGCGCGCAGCCTCGGCGAGCAGGCTCGCGGCGCGCGCGATGCGGAGCCGGCGCGTGGTCTCCGCCGCGGTCTCCCCGGTCATGGCGCGGTAGACGCGGTGAAAGTGAAACGGCGAGATCGCCGCCTTCGCGGCGAGTTCTTCAAGGCTGGGCGGCTCTTCGAGCCGGTTGGCGATGAGCGCCACCGCGCGCTCGATGCGCGCGGCGTAGCGATCCTGGGTGGCGGGCTTCATGGCGTGCTCCGATGTCTCCAACGGCCGCCATCCTGCCCGCCGCGCCGGCTTCCCGCGTGTCCGCGCTTGCGCAAGTCGCGCCCGGCTAAAGCGGCGCGCACGCCTCGGTCAGCCACGCCCGCACATCGTCTTCGACCAACGGCCCGATCTCCTCGAGCACGCGGGCGTGGTAGGCGTCGATCCGGGCGCGCTCAACCTTCTCCAGCATCGACTTGACGATCAGCGTGCGGTCGATCGGAGCAAGCGTCAGCGTTTCAAACCCCAGCATCTGACGTTCGCCACCCTCGATCGGCGCGGGCGGGGCGACGAACTGCAGGTTCTCGATGCGGATCCCGTAGCCGCCGGTCTTGTAGTAGCCCGGTTCGTTCGAGATGATCATGCCGGGCCGCAGCGGCACGTCCGAAAGCTGGCGCGATATCCGCTGCGGGCCTTCGTGCACGCTGAGATAGCTGCCGACGCCATGACCCGTGCCGTGGTCGAAGTCGAGCCCGGCCGCCCAGAGATGCTCGCGCGCCAGCACGTCGAGATGCGCGCCCGTAACGCCCTCGGGGAAACGCACCCGCGCCAGCGCGATGTGGCCTTTGAGGACCAGGGTGAAGCGCTCTTTCATCTCCTTTTTTGGTCGCCCGATCGCGACGGTGCGGGTGACGTCCGTCGTGCCGTCCGGATACTGACCGCCGGAGTCGATCAGATAGAGCGAGCCGCGCTTCAATTTCTTGTTGGTCTTGGTGGTTACTCGATAGTGCACGATCGCGCCGTTGGGCCCCGCACCGGAGATGGATTCGAAGGAGAGGTCTTTGAGCTTGTTCGAGCGACGGCGGAAGTTCTCCAGAGTGGTCGCCGCCTCGATCTCGTCGACGTGGCCGTCCTGGGCGTCGGTGGCGAGCCAGTGCAGGAACCGCGCGAGCGCCGCGCCGTCGCGGACGTGCGCCTGCTTCGCGCCGTCGATCTCCGCGGCGTTCTTGCAGGCGCGCGGCAGCGTCGTCGGATCGGCGCCCTTGTCGATCTTGGCGCCCGCCGCCTCGAGCCGGCCGACCACCCAAGCCGAGGCGGTGGCGGGATCGACCCGCACCGTCTTGCCCGAAAGCGCATGGAAGGCGTCGGCGAAAGCGGCTTCGGGACGGATCTCGACCTCGCCGCCGAGATGTTCGCGCACTTCGTCGGTCACCTTCTCTGGATCGACGTAGAGCGCCGCGCGGCCGTTCGCATGAAGAACGCCTGAGCCCAAGGGCAGCGGCGTATGGGCGACATCGCCGCCGCGGATGTTCAGAAGCCAGGCGAGTGAAGCCGGCGAGGTGAGCACGGCGGCGTCGACGCCGTCCTTCTTCAGGCTCTCGGCGAGGCGCGCGCGCTTGTCGGCGTGGGCCTCCCCGGCGAACTCGAGCGGGTGGGGGAGGATCTTGGCGCGCGGCGGATCAGGCCGGTCGGTCCAGGCCGTGTCGACCGGATTGTCGTCGAGCGCGATCAGCGCAGCCCCCCGGGCGGCGGCGGCTTTTTCCAGTCGTTCGACAGCCTCGGGGCTCAGCAGCTTGGGATCGTAGCCGATCTTCGCGCCTTCGGGCGCGTGCTCTGCGAGCCAGCCCTTGACCCCCTCGGCGACGAGATCGCGGATCTCGAACAGCTTGGGGTCAGTCTGAGCCTCGGCCTGCAAGGTGTAGCGTCCGTCGACGAACAACAGCGCCGTGTCGGCGAACACCAGCGCCGCGCCAGCCGACCCGGTGAAGCCGGTCGCCCAGCCCAGCCGGTCGTTCGCCGCGGGCAGGTACTCGTTCTGGTACTCGTCCTCGTGAGGCACGATGAGGCCGTCGAGCCCGGCTTTCGCCATGGCGCGACGGAGCTTGGGCAGGTTGCGACGGCCGACCGCCGGCCCGCCCTTAACGTCGAATGTCTGCAGCATGGCGTGAATCTAATGCTTTTTTGCCGAAAGCGTACGGTCTTTTCGCGTCCGGGCGACGGAACCTTCTTGGCGGGCCCGTTCTTGTAGGCAGTCCGTTCGACCTTATGTGAAGCCCCGATGTGAAGCGGGGCGCGGCGCTTTGCGATCGAAGAAAGGCTCCCCGCCGAGCCTTGCGGAAACTTCATGACTGCTATGTCGCGAACAGGGTTGAAAGTTCCTTGCTGCGGCGCGATATGTGCACTGCAACAAAAACACTAAGAGTCGGTCTAAAGGATAAGAAAATGAGTAGGTTAGGTCTCCTTGAGCGGCTTGGCGCCTCTGCGGCGCTGGCGCGGCTGTTCACCCGGCGCGGCGAGGATCTCGTCGGCGGCGCGGCGATCTTCGAAGGAGCTGTCAACGACTTGAGCGCGCCGGCCAACGACGCGTTCCGACCCCACATCGTGGCCAAGCGCGCCGATCGGCGCGCCCGCCGCGAGGCGCGCAGCGCCTAGAGTTCGACCCGCGCACATCGGACGCGCGGGCGAAGCCGGGCCGTTCCGTCTCCTCCCCATTGAGGAACGGCCCGATGGGCCCTTAGAAGCCGGTTTGGTCTCCGGCGGACAGGCTCGGATGAAGCCCCCCGCGACTGGCTCGCGGGGGGCTTTTTCGTGGTTCGGTTTTGCTGGCGCGTGTCCAACACAGGTCAGGCGGTGATATTCTAACAATATCGCGGCATTGATTGAGGCGCGGCGCGAACATGAAAGTCATCGGCAAGTATGGGCCGCTCTATGAGTTCTTGAAGTCGAAGGATGTCGAGGAGCTTGGCATGACCTTCAGGCGCGTTGAGGACATACTTGGAGCAGAACTTCCTAAGAGCGCCCACGAACATTCGGCGTGGTGGGCGAACGAGACGTCGAAGTTCACGTCGCACGTTCAATGTCGTGCTTGGCGAGAAGCCGGATTCCTTGTGCGCGCCAATCTCTCCGCGAAGCAC
>JASFUX010000247.1:0-5220 GCA_050050115.1 Maricaulaceae bacterium | reverse complement strand
AAGGGCTAGCGGGGCTTTGAGCGTAGTCGGAGGCTTTAGCGGTCAGCGTCTCTTGGCTTTCTATAAATATATAGTGCTTTGACTCTTGGGGCTGGGAAATCGGGGACAAAGCGAGTCTTCAACCCAGGGTCCCCAGAATGCCTGCGCAAAGCGGTCTGACAAGCCGTGGATGATCTTTTGCCGAAAATGGGTGAGCGATCCGGAACATCAGTGCGGAATCCACGGCTTAGACGCTGGCTGCGCCTGTGGGCGGGACAAACGACTCTCAGCTTGAGGATGACATGGGGGTGAAACTAGGCTGCGGGAGCAAACGACGGCACAACGAACGAGCGTTCCGGGCGCCCGACGATGTTCGGGGCAGCGGCCGGGGAAAAACAGCGAAAGGATCAGGTTTCGCCAACAGGTCGTGAACAGGCGGCGCCGAGATCGTCCCGATGAGCAGTTCCGAAAAGCAGATCTCGCTCTATTTCCACATTCACCTGGTTTCGGACTCGACCGGGGAGACGCTGGTCAGCGCGATGAAAGCGTCGATCGCTCAGTTCGATCATGTTATCCCGATCGAGCATCTTTACGCCCTGGTGCGCTCGGAACGGCAGCTCGAGCGGGTGCTCGAAAACATCGCCAATGCGCCAGGCATGGTGATCTTCACCGTTGTCGATGAAAAGCTGCGCCGGATTCTCGAGCGCCGCTGCGCAGAGCTGAACATGCCGTGCATCGCCGTGCTCGATCCGTTGCTCGCGGCGATGAGCCGGTCGCTCGGCGAACCGATGACGCGCAAAACAGGCGCGCAGCATCACCTCGATGCAGGCTACTTCAGCCGGCTCGACGCGCTCAACTTCGCGATGAGCCACGACGACGGGCAGAACACCGAAGAGCTAAACGAAGCCGAAGTTATCCTCGTCGGGGTTTCACGCACCTCGAAGACGCCGACGACGATCTATCTGGCGCATCGCGGCGTCAAAGCCGCGAACGTACCGCTGGTCGCCGGCCAGGACCTGCCGCCGGTGTTCGATTCCTTGAAGGGGCCGCTTGTCGTCGGCCTGACCGCTGCGCCTGACCGGCTCGTGCAAATCCGCCGCAACCGGCTCTTGAGCTTCAAGGAAACGCGGCCGACGAGCTATGTGGAAGAAGATTCGGTGCGAGAAGAAGTGATCGCCGCCAAACGCTTGTTCGCTCGCCGCGGCTGGCCGGTGATCGACGTCACCCGGCGTTCCGTCGAAGAGACGTCTGCAAAAATCATCAACCTTTTCAACGACTTCAAGGAAGGCGTGATCACGTGAGCGCGAGGATTGTGCTGGCCTCGAGCTCTCAAATCCGCCGCAGCGTGCTCGCCGGCGCGGGGATTGATGCACAGACCGAGTCTCCCGGTGTCGACGAAGACGCGATCAAGCGAACGATGGCGGACGCGCCGGCCGAAGACGTCGCCCGCGCGCTCGCTGAGGCCAAGGCGCGCGCGGTGTCGCTGGACCAGCCCGAGAGCTGGGTGATTGGCGCCGACCAAGTGCTGCGGCTCGAAGGCAAGCTCTACGACAAGGTCGACACCATGGAGGCCGCACGCAAACGGCTTTTGAACCTGCGCGGCATGCCGCACGAGTTGGTCGCCGGGATCGCGCTCGCGCACGGCGGCGAAATCCGGCGCGCCCAGGTTTCGGTCACGCGCATGCAGGTGCGGGAGTTCTCCAAGACTTGGCTCGACGGCTATCTCGAACACGCCGGCGAAGCGATCCTGTCGAGCGTCGGCTGCTATCACTACGAAGGGCTTGGCGTGCAGCTCTTCGATCGCGTCGACGGCGACTACTACTCGATCCTCGGCCTTCCGCTCCTGCCGCTCTTGGCGATGCTGCGGGAGGAGGGGGTGATCGAGACATGAGCGCCCCCAGCGCCAAAGGACCGCCCGTCACAGGTGCGGCGCAGGTCGCCGGCGTCGCCGGCTGGCCGATCGCGCACTCTCTGTCGCCGGTGCTGCACAACGCCTGGATCGCCGCGGCCGGTCTCGACGCGGTCTATGCGCCGTTCGCCGTCCGGCCCGAGCAGGCGGCCGCGGCGTTCAAGTCGATCGCCGCGCTCGGGCTCCGGGGCCTCAACGTCACCGTGCCGCACAAAGAAGCCGCGCTCGCCGCCGCCGACGAAGCGACCCCGACCGCGCAGCGGATCGGCGCGGCGAACCTGCTGACCGTACGGGAGGACAGATCGCTGCTGGCCGACAACACCGACGCGCATGGCTTCCTGGACGGGCTCGCGCGCGCCGGCGTGCAGACCGGCGAACGGGCGGTGCTGCTCGGCGCGGGCGGGGCGGCGCGCGCGGTCGTCGCAGCGCTGGCGGACGCTGGCTGGCGCGCCCTGGTGATCGTCAACCGCGACCAGGCCAAAGCCGCAGCCCTCTGTGCGCTCGCGACCGATCTCGGCCTGCCGGCGCAGGCGCTCGGCTGGGACAAGGTTGCTGAGGCGCTCAACGGCGCGGGGCTGGTGGTGAACGCCACCTCGCTCGGGATGACCGGCGCGCCGCCGCTCGAGGTCGACCTTTCGAACGTCGCTGCGGGCGGGGCGGTCTACGACCTCGTCTATACGCCGCGCGAAACCGCGCTTCTGAAGGCTGCTCGGGCGCGCGGGCTGGTTGCTGTCGAGGGGCTCGACATGCTGATCGGCCAGGCGCGGCCGAGCTTCGAGGCCTTCTTCGGCGCAGCCCCGCCCGAAAGCATCGACGCGCGGGCGCTGCTCGAACAGGCGCTCGGTGGATGATTATCGTGGGGCTCACCGGGTCGATCGGCATGGGCAAGTCCACCGTCGCACAGATGTTCGCCGACATGGGCGTTCCCGTCTTCAGCGCCGACGACGAGGTGCACCGTCTTTACGAACCGGGCGGCGCCGGCGCGCGCGCCGTGGGCGCGGCCTTCCCAAGCGTGCTGACCAAGGAGGGCGGGGTGGACCGGGCCAAGCTCTCCGCGCTCGTGCGCAAGGACGAGGAGGCCTTCGCCCAGCTCGAAGCGATCGTTCATCCGCTGGTCGGCGCGCGCCGGCGGCGTTTCCTGCGCCGCGCCCGGCTCCGCGGCGAGGAGGTCGCCGTGCTCGACGTGCCGCTGCTGTTCGAGACGGGCGGGGACAAGCGGGTAGACGCGGTCGTCGTCGTCTCGGCGCCGGCCGAGATCCAGCACGAACGCGTGCTCCGCCGTCCCGGCATGACCGAAGCGGTGCTCGAAGCGATCCTCGCGCGGCAGACCCCCGACTCGATTAAGCGCGCCCGGGCCGACCATGTGATCTCGACCGCCGGCAGCTTCGCGGCGACCCGCGCCCAGGTCGCCCGGGTGCTGCGCGCCTTGAAGCGCCGCGCGGCGCGGAACGGGCGGTTGCGGGCTTAGAGTTCGCGCTTTCCGACAGTGCCGAATTGCAGCCAAGCATCAGCTTCCCGGACGCCGCGCAGCGGTGATCCGGGATCCAGGGGGTCTTGACGCCGCCGCTTAATGACTGCGTTGCGAAACGTTGCATCTAGACCTCCTGGACCCCGGCTCTCGCTTCGCTCGGCCGGGGAGCCGTTGCTGTAGTTCATGCGAAGCGGGGAGAAAACCTGTGGGCGTGGTCTCGCGGTTTCGGGGGACTCTCTATAAAGACTGGCAAGAGACACAACGAAAGCAGGCTCCGCGCATGCGCGAAATCGTTCTTGATACGGAGACGACCGGTCTCGACCCGCAGTCCGGCGACCGGATCACCGAGATTGGCTGCATCGAGGTCATCGACTGCATCCCGACAGGTCGGACGTTCCATACCTACGTCAATCCTCTGCGCCCCGTGCCGCGCGAGGTGGTGGAGATCACTGGTCTGACGACGGAGTTTCTCGCCGACAAGCCGACGTTCGCCGAGATCGCCGAGGGCTTCATCACCTTCGTCGGCGAGGCGCGCTGCGTGGCGCACAACGCGCCGTTCGACCGCGGCTTCGTCAATAGCGAGCTATCGCGTGCGACGCTGGCCGAAATCGTCGACGAACGCTGGCTCGACACACTGGAGCTGGCCCGTGAGATGTTTCCTGGCGCTCAGACTTCGCTCGACGCGCTTTGCCGCCGGTTCAACATCTCGCTCGAGCGGCGCGACAAGCACGGCGCGCTGATCGACGCCGAGCTGCTTGCGGAGGTGTACCTCCAGCTCAACGGCGGGCGCGAACGCAGCCTCGACTTCGGCGAGAAGGGCGCGGCCGGCGCCGGAGCCGCTGCGGCTGCGCCGCGCAATCAGCGCCCTTCGGCGCTCGGCTCGCTCGTCAGCGCTGAGGAGGCCGAAGCGCACGCCGCCTTTGTGACGAGCTTGGGCGAGAACGCTCTTTGGCGGCGATACGAAGAGTAGGGCGCACGCAGTTCGAAAACCACAAACGCCCCCGGCGCAGGACCGAGGGCGTTTTGCTTACTGAATAAAGAGCCTCAAGGCTCCGGCGCGGGTTCCGGCGAAGGCTCGGGTCGAGGCGCCGCTTCGCGGGTGCGCAGCTCGTCACGCAGCTCGCCGAGCATTTCTTCAAGCGCCTCGATGCGGGCAATCATCTCGGCGTCGTTGGCGCTGCGCGGCCGGCCTGGCGCGAGGAACTCAAGCCGCGTGTTCGGCGCGCTGGGGATCACAAAGCCGAACTCGCCGCTCTCGCGGGCCGCCTCGACGCGCTCGCGCGCCCGCTCGACTTCCGCCATGGCGCGCTCGCGCGCGGCTTCGGCGGCGCGTTGCGCTTCCTCCGCGCTAAAACGCTCCTGATACTGACGGCGCAACTGACGCTCGATGTCCGCTTGGCCGAGTTCGGCCAGGTTCAACTGTTCGAGCGTGCGCTCGAACTCATCCTGAGTGTGCGCAAACTGCTCGCGGAGCTCTTCGCGCAGCGCTTCCATCGCTTCTTCGTCGAGGCCTTCGCCGTCCCAGTCCCAGGTGAAGTCGAAGCTCTGTCCAAATCCATCAAAGTTGGGCAGGACGCGCACGTGCGGGACTTCCGGCGCGGTAGGCGCGGTGGGCGCCGTGGGGGCGACAGGCAGGACGTTGCTGAAACCGAAAGCGTGCACGCCGTCGCCATTCCACATGAAGTAGTCGCCATCCTCGCCCAGCAGCTCGCGCAGCTCCGCCTCGCGTTCTCTGAGGACCGCTTGGGCTTCGGCGACCGCGCGGGCCGCTTCGGCGACGTCCTCGGGATCGGCGGGTTCGCGGTCGGTTGCGGCGATCGAGCCAGTAAGGCCGGCGAGGACAGCCGCCCCGGCGAGCAGG
>JASFUX010000246.1:0-5235 GCA_050050115.1 Maricaulaceae bacterium | reverse complement strand
GACTTCGTCACGAGCATCCCCCTCCTTGCCCCTCTTTAATGCTTTCGCATCGAACAGTGACGGGGTCGGGCCCGCTGTCAAGCGCGCCTCATAAGAGTGTGCGGAAGGAATCGCTAGGCCTGTGGCCCGCAGGCCATTCGACGTTGAGCCTAATCGGCTTGGGGCGGCTGGGGCTCTTCGAGCGCGAAACTCAGTCCGGCGTTGGCTTCGAGGCGGGCGAGCAGGGCGCCGTCCATCGCCGCCGCCGCGGTCCAGATCCCGCCCGGCGTCGCATCGCGGCCGACGGTCTTGGCGAGGCAGAGCGCGCTCTCGGCGATCATCTTCGAAGTCGAGCCGTAGCCGGGATCCATGTCGCCTTTGACAGCGGCGCGAAGCTCCTTGCCGTCCGGCGCCTGCCCGATGAACAGGATGTCGTAGTAGCCGGTCTCGCGCTCGGGTCGGGTGGGGCCTTCGCCGGGCTTGGGCAGGAAGAACTGGGCGATGAGCGCGCGGCTCGGCGCGAAGGCGAGCGCCATGTTCTGCAGCTTGCCGCCGCGCTCAGTCGCCTTGGCGCGCTTTTCGCCCTTCGGTCCGTCGCCGGTCAGCAGCATTTCGTCGTAGACGAAGTCTTCCCCATACGCATGGCCGAGCAGCGCGTTCGAACGGTGCACGTTCTTCGTGTTGATAGGCGCCATGATGAACGGCGCCGCCCAGGCGCCTGCCGCTTCATCGTAGACGGCGCGGCCGCCCGATGGCTGGCGCGGGCCGGAAAAGCCCGGCGTCAGCGCGAACGGATCGGCGAGGGTCTTGCGCAGACCGGGGTCGGCGACGGCGGCTTTCATCGTCGCGATCATGCTTGCCGCGGTGCCCCCGGAGAAGGTTCCCTTCATCCGGCGCACGCGGCCTTTCACCTGCGGGCACGGCGCGCCGAAGCGCTCCTTGGCGTGGGTCTGCAGAAACCAGACGCCGAGATCGAACGGGATCGAGTCAAAGCCGCAGGAAAAGACGATCCGCGCGCCCGAGGCCTTGGCCGCGGCGTCGTACTTCTCAATCATTGCCGCCATCCACGCCGGCTCGCCGCAGAGGTCGACGTAGTCCGTGCCCGTCTCAGCGCAAGCGGCGATCAGCGGCTCGCCGTAAAGCTGATAGGGGCCGACGGTTGAGATGACGACGCGGGTCTGAAAGCACATCTCGCGCAGGGAGGCATGGTCGTCGGCGTTCGCGACGATCGTCGGCAGGTCGGCCGGCGCGCCGACTTCATCGCGCACCTCGGCGAGCTTGGTCTCGCTGCGCCCCGCCATCGCCCAGGCGAGATCGCGGTCCTGGCCGTGCGCCTTGACCAAGTGCTCGGCGACCAGCCGCCCGGTGAAGCCGGTCGCGCCATAGACGACGACGTCGAACGGACGAGCGGCGGGATCGGGGAGGTCGGTCATGGCGGTGCTCCGCAGTGGAATGCTGAAGGGTCGAGCCCGGAGCGTTCCGCGTCAAGCTGAACCGCGCCCGCGCTTGCTTCCCTTCTTGTCCAGAAACTCCGCGCGCACTCGAAGCGTTCGCGTCGCGATCGAGATCTCGGCGAGGAAAAAAGAGAGCGCGCCGATGAGCGCCGTCATCGCCGCGATGAACAGCCCTGCGATCAGGCGCGATAGTGCAAGGTGAAGGAACTGCGAGGTGAATAGGAAGACCACCACCACGCAGATCAGCAGCTCGGCCAGGGTCGCCAGCGTGATCGCCGCGTTGATCCGCTTCATCCGGGCATCGATCGCCGCGAGCGCGCCCATCTCGCGCTGACGTTTGTCGCCTTGCACGCCCGCCTCGAGGTCGGCCTCGAGCGCGCGGCCGCGGTCGACGACGCGGGCGAGGCGCGAGGTCAGGACATTCAAGAGCGCGCCGATCCCGGCGATCAGGAACACCGGCGCGACCGCGAGCTGGATCGTGCGGGCGATGTCTTCGGGGATAGGGGCGGCGGCGAAGGCGAGATCCATGGCCGAGCCTTTGCGTCCGCTTGAGGCGGGGCGTCAAGGGCGGAGGGCTTGGACTTCCCGCGCGCAGCGCTCCATGTTCGTGTGGAACGGGAGGGCCGCGATGGACTGGCTAACGCTGCTGCCGCCGCTCATCGCGGTCGGCCTCGTGATGTGGTCGCGCGACGTGATCGTCTCGCTGCTCGCCGCGATCTTCGTGTCCGAGACCTTGATCGCCGGCGGCAATCTGGGGCTCGGCTTCCTCGAAACCGCAGAGCGCGTAGCGATGGTGTTCACCTCGCCGGGCAATGCGCGGCTGGTCAGCTTCTGCCTGCTCGTCGGCGCGCTGATCGCGCTTATGCGCCGTTCGGGCGGCGTTGCGGCGTTCGTGCACAAGCTCGTCGGCTCGGGTGTGGTGGCGGGCCCGCGGCGCGCGGGGCTGCTGGCGGCGGGGCTGGGGACGGCGTTGTTCGTCGAGACGAACCTCAGCCTGCTGACGTCCGGCGTGGCGACGCGGGGGCTGTTCGACCGGTTTGGGCTGTCGCGTGCGCGACTCGCTTATCTGATCGACTCGACCGCGGCGCCGATATCGATCGTGATCTTGTTCAACGGCTGGGGCGCCTATCTGCTGGGATTGATCAGCGACGGCTACGGCCTTGAAGATCCGGTCGCCGTGCTGGCGCGCGCGGCGGGCCTGAACATCTACGCTTTCGCCGCGCTGGGGCTGGCGTACTACGTCGCCGCCACCGGGCGCGCGCATGCGAGCCTTGCGCGGCACGAAGCGGCGACCGCCGCGGCGGCCGACCGGACCGAGGGCGAAACGCCGACCAAGGCCCGCTTCATGATCGTTCCGATGACGGTGCTTGTGGCGGCGATCTTCGGTTTCCTTTGGTGGACGGGGGGAGGGAGCATCCTCGCCGGCGACGGCGGCAAGTCGGTGCTCTGGGCGATGTGCCTGGCGACCGTCGTCGCCGCGGCGCTGCTGTTGGTCCACCGGCGCTTCGGCGTACGCGAGATCTCCGAGGTCTCGATGGCCGGCATGGCCGAGCTGCTACCGGCGGTGACCGTGCTGGTCCTGGCGCTGGGGTTCGGCGCAAGTCTCAACGCGTTGGGGACGGGCGCTTTCCTCGCCGGCGTCCTGGGCGAGAGCCTGCCCGCGTGGACGGCCGCGCCGGCGGTGTTCCTGCTGGCCGGCTTCATCTCGTTCA
Organism: Maricaulaceae bacterium; assembly: GCA_050050115.1. GTDB lineage: Bacteria > Pseudomonadota > Alphaproteobacteria > Caulobacterales > Maricaulaceae > JASFUX01. The sequence continues at coordinate 2,090 of JASFUX010000246.1, read as the reverse complement.
CGACGGGGACGAGCTGGGGAACCTTCGCGCTGTTGATTCCCATCGCTTTGCCCGTCGCGGCGGCCGTCGGCGCGCCGCCGGCGCTGGTGATCGCCGCGGTGATGGGCGGGGGCGTCTTCGGCGATCACTGCTCGCCGATCTCCGACACGACGGTGCTGGCCTCGCTCGCCGCAGGCGTCGACCACATCGACCACGTCCGCACGCAGCTGCCTTATGCGCTGGCGGCGGCGGGAGTGGCGTTGGCGGCGTATATTGGGATGGGCGTGGTGATCTAGCTCGCCTCCGTCGCCGCAGCCCATCTAGCGGCGGCTTCTTCCGACCAGTATTCGCGCGGATTGTAGAAGCCTTCAAAAACGTCCGCGCCTTCAGGCAAGCCGACATAGGGCAGCTTGGACCGCGTATAGATGTGCACGTCGGGCGGCAGAGCTGCCGGATCATCCAGCGTTGCGACGCGGATGAAGTAGATCGTCCGCCGACGTCCATAATCGCTCCAGAGCGCGACGCGGCATTCCGGGCAACGGTAGATGTCATGCGGGCGGCCGCTTTCGGTGGTCATCTCCACCGCCTCCGGCGCGCCTTGAAGCACCTTGACGTTGGATGCTTCGATCACCGCGTTGATGGCGAAGGCGCCGCCGGTCTGCTTCTGGCAGTCTCTGCAGTGACACGCGTGCACGATGATCGGCTCGGCGGTCAGCTCGTAGCGCACCGCGCCGCAGGAACACGAGCCGGAGTGGTTGGCCATGTCGGATTCTCCAGATCAACCGCGGCGAAGCTCGCCAAGCGTGACGTAGCGCAGGATGTCGACGATCTGATCGACGGTTTCGACGACGGCCAGGGCTGCCGCGTCGATCTCTTTTAGCGCGTGCTGATGTTCGGCTAGATGTTGCACGATCAGCGGCGTGTTCAAGGCGCTCGCGATCCCGGCGTCGAACGCGGCGTTCCATTGCCGATACTTTTCGCCAAAGCGCACCACGACGATGTCGGCGTTCTCGATCAGCGTGCGGGTTCGGATGGCGTTGATCTGCGCGCCTTTTTTGTCGCGCCAGAACGGATTGTCTTCTTCGCCGAGGATCACGGCGCCACAGTCGTCGGAGTCCGCGTGGATGGTCACCGGCGCGCTGAACGCCACCGGCAGCCCCGCCGCCTTGGCTTTGTCCTCGATCTCGCCGCGCCAGTCGTTGTGGATCTCGCCTGAGAGATAGATGTTCCAGGTCTTCATCGCCGTCCTCCCGCCGTCTGCGATTGATCAGACGGTGTACTTAAGACGTCTCGTGTTCAATGGAAGTCTGATGCCGTCGCGCCAGGAACAACACCAGCGCGACCCCCGCCATCGCGGCGGCGAGCAGAAACGGCGCGCCGGGAAAGCGCACGCCGACGAGCCCGCGCTCGAACGCGAAGAACATCTGCGTATAGACGAGCGGCGCGAGGATCAGCGTCACGCCATTCAATGCCGACAGCCCGCCCTGCAGCTCGCCCTGAGCGTCCGGGCCGACACGCTCGGTCATCACCTTCTGCAACGCCGGGCCCTGCAGCCCGGTGATCAGCGCCGCGACGATCAGTACGTAGACCGTCAGACCATTGGGCGCGAAGGCGATGCCGACCAGCGCGACCGCCTCGACGGCCAGAGAAATCCAGATTGCGCGCCGCGCGCCGAGCCTGGGCAGAAGAAGCGGGATCATGCCGGCCTGCGAGATGGCGAACATCAGGCCGTAAAAGGCGATGGAATAGCCGATCTCGGCCTCCGACCAACCGAACTTGCCGATCGCCACGTAGGACCAGACCGCCGGATAGACGAACGAAGAGAGGCTGGAGAACAAAGCGACGATCACCAGCACGCCGAGCCCCTCGGTGCGCCGCAGCTGAAGAAGCGTGCCGATCGAGTTGGCGCGCTTCCACGAAAAAGGACGGCGGTTCTCCTTCTTCAGCGACTCCGGCACCATGATAAATCCGTACAGAGCGTTTATCGCGGCGAGCGCGGCGGCGGCGAAGAACGGCGCCCGCGGCGTCAGCTCGCCCAGCAGGCCGCCGACCGCGGGTCCGAGAATGAAGCCGACGCCCATCGCCGCGCCGAGCCAACCGAACCGGGTGCC
>JASFUX010000245.1:0-5245 GCA_050050115.1 Maricaulaceae bacterium | reverse complement strand
CGAAGGCGGCCGAAGCGAGAGCGGAGACCAGCAGGACGCGCATGGGCGGTTCCTTTTCGTGTCAACGACGAGCGCGCTAACCCTGGCCCCTCGGCTCGATGCGTTCGAGGCCAGTCGCGCGGCTTACTGGAATATAACGATAAACGATAAATCCCGCTTTGTCACGCTGCAATCTACGTATTTTGTAGTTGAAGCCGCCCCGCCCCCGGACCCGGGAACGCGGCGAGTGGGCGTCACCCGTCGAGCCCGTGCACGAGCGCCGACATGGTGTCCGCGCCGGCCTCGCGATCGACTGATATCTCCTGATACTCCGGCGACTGAAGGAAGCGCTGCGCCTCGGCTTCGTCGGGAAAGGCCATGATCACCACCTTCTGCCGGTCGAAGTTCTCCGTCAGCGGCGTCGGGCTCTCGTCGGCGGCGAGCACGGCCCCGTTGAACTTGGCGAACACCGGCAGGAAGGCGGCCTGATAGCGGTCATAGCGCGCGCGATCGGTGAACTTCAGCGCGGCGACAACGTAGACGGTCATGCATCTCTCCTTGGCGAGCGCGACGCCGAAGGCCGCCGCTTCATGAAGGCTTCGGGCGGCGTCCAGGTGCCCGGCAAATAGCAGTTCGCCCAGCGACACATGTCCTGCAGCACCGGCAGCAGCCCCGCGCCCATTTCGGTCAGCGCATACTCGTAGCGCTTGGGTCGTTGCGAGTAGAGCGACTTGGTCGCCAGCCCCGCCGCCTCGATGAGCGCAAGCCGGTCAGCGAGCACGCTCGTCGTGATGCGTTCGGGCGAGGTCAGGAACTCGGAAAACCGCGACTTGCCGTTGAGCATGTCCCGCAAGATCACCAGCGTCCAGCGGTCGCCGACGAGATCGAGCGTCGAGGCGATCGGGCAGCCCGAGCGAGGTTCTTGCATCTTGGCCACGTGCGTTTCCCTGTTCTTGTGCGTTGTCGCGCAACCTTCATCCGCGCGTTCCTCGTCAAACGGCCGATCGCCGAGCCGCCGCCGCGCCGACCTCGGCGCTTGTATACAATGAACTGCGCCTCTCTTGTAACTTGTCACTTGCAATATACGACAAAGATACCCTAAAGCAGCCTCATAGTTTATGAGGAGCGGGACATGGCCGATGGTTTCAGCGGAAGTTGCTTGTGCGGCGCGGTGAGCTACACGAGCGTCAACGACCCCCAAGTGGTCGCTCATTGTCATTGCGTCGACTGCCGAAAGTCCTCCGGGACGGGCCACTGCACGCATATCGTCGCGCCTGAGGACGGTTTCTCCGTATCCGGAGAGGTGAAGTTCTACGACCGCGCCGCCGACAGCGGGAACGTCGTCAGCCGCGGCTTCTGCCCCACATGCGGCTGCGCGGTCTATTCGAAGAACTCCGCCATGCCCGGCGTCGTCTTCCCGCGCGCTTCGAGCCTCGACAACCCCGACGTCGTCTCACCCTCGATGGTCGTCTACGCCAGCCGCGCGCCGGCCTGGGACTATGTCGATCCCGCGCTGCCGTCGTTCCCGGAGATGCCCGAGGGCGGGCCGCAGAAGGTCATCGCGGAGCACTCCTAGACCAGCTAGGCTCCCGGCCTGAGCGAGCGCGGGGAGCCAAATGGGGCGCAAATCGGCGTCGAGCGCCAATCGCAGAGCTTTGCCTGAATCGGTTCAGGCGGCGGCCGCGGCGGCCTTGCTGTCTCTAGTCGCCGCCTGCGACGCCCAGTCCCAAGGCGGTTCGCGCGCCGACGCGCCATCCGGTCCGCCGCCGGCCTACGAGCCCGGCGCCGCGCCCGCTTTCCCGCTTCGCGTCTCGGACGACCGCAGCCATCTCGTCGACGCGGACGGCGCGCCGTTCCTGTTGTTCGGCGACACCGCCTGGTCGCTCATCGTCCAGCTCCCGCTCGCAGACGCCGAAGCTTACCTCGACGACCGCCGCGCACGCGGCTTCAACACCATTCTCGTCAACCTGATCGAGCATCAGTTCGCCGACAATGCACCCTTGAACGCCAGCGGCGAGCCGCCGTTCGCCGCGCCGGGCGACTACGCTGCGCCGAACGACGCCTACTTTGATCACGCCCAAGCGGTGATCGAGCTGGCGCGCGAGCGGGACATGCTGGTGATGCTCACTCCGTCCTACATCGGCTACGGCGGGAGCGCGGAGGGCTGGTGGGCCGAGATGCAGGCCGCCGGCCGCGACGACCTGCGCGGCTACGGCCGCTACCTCGGCGAACGTTTCGGCAACTTGGACAACATCATGTGGGTGCACGGCGGCGACTGGAACCCGCCCGACCTCGCCCCCAGCCGGGCGATCGCCGAAGGCCTCGCCGAGGCCGGCGCGACCGGCCTCGTCACCGTACACGGCGGACCCTATGCGCAGGCGCGCGATCACTGGGGCGGAGAAGCCTGGCTCGAGGTCGACAACGTCTACACTTACGAGGCCGTCGCCCCGCTCGCGCTGCAAGCCTACGCGACCGACCCGGTCATGCCGTTCTTCCTGATGGAGAGCGCCTACGAGAACGAGCACGACGCCTCGCCGACGCGTCTGCGCACCCAGGCCTATCACGCCCTGCTCTCGGGCGCCTGCGGGCAGGTGTTCGGCGTCAATCCGATCTGGACCTTCGATGCGCCGGGGATATTCGACGCGCCCGTTAGCTGGCGCGAGGCGCTCGACGGCGCGGGCTCGCGCTCGATGACCCGCATCCGCCGCGTCTTCGACGAGTTCGACTGGACCGCGCTCGTTCCCGATACGGACGATGCGCTCGTAACCTCGAACCGCGGACGCGGCCAGAACTTCATCGCCGCCGCGCGTGCTCGGGACGGCGGCTTCGCTCTCGTCTACATGCCGCGCGCGCGAGGGGTCGAAATCAACTTAGGCCGGCTCGCCGGACCGCGAGTGCAAGCCGAATGGCGCGATCCCGCTTCGGATGCAGTCTACGAAGTCGAAGACCTCCCTCCGTCAGCCGAGGGGCTCCACACCTTCCGCCCGCCGGGCCTCAACGCCGAAGGCGCGCCCGACTGGCTGCTCGTGCTTGAGGCAGCGCCGGAAGACACCGCTCCATGAGGTCCCCAATTGAACTCAGTCGCCGCGCCGGGCTACCGCTTCATCGACGACGATATTCGATCTTGAAACTGACGGAGCGCTCAGTTTCCAAGCTGGTCAGGTCTTCACCGTGTACATACTCGATGCTGAATCGCCACGGCGAGGTCTCAGTCGGCGTGTGCTTGAGCGCTAGAACCATACGGTCGGCGTCGCCCTCCTCACCGTCAAAAGCCTCGCGCCGCGCATAGCGGAGCGAAACATCCGTCCGCGCTTCGCTGCCCGCCGGGCTAATGTCATACGCAACTTGAGCGTCAAAGCCCGCTCTGGTGAAGCTCGTTGCGTCCGCCAGCGCCTCCTTGTCGCCTGCATCGGCGACAACCACGTGCTCGGCGACGAGGCGAGCGCTGCACCCCAGGCGCAGGTAGGGGTTTGAGTTGCTCGCCTGCGCCGGACCTTCCAGACAGGATAGGATGTTTCCGGTGGCGCTCACCGGAACCGGCCGCCAGCCTACGCTGGCGATGCCGACGGAGGAGTCGAGTTCTAGATCGCTTTCCCAGGTTAAGGACGGCGTGACGAAATACCGCCAGCTTTGGCCGTAGGCGAACCGCCCAAGCAAGCCGACCGACAAGTCTTCAATATCCGGATTGACAGTACCCGCCGCGTCCTTGCGGTTCTTTTGCAGTCCGATGAACGGCCTCACCGTAAGGTGCTCGCCGAGCCCGCCTTCGTCTGTTCCAAACACGCTTGGAAACAGGACGAGAGCGCTCACCCCAATCGTCTGCGTGTCCGAGGTTCGGTCGTCTTGATAGGTCGCGCTGGCGAAGTCCTTGATATGGCTGTCCAGGAGCTCTCGCTCAGGATCATCCACTTCTCCGCCGATGTGCACGTTGGCCAGCCAACTCTGCTCCGCCCCTTGTGACTCCGGAGGTGGTCTCAGGCAATGCACTTCGAGCCATGGCGCCTGACCGTTCAAGATGGCGACGGCTCGATCATAGCCGCGTCCCGCCTCGCTTCTTGGAGGAGGCGCAGCATCTCCGATCGACACAGCAAAATCCGAGTTTCGCCGATCGCGCTCCACCAACGTTTCGGTGTCTCGGAGCAACTGCCTGAGCGCTTCACAAGCAGTCGCGTCATCCGTGCACGATTCGTTCGTCGGATTTCTCTCCACCTCCCACGCAAGTGCACCCAATCCCGTCCCGGCCGAGTCTGAGGCTCCGCTCTCTAGAAATACCAGCGGGACGTCGTGACCGCGCGCCAGATCGAGGATGAACCGCTCTTGCGGGTACACTCTCGCGCTACCGTCAACCTCACATCGCTTGAGGTCGAGTCCGTCCCAAATGTCGGCTCCAGCAGGAGTCACGACGAGCAGCGCAGCGGCGATTGGAAGCGTTTTGCGGAGCATGCTCACCTCACGATCACATTGCTGGATATGAGGTCCGCGCAAACCTCGTCGGCCATCGACATTTCCCAGTGCCCAAGCGTCTTTTTCATCGCGTTCTTGGTTTGCTTGTAGACGTCGAGTTGGAAGTCCTTGGCGTAAGCTTTGAGATAGTCCGAAGCCTCAAGTGCTTGCTGGACGCCGTAAGTTTTTGCCTCAACCGCAACCTCATAGAAAACTTCTGTGGTCTTCCGGCTGGCGTCGTAGGGGTCGACTCGATCCTTGACGAGGTCGCGAAATATTCTTTGAACCTCGTAGCTGATTTTGTCCCGCTCAAGCGGCCCCCGCGGTTCGCCCGCCGCCCTCAGTCCCCGCGCCCTAGCGACCTTGAGGCCGAAGTCCACCAACGCATCATCAGGCAGATCGAAGTTGGCCAGCCCCTTTGTCGCAGCGAGCGTCGTCGCCCGCGTCAAGGTTGTCGTCGCTTGATCCAGCGCCTGGGCGCCGCGATCGATCTTTTCTTCAGTTTGCGTTTGCTGGCGCGTGACGAAATAGAAGGTGATCACGGCGGTGATAAAGCCGGCGACGGCCTCGCCGCTTTCGATGCCGAGTTGGTTTTGCACGACAAGCACGGCCAGGCCGAGGACGATAACCAGCAACGCCGCTAGCCCCCGCACGGTGCCCGCCGGCACGCCAAAAGGAAGCTCAAGATAGCGCATCCGCGCTTCGTCCGACTGCGAAGCGATCGTTTGAGCCTTGTTCTGCAGATGCCAAAGAACCGCCACGCCGGCGATGATGAGCACCACGACAATCCCGCCGAGGCCGGCGAGGACGCCGATAGCCCCCG
>JASFUX010000244.1:0-5260 GCA_050050115.1 Maricaulaceae bacterium | reverse complement strand
GGCGACCTTGAGCTCCATCTGCTCGAGGCTTTCGGCGAGGGTGAACAGCACCGGCGCCTGCATGCTGGCCGCAACCGTCTGACCAGGCTCGATCGCGCGATCGAGCACGACGCCGTCGACCGGCGAATAGATATCGGCCTTCAGAAGACGCGCCTCGGCTTGCTCAAGCTCAGCTGTGGCCACTTCCACCTGCGCCCGGGCGCTTGCGAGCCCGGCGTTGGCGCGGTCGAACTGCGAGCGCGCGTTGTCGAGGTCGTCCTGCGTAACGACGCCTCTCGCGGCGAGCGGCTCGATCCGGTTCACATTGCGCTGCGCATCGGCGAGGGTGGCCTGCGCCTCCTCGATGCGCGCCTCGGCTGAGATCTTCGACGCTCGCGCGCGCGAGACCTGCGCTTCGAGCTCCAACGTATCGAGGCGTGCCAGAAGCTGGCCCACCTCTACCGGGTCGTTGTTGTCAACCAGCACCTCTTCGATCCGTCCAGAGACTTCCGTGCTGATCTCGACCTCGTTGAGGGGCGCCAGCTCGCCGGTGGCGGCCACCGTGACCGTCAAATCCCCGCGCTCGATCGCCGCCGTCCCGTACCGCGGCCCCTCGGGCGCATTGGACTGGTAGTAGAAGAACAAAAAGCCGCCGATCGCGACGCCCGCAATGACAAGCACGACGATGGGGTTTGTCAGCAGGTTCTTCCGCTTGCCGCCGGCGATGCCGAGCGTCTGCTTGATGTCTGCTCCGGCCTCGTCTTTCATGGCGTTTCCTGCTTGATCAGAGCGCATGGCGCGCCTCGAAACCGCCGAAAGCGAACAAGAGGGCGACGCGCGTTCATATCGTTATACGATATCGGACGCAAGCCGTTACATACTGACCTAGCGTTGTCACGTTACCGAATTGACATCAACGCGCGCAGTGGGCCCGCCGGCGCCGCCAGGGCCCGCAGAGCGTAAACGGCATTTACTCTATGAAATCGATCGGCCGGTCGCGCTCGGGCGCGAACAGACCGTCGATCCGCTCCGGATCGACGTCTTCGAGGCGCTCGGGATTCCACGCCGGCGCGCCGTCCTTGTCGACGATCACCGCGCGCACGCCCTCGTAGAAATCAGAACCCGGATCAAGAAAAGCGACCGAAAGCGCCAAGTCAGCGCGCAGCGCCTCTTCAAGGGTCATGCGCGCGCCCTCGGCGAGTGCGCGGCGGGTGGCGACCAGCGAGGTGGGCGACTTCGTCTTGAGCGCGTCAAGCTGGGCCGCGGCCCAATCGGTCCCTTCCCTCTCGAGCGCGGCGAAGATGTCTTCAACCCGCGCCGACGCGAACGTGCGATCGATCACCTCGCGCGCGGCGGCGAACGGCGCCTCGCCCGGATCGGCGGCGAACGCGGCGATGGTCGCTTCGACCGCGCCGCCGTCTTCGTCAAGCTCGGCGGCTTCGAGCGCGGCGATCAGGTCCGCTGTGCGATCGGTCGGAACATAATGGGTCGCAAGGCCGAGCGCGAGCGCGTCGGCGGCTTTGAGGCGCGCGCCAGTCAAGCCCATCCACGTCCCCGCCGCGCCGGGCAGCCTCGGCAGAAACCAGCGCCCGCCGACGTCAGGGAAATAGCCGATCCCCGTCTCGGGCATGGCGAACAGCGTGCGGTCTCCCGCGACGCGGAAGCCGCCGTACACGGACAGGCCCACGCCGCCGCCCATGGTGACGCCGTCGATCAGGGCCACGTAAGGCTTGCGATAGCGCGCGATCAGCTGGTTGAGGCGATACTCGGCGCGCCAGAAAGACTCGGCCCGGTCGTCGCCGGCGCGACCCGACTCCCAGAGCAGCCGAATGTCGCCGCCGGCGCAAAAGGCGCGCTCGCCCGCGCCGTCGACCACCACCGCGCGCACGCGCGGCTGGTCGCGCCATTCGAGCAGCGCCTCGGTCAAAGCGCCGATCATCGGCGCGTCGAGCGCGTTCAAAGCCTTGGGCCGATTGAGCGTCAGCCGGCCAACGTCGCCGACGACGCGAGCGATGACGGACGGTTCCTCGGTCATTCTGCGGCTCCCCCCAGCTTGGCCCGCGGCGCGTCGGCGGCGACAGCGGGGTCGATCTGTCCGGCTTCGATCTGGCGCGCCCACATCGCCGCATAGCGCCCGCCAAGCGCCACCAGCTCATCGTGCGTCCCCCGCTCGGTCACCGCGCCGTCCTCGAGCACGAAGATGGCGTCCGCGCGCGCCACGGTCGACAGGCGGTGGGCGACGGCGATGGTGGTCCGACCCCTCGCCGCCTCGGCGAGCGCGGCCTGAACCTCGCGCTCGGTTTCGCTGTCGAGCGAAGAGGTCGCCTCGTCGAGCACCAGGATCGCTGGGTCTTTCAAGATCGCCCGAGCGACGCCGACGCGCTGCTTCTCTCCGCCCGAAAGCTTGAGGCCGCGTTCGCCGACCCGCGTGTCGAGCCCCTGCGGCAGGGAGTCGATGAAGGCGCCGAGCTGAGCGCGCCGCGCCGCGTCGAGCAGTTCGTCGTCAGAAGCCTCCGGCTTGGCGTAGCCGATGTTGAACCGCAGGGTGTCGTTGAACAGCACCACCTCTTGAGGCACCAGCCCAAGCGCGGCGCGCAGGCTCTCCTGGGTCAGTCCGCGCACGTCGGCGCCGTCGATCCGGACGACGCCCGCCGCCGGGTCATAGAAACGAAAGAGCAGCTTCAAGACGGTCGACTTGCCCGCTCCGCTCGGTCCGACGACGCCGACGAAAGCGCCTGGCTCGACCGAGAAAGAAACGTCCGTCAGCCCGCTCGCCCGCCCCTCGTGCGCGAAAGAGACGTTTTCGAAGGCGACCGCGCCGCGGCAGTCGGTCAGCACCTGTGCGTCGGGCGCGTCGGCGACCTCGGGAACGACGTCGAAGAGGCCGAACAGCTTCTCCATGTCGATGACGCCCTGGCGGATCTCGCGCCAGGCCCAACCAAGGATGTTGAGCGGCCGGTAGATGTTGATCAGGATAAGGACCACCGCGGCCATGTCGCCCGGGCCGAGCCGTCCGCCCGCCGCACCGAACACCGCGAGCAGCCCCACCGCCAGGAGCCCGGCGTTCATGATCAGCTCCTGGCCGACGTTGAGCCCCGCCAGCGAGCGCATCAGCTTCACGTAGAGCTTGTTGTAGCTTTGCAGCGAATTGTCGAAGCGGTCGGTCTCGCGCTCCTCGGCGGCGAAGGCCTTGACCGTTTCGAAATTCGTCAGGGAGTCGATCGCGCGGGCGCGCAGGTCGGTGTCCGCGACATTGAGCGCGCGGCGCTGGCGCGTGCGCCACTCGGTGACGACGCCGGTGAAGACGACATAGACCACCACCGTCGCAACGGCCGCGACGGCGAACTCGCTCCCGTAGCGTCCGGCCAGCACGGCCGCCGCCAGCGTCAGCTCGATCAGCGTTGGGGCGATGTTGAAGGTGAGGAACCGCAAGAGGTAGTCGATCGCCGAAGCGCCGCGCTCGATGATCCGGTTCAAGGCCCCGGCGCGGCGGGTGAGGTGAAACTGCAGCGACAGATGCTGAGCGTGGCGGAAGGCCTCCACCGCGACCACGCGCTGGGCGTCCTGGCTCACAGCCGAGAAGAAAGCGTCGCGCGCCTGGGGCAGACCGTTCGAGAGAAACCGCGCGCCGGCGTAGGCGACGACCAGCCAGGCGACCGACGTCGCGACCGCCTCTGTCCCCGCCCCGGCCGCGAGCGCATTGCCCGCGTCGCCGAGGAACACCGGCGCGGCGACGGCGAATCCCTTGGCCGCCACGGTCAGGGTCAGCGCAAGCGCGATGTGCGGCCGCCACTTCGCCAGATCGCCACGCATGAGGATCGAGATCAGCCGCCCGATCGCGCGGCCGAGCCCGGCCCGCGTCGCGGCGACGTCTTCAAAGGAGGCGTTGGCGGAGGCGTGCTGGGCGGTCATTGAGAGCGGAGATAGTCGCCCGGACGCGGAAAGGCCAGCTTCGCGCCGATATCAGTCGTTCGCTGGGGTTGTCGCCGCCGCCGGGCTAGCCCCGGTCGGCGCCCTCGACTTCGGGCACGTCGAAGATCTGGCCCGGGTAGATCAGGTCGGGGTCGCGGATCTGATCTTCGTTAGCGGCGTAGATCACCGTGTACTGCCAGCCCGATCCATAGAGCCGCCGCGCGATCCGCCACAGCGAATTGCCCGGCTGAACGATCACCGACTGCGCCCCGGCCTCGGCGAGCACCTCAGGCGTCACGCGCTCGAACGGCACCGCGATGACGGCGGTCACCAGACCGTCCTCGAGCTGGTCGATCTGGAGATCGTAGCGGCCCGGCGGCAGCGTGGAGTCCGCGACGAGCGACCAGCGGCCGATGCCGTCGGCCTGGGTCGTGCCCACCTCCGCGCCGTTGGCGATCACCCGCACCGTCGCGTCGGGACGCGCACGGCCGGTGAAGATCACCCCGCCGGCGTCGTCGTAGTCGATGGCCAGCAGCGCGAACTCGAGCCCCTGATCTTCGAGCGGCGACTGCAGCACCTCGCTCGGCCCGCCCGGACGGCCGAGCACGACCAGCGGACGCGTGTCGCGCGTTTCGGGGATCGAGACGACCACCACCTGATCCGAGCGGATCGACTGGCCATCGTCGAGCGTCATCTCGAGCGCCAGCTCCACGGCGCCGGCGGGCAGCGGATCGGAGACGATCGCCACCCATTCGCCGCGCGAATCCACCTCGACGCCCATTAGCGGTTCGCCGTTGGCCAGCACCGTAACCTCGGCGTCCGACGCGCCGCGCCCGGCGATCACCGCCGTGCCGGCGGCGTCGACGCGCACGATGTCGAACGTCGGCGGCATCAAAACGACGGCGGCCGGCTCTTCGGTGGCCGCGGGGGTTCTCGAAGAGGCCGCCTCGGCGGTCTGAGGCCCGGTCAGCCCCGCGCGGTCCTCAGACTGATCGCGGTCGCCTGAGATGTCCCCGCCGCGAAAGATCACCGCGCCGACGACCACCGCGAAGACGACGACGGCGACGAGGAACGCAATGACCAGCGGGCGGCTGTTGTCCATTTTGGGCGCACTCCTGGCGTTCGAGCCTAGTTTCGGCGTTCAGCCCACTCGGGTCCAAGCAATGTCGACGCGTATCGCGCCCCCGCGCCGCGTTAGATACCCTAAGCTCGACGTGATTCGCGCGCAACGGCGCGCGCCACATGGAAGGCACTGATGGATAAGGCTTCCGGCTCCGCTCCCGGCCGAGCCGAGGCGTGCGGCGTGCGCGCGATCGGCATGTTTTGCGGCTCCTCGACCGGGGGAGACCCCGCCTATCTCGCCCTCGCC
>JASFUX010000243.1:0-5303 GCA_050050115.1 Maricaulaceae bacterium | reverse complement strand
TAGATCCCGGTCGTCTTCACCCCGGTGAAGAAGCGGCCGTCGAAACGGGCGTCGCGCGTGCGAAGGGCGCGGTAGCAGGCGTTGAAATCCAAATCCATGCCGAGACCATCGCCCGGACTGGCTCTAAAGTCTCGCGGTTTTCGGACATGATGATTTCGGCGCCATTTTGGGACGGCGCGACGCCCGATTTCATTCACGCGGCGCAGCAACGATTGCTGCGCCGCACCGTGCGGAATCGCCCTTGCGGCCGGCGTCGGCAGAGCCCATAGACCGCGCAGTCGAAGATCAGAACGGGAGCCCCCTCCAATGAAGATCACCGACATCGACGCTCATGCGCGTCGCTACTACGAAGCGTACGGATCAAAAGCAATGGCGATCGCCGCTCAGAGGGCGGCGGCGTTCGAGGACGAAGGCGACGAAGCGCACGCGAAGACTTGGCGCCGTATCGAGGCGAGCATCGCGGAAATGCGCGGCGCGCCGCCAAGCTAGCGGCCGTTTCCGAATCAACGAAACAGGCCGCCCTTCTCGATCCAAGATCGGGCGGCGGCAAAACAAGAAGAAGTGGGCAAGGGCTGATGCACGGAAAATCCAAACGGTTGGGCGGGCGCACGGTGCGCCGGCTGCGGCCGTCATTGAGGCGCACGGCGCGCCGCAGCGTGGGTGCGCTGGCTGGGTTTGTAGTTCGTAAGCGGACGACCGCCGTCTAAGGCCGGTCCGCCAAGATCATCTCGGACGCTTTCTCGGCGATCATCACGACCGGCGCGTGGGTGTTGCCGGACGTGATGGTCGGCATCACCGACGCGTCGACGACGCGCAGCCGCTCGACCCCGCGCACCTTGAGCGCCGGGTCGACAACAGCCGTAGGGTCGTCCGCGCGTCCCATCTTCGCCGTCCCGACCGGGTGGAAGATCGTCGTGCCGATCCGGCCCGCGGCGTCGGCAAGCGAATCGTCCTCGACGACCTCGGGACCGGGTCGAAATTCTTCCGGCTTGTAAGGCTTCATCGCTTCGGCGGCCATCAAACGGCGCGCGACGCGGATCGAATCGGCGGCGACGCGCTTGTCTTCGGGGTCTGAGAGGTAGTTCGGCGCGATCGCCGGATGGTCCGTCGAATCAGGCGAGACGATGCGCACCGAACCGCGGCTCGCCGGCCGCAGGTTCGCGACCGACACGGTGATCGCCGGGAAGTCGTCCAAAGGCTCCCCGAACTTCTCCAAAGTCAGAGGTTGGATGTGGAACTCCAGGTTCGCGGTCTCGAAGCGCGGATCGGATTTGGCGAAGATGCCGAGCTGGCTCGGCGCCATCGCCATCGGGCCGGTCCGGCGAAGCGCATACTCGGCGGCGATCTTCGCCTTGCCCCAGAGGCTCGCCTGCATTTCGTTCAAGGTCTTCGTGTTGGAGACGCGAAAGGCGGTGCGGATTTGCAGGTGGTCCTGCAGGTTCTCCCCTACGCCCGGCGCATCGATGCGGGTTTTTATCCCGTGCTCTGACAGGTGCGCGCCCGGCCCGATCCCTGAGAGCTGCAAGATTTGCGGCGAGCCGATCGACCCCGCGGCGAGGATTACTTCGCCGCGCGCCTGTGCGGTCAGTCGCGCGCCCTTGCGCAAGAGCGCGACGCCGCTGGCGCGCGCGCCGTCGAAGGTGACGTTCGCCGTGTGCGCATTGGTCAGCACCTTGAGATTCTTGCGATGGCGCACCGGATGGAGGAACGCTCGCGCCGCGCTCCAACGCCAGCCGCCCTTTTGCGTCACGTCGAAGTAGCTGGCGCCCTGGTTGTCGCCGAGGTTGAAGTCCTCGATCGGCGGCGCGCCGATCTCGGCGGAGGCTTCGCGGACGGCGTCGAGGATCTCCCAATGTAGGCGCTGGCGCTCGATGCGCATCTCGCCGTCGCGACCGTGCAGGTCTTCGTCGCGAAAGGAGTTCTCCGACTTCAGGAAGTACGGCAGCACGTCGTCCCAGCCCCAGCCGGGGCCGACGAGCTGGCGCCAGCCGTCATAGTCGCGCGCCTGGCCGCGCATGTAGATCATCCCGTTGATCGACGAGCAGCCCCCAAGCCCCCGCCCGCGCGCATAGCCGATCGACCGATCGCCAAGGCCCGGCTCGACCTGCGTTTGATACATCCAGTCCGTAACCGGATTTCCGATGCAGTAGAGATAGCCGACGGGAATATGGATCCACGGCGAGCGGTCCTCCCCGCCCGCCTCGACCAGCAGCACGCTGTTGCGCGGATCGGCGGAGAGACGGTTGGCGAGCACGCAGCCCGCCGAGCCCGCGCCGACGATGACGTAGTCGAACGCGCCGATACTTTGATCCGCCGTCAAATCTCGCCCTTGATCCGGCGCATGACGCCGGAGAAGTCGAGGCCGTCATAACCGGCGTCGGCGAGCGCGGCGTAGATCGCCTCGGCGTCCGCACCCAAGGGGATCGAAGCGCCGGCAGCCTCAGCGGCGCCTTTAGCGAGCCGAAGATCCTTGAGCATCATCGCCACCGCAAAGCCGGGCTGGTAGTCGCGATTGGACGGCGCGGCGGGCACTGGCCCCGGTGCCGGACAATAGCTGGTCATCGACCAGCATTGCCCCGACGCGGTCGAGGCGATGTCGAAGAAGGTCTGGGCGTCGAGGCCGAGCTTTTCAGCCAAGTTGAACGCTTCGCAAGTTCCGATCATCGAAATGCCGAGCAGCAGGTTGTTGGCGATCTTGGCGACTTGTCCGTTGCCGGACGGCCCAGCGTGAAAGACGTTCTTGCCCATCGCCGCCAAGATCGGCTGCGCGCGCTCGAACGCCGCCTGTTCCCCGCCGACCATGAAGGTCAGCGTGCCCGCGTCCGCCGCCGCCACGCCGCCCGAGACCGGCGCGTCGACCATGGCGAAGCCGCGCGCTGTGGCGTCCGAGGCCGCGCTGCGAGCGTCGCCGACGTCAATCGTCGAGCAGTCGATGAACAATGTGCCGTCCGCCGCGTTGTCGGCGACACCGTCCTGCTCGAAGTACACCGCTTTGACGTGCACGCCGGCGGGTAGCATCGAGACGACGATCTCGGCGCCCTCGACCGCTTCTTTCAGGGACTCGCACGCCGTCGCGCCCTTCTCGGCGGCGCGGGCCATCGCCTCATCGTTGAGATCGAACGCGCGCACCGCGTGGCCGGCTTTGACCAGGTTCGCGGCCATGCCCGAGCCCATGTTGCCAAGGCCGACGAAGGTGATTTGGGTCATATCGCATCCCCACTTTGATCTGTAATCTGATCGCAATCAAAGAAGCTGGCCACTCGATCGATGAGCGTATCGGTCAAGTTTCCCGTCCAAGTCTCGTCCGCCACTAGAATGCCGGTGGAAGAACGACATGAAGCGATTACGACGCGCCGTTTGGTATCTTGATCGACGAATTTCGCTTCATATTCGTCGATCCCGGGGGTTTGTTCAGTTCGGCGAAAACCGCTTTCACGATCGAGACAGGATCCCAGCGCGCGCGCGAAATCCGAAGACCCCAAGTAGTGGGTTAGCGCCCCAGCGCCTTGGTAGAACTCCATGGCTTGATCGTCCCAGGGATCGCCGGACATTGCTTGCCAAAAAGAAATCCCATCGCTCTCGTCGAAAAAATGAGCGTAGCGCAACCCTCTATCGCCCGTATCTGAGCGGACAAAGCTCCGCGTAGCCTCGCACGCCAGCTCGGGCGGCTCATAGCTCCCGTGACCAAATGGATGGGAGCAAGCGTTCACTCCAAGAGCAATGCCGGCCAGCCAGCCGCGCACTAGTTCCCCCCCAACAGCTTGCGCGCGATGATCACGCGCATGATCTCGTTCGTGCCTTCGAGGATCTGGTGCACCCTCAGATCACGCACGATCCGCTCGATTTCGTAATCCGCCAAGTAGCCGTAGCCGCCGTGGATCTGCAGCGCGTCGTTGGCGACCTTGAACGCCGCGTCGGTGACGAAGCGCTTGGACATGGCGGCGAACTTGGTCGCGTCCGGCGCGTGCGCGTCGAGCTGGCGCGCGGTTTCATATAAGAGCGCGCGGGCGGCCTGCAGCTCGGTTTCCATGTCGGCGAGCTTGAACTCTGTTGCCTGGAACTCGGCGATCGGTCGGCCGAACTGCTTGCGCTCCTTGGCGTAGACGAGCGCGCGGTTCGCCGCCTCCTGCGCGCCGCCGAGCGCGCACGAGGCGATGTTGACCCGTCCGCCGTCGAGCCCGGCCATGGCGTACTTGAAGCCCGCGCCCTCCTCGCCGACGCGGTTGGCGGCGGGGATGCGACAGTCGTCGAAGCTGACGACGCCGGTCGGCTGGGCGCGCCAGCCCATCTTCTTTTCTTTCTTGCCGAACGAGAGCCCGGGCGTTCCGTTCTCGACCAGGAACGAAGAGACCCCGCGCGCGCCGTCGTCCGACGTACGCGCCATGACGAGGTAGACGTCTGAAAAGCCTGCGCCGGAGATGAACGCCTTGGCGCCGTTCAACACATAGGAGTCGCCGTCGCGCACCGCGCGGGTCTTCAGACTCGCCGCGTCCGAGCCGGCGCCCGGCTCGGTCAGGCAATAGGAGACGATCTTGTTGAGCGAGGCAATCTCGGGAACCCACTTGTTCCGCACCGCGTCGTCGCCGAAATTGTCGACCAGCCAGCCGGTCATGTTGTGGATCGACAGGAAGGCGGCGTGGGAGATGCAACCCATCGACAGCTGCTCGAAAATCAGCGCCGCCTCGAGCCGGCCGAGGCCCGAGCCGCCGTGTTCTTCAGACAGATAGATTCCGCCGAAGCCGAGCGCGCCCAACTCGGCGAACACGTCGCGATCGAGGGTTCCTTCCTTGTCCCACGTCGCGGCATAGGGGCGCAGCCGCTCGGCGGCGAAACCGGCCGCGGTTTCCTGGATCAAGGTTTGTTCGGAGGTCAGGGACATCCTCGCTATCCGGAATTTCCGCGCCTCGCTTCCCAAGCAGCTTGCTGACTGCGCTTGGAAATCACGGCCGTACAAATGATCACCGCAAATAGCATGAACTCGGCCCACCAGGCCCGGAAGAAGTCACAGCTCATGTCGCTGTAGCTGCGCGGATTCGGTACGCAAATGTAGTTGACGGCAAGAACCGCCAGCACAGGTAGCGCGACTCCCGCTCCGAACGTGACAAGCAGCATTCGCCATGCGCGTGCTCTCGCCTGCATCACCAGCACAATCGTCCAAATGATCGCGAGAATTGGTGCAGCGACAATCGTTAGAACAGCAATTAGTACGAGTGCATCCACAGATCTTACCGCATCGTCGGAATGACGAAGGCCTGGTCGCCGACGTCGCCCTCGGGCCAGCGCTGGGTGACCGTCTTGATCTT
>JASFUX010000242.1:0-5312 GCA_050050115.1 Maricaulaceae bacterium | reverse complement strand
CGCCGCGCTCGACGAGGCCGAGGACAACGCGTTTGTTCGCAGGCCCGCGTCCCCCATAGCCGGGACGGGGTTGCTTGGCGGGATTGTCTGCGGCGAACGGCTTGCCGTCCTTGCGCGTCTTGCGGGGCGCCTCGACCTTGCCGAAGTAGGTTTCGTCCGCTTCCACGTCCTTGCCGTCGCCGCCCAAGGGTGCGCCGCCTTCGCGCATGGCCTCGCGGATGCGGTGCATCATGAACCAAGCGGTCTTGTAGGTGACGCCCAACATGCGATGGATCTGATGGGCGCTGATGCCTTTCTTGGACGATGAGACCAGGAAGGTTGCGGCCAGCCACTTGTGCAGCGGGATTTTGGAGCGCTCGAACAGCGTGCCGACCGTAACCGAGAACTGCTGGCGGCAGGCGTTGCACTGATAGACGCCGCGACGCTCTTTGCCTTCGGGGTGCGCCTTGGTCGGACGGCCGCGCGTCGGCGGCAGGGCGCGCACGTGCTCGTCAGTCGCGCCGCAGTGCGGGCAGACGGGACCGCCCGGCCAGCGCTGCGCTTCCAGGTGCTCGCGGGCGGCGTTCTCGTCGTTGAAAATCTTGGCGTCGAGCTTCATGGCGTCCTCCGATGCTTGACAGAATGGAGGATCAGGAGTGCTTTGTCAAGTATATAATTACCAGGGTGCTTTCCAGGACGATAAGTCGGCGCCGTGCGTTTTCGCCAAACAGACACGCGCGAGATATCTTTCACGCAGCGAGGCGAAACCCGAACTACGCTCGGGAGGGGAATGATCCGTCGACCGGATTGCCGTCTTGGATCCAAAAGCCGCCATTCGGCGATTGTCCGTTGATCGGCGAACATTGGCCCATCCGCATCGTTCGGGAAACAATCGCCACTCGACTAGGGACTACAGCTCCGGAGGGCGGCGCGACCCGGGAGGGCCCAAGTCAGCAGCCATGAGCGCCATCGCCGCTCCATCCAGAACGCCCGCCGCTCAGTCGTCAGGATCGATCAGACCCGCTTCCTGCATCCGAGCAATTCTGAGGGCGTTCTCAAGCGCGTAGTTGCCCTCGTGGCACGCGTATTCATAGACGCCGTCGGACGGACCAAATTCGTACTCTCCGCCCCACGGCTCCTCCCAGACCAGGGGATCTTCCACTTCGAACGCATAGTGCAGGCGGTCGTCTGCGACGCGCGTGAAGCGTTCCGTGACCTTGAGTTGATCCGACGCGAAGAAGAAGTACTGGTCGGGGTGGTAGTTGATCGTCTCCACGACGAGCGTATCGCCCTCGTACCAGCCGATCGAGTCGCCCATCCAGGGACGCGTCTCTGCAGTCCCGGGATGATGCTCCTGATTCAACTTGACGATACGGGTGTCGTGGATCGTCTCGACCATGATCGCCACGGCGTCTCTACCCTGAGTAATTTGGTAGTTCGCGTTGTAGGCGGCTTGGCGGAGCACGGCGCCTGCATGCGAAGGCCAAAAAATGCACCGCTCGGCGGAGCTGCGGGTCTCATAGGACTCCAGGTTCCCCACGGCTGGCGTAAAATGAATTGTTTGAAGGTTGCTGGTCTGCTCGGGGGGCGCGTCCGCTCTTCGGGGCGGCACTCGCCCGTCTGCCGGGTAGGTGATCAGCGACGTGCGCGGCTCGCCATCCACGCGCATGACTCTCGCATTGTTGCCGACCCAGAAGGAATTGTAGCCGCCTGTCGCGCCATCGACGACGGTCGGCGTGCCCGGGTCGGTTGGGGCGTTGGACGCTTCATAGCGCGCATCCGCCGCCGCTTCCATCTGCGCCACTTCTTCCTCGGTGAAGACCAACCGCTCGCCGAAACGGGGCGAGCGTTGAAATGGCGTCATCGTCTCATTCGTCCAGGCCCCGGAGATGTCCGGTTGTCCGAAGGCGTTTCGAGGCGGCGTGTAATCCTGCGCAACCGCGGGGCTCAAGCTGATGAATGCGAGCCCCACCGACGAAACTGTTGCGGCGACGATTCTCGTGTTGCCCATGATGCGTCCATCCCTCCCGAGCAGATCGCGTGACCGGCCCTCCTATGCGCAGCCGGGTTCAATGTAACCGCTAAGGCCGGGATGTTGGAAGCCTGCAGGCGCGCCATGAGCGCAATCGGCGAGAAGCAGTCGTTCATCAAGTCGCGCTCAAACGGCCGAATTGGCGCCACACGCGGCCAGCCAGTCATCTCGTCAGGCGCCCGCGCCTCTACCCCGCCGCCTTCGCCTCCTTCCGCGCCAGCCCCTTCGCCAGCGCCTTGCCCGCCGCATCGATCGCTTCGCCAGCCGCGTCGGTCACGGCGGTCATCTGGAAGAAGCCGTGCGGCATCGTGGGATAGTGCGCGCGCTCGACCGGAACGCCGGCGGCGGCGAGCATGTCGGCGTAGGCCTTGGCCTCGTGCTGGAGCGGATCGAGCCCGCAGGTGACCATGTAGGTCGGCGGCGTGCCGGCATGGTCCTTGGCGAACAGCGGCGAGGCGCGCGGATCCGCCGGATCGTCGTCCGGGCCGAGATAATTCTTCTTCACCGCGTCCAAGATCGCGGTCGACATCATGTGACCTTCGAGCACCTTCTGGCGCTCCTGGTTGGTCTCAACCAGCTGCATCAGCGGATAGATCGACAGCATGAATGCGGGCGCGGAACCAGGCTCCGCGCCCCTCTTTGAATCTGCGGCGCTTTGCGCCGCGGGCGCTGGTCCGGGCTTGCGACGCAATTGTCCGATCACGGCAGAAAGATTGCCGCCCGCGGAGTCCCCGCCCACGGCGATGCGGTCTGGATCAAAGCCGATTTCCTCGGCGCCCTCGCCCGCGGCCCAGTCGAAGGCGGCGAGCGCGTCCTCGACGGCGGCGGGGAACTTGTGCTCGGGCGCGAGCCGGTAGGTCGCCGAGAGCACCCGCACGTGGCTCGACGCGGCGAGCCGGCGGCAGCAGCGGTCGAAGGTGTCGAGATCGCCCATCACGAAGCCGCCGCCGTGATAGTAGATCAGCCCCGGCCCCGGCGGCACGCCGGCGCCGAGCGGCACGTAGAGCCGCGCGGCCAAAGGCCCGGCCGCGCCGGGAAACGTCAGGTCGCGGACCTCGACCAGCTCGGGCGCGGGGCCCTCGAGCACGTTCATCCCGGCGAGAAACGCGCGGCGGATCGACTCCACGGTCTGGTCGGCCTGGGGCAACCTGCCCTCGCGCGACAGCCGGTCGAGCCAGTCCCGCCAGTTCTGTTCCTGCGCCATCTCCGCCTCGCTGCATCGTCGCAATCTTTGCGAACGATACTGCGATATGGGGCGGATCGGTGGCGGCGGCTACTCCGACAGCAACTCGATCCGGTTGCCTTCGGGGTCGAGGACGAAGGCGTAGGTCAGCGCGCCCGACAGCGCCGGCTCGCTGACGGCCGTGCCGCCCAGCTCGACGAAATGCGCGATCGCCGCTTCGATGTCGTCCACTTGGAAGATCGCGTTCGCCACGGGCGAGGCTTCGGCGCCGTCGGGGCGGCTCAAGATCACGAACGGCGGCGCGGTGTTCGCTGCGGCCTCTTCGGCCGTCTCGCCGAAGTTCATGATGATCTCCATGAAGGCCGCGTCCTCTCCGCCAAGCCGGCGGATCTCGTGCAGGCCGAACGCCGCTTCGTAGAAGTCGGCCGCCGCCTGGACGTCGACCGCGTCGACGCGCACCGCGCGCAAGCTGACGTCGCCGGCCAGCGCCGGAGCGGCGGCCGCGACGGTCATCCCCGCAGCGGCGAGCGTTGTGATCAGATGCTTTTTCATTGGGTCTCTCCCTTCACCCACTATGGCGCCCGTTGCGGCTGACCTATTCCCGCACCGACGGCGTCAGCTCCAACGTTAGCCGTTCCCCGTCGCGCTCCACCACGACCTCGGTGGCTTCGCCGACTTTGAGGCCGTTCATCACCTGCATGTAGTCGTAGATGTTCGCCAGCTCGACGCCGCCGAGGCCGACGATGACGTCGCCGCCCTCAAGCCCCGCTTCGTCCGCCGGTCCGCCCTGGACGACGCCGGAGATCGGCACGCCGACCGCGTTCTCGTTGGCGTAGTCCGGGATCGTGCCGAGGAACACGTTCGCCACCCGGCCCTGCTGCTGAGTGTTGTCGACGACGAGGTAATCCGGCAGCTCTTCGGTCGTCGCTTGCGAGCGGGCGATCAGCGCCATGAAGCGCGCGATCTGCTCCATCCCCTCGTAGTTCAGCTTGTCCGCGGTGTCGCGCGGGCTGTGATAGTCCTCGTGCGCGCCGGTGAAGGCCGCCAGGATCGGCACGTGCGAGATGTAGAACTCGGTCGCGTCGGTCGGCAGATAGGAGTCCTGCACAGTGGTGATCGGCAGACCGACGACGGCGTTGCGCCGCTCGACCTCGCCCGCCCAGACGCTCGACGAGCCGAGCCCCTGCAGGATCAGCGCGCCGTCCAGCCGACCGACCATGTCGAGGTTGAGGTAAGCCGAGACCACGCCGTCGAGATCATCCCGGCCATTTGCTTCAGCGTAGGCGTCGACGAAGTGCGCCGCGCCCAGAAGGCCCAGCTCCTCGCCCGACCACGCCGCGAAGATGACGTCGCGCGCGCCGTCGAGCCGGCCGGCGTTTCGATCGGCGGTGAGGCTTTGGGCGATCTCGATCACCGAGGCGACGCCCGATGCGTTGTCGTCGGCGCCGAAGTGGATGTCCGTCTCTTCGTCCGAGCGCGCGAGCGAGCCTGAGGTTTCGCCATGGCCGAGGTGATCGACGTGCGCGCCGATCACCAGCGGCGGCGCCGGGTCCAGCAAAGCCGCGCCGTCGACCACGCCGAGATCGAGCCGCGCGAGAACGTTGCGACCGGTGCGCTGTTCAAATTCGAGCGCGATGTCGGCCGAAATCTGCGTGGCGGGAATGTCGAAGCCGCCGACCATCTCGCCGGCGTGAAGCGTTTCAGCCAGATCGTTGAAGTCGGCGCCCGTGCTGGAGATCAGCTGCGCGGACAGCGCGCCGTCGATGGCGACGACGGGGATCGCCGACGCGCCCGCGGACGCCTCATAGGTCAGCGCCGGCAGATCGTCTTCGTAGTCGATGCCGGGCGCCGGCGCGAAGATCACGCCGGCCGCGCCGTTGGTCGCCGCAACGGCGGCCTTGTAGCGCAGACTGGCGAAGCGCGAGAGATGGATCCGCGTCTCGGCCTCGACGCCGTTCGGCAGATCACGGAACACCAGGACCCACTTCCCGCTCACGTCGAGATGCGCATAGGAGTCGTATTCGGCGTTGTCTCCCTCGGCGGGCGCCTTGAGGCCGAAGCCGGCGAAGACGACGTCGGTCGGCTCCAC
Source organism: Maricaulaceae bacterium (assembly GCA_050050115.1). GTDB lineage: Bacteria > Pseudomonadota > Alphaproteobacteria > Caulobacterales > Maricaulaceae > JASFUX01. The sequence goes on along the minus strand of JASFUX010000242.1, from coordinate 29 downwards.
CGCGCCGGTTGAAGAGAACGACAGCGGCC
>JASFUX010000241.1:0-5330 GCA_050050115.1 Maricaulaceae bacterium | reverse complement strand
TCTCGCGGGACTTCGAGACCGGCGTCGAGCTTGGCGGCGCGGGCGCCTTCGCGGCGGCCTGGTCGGCGCGGCCGGAGGCCCGCGCCAAGCTCGGCTGGCTGGCTGCGGCGGATCTGAGCGAAGCGCTGCTCGGCGCGAGCGCGGTCACGCGTGCGGCGATCGACGAGGAGCAGCTGGCGCTCAAGCCGGCGAGCGTCGATCTGATCGTCAGTCCCCTGGCGCTTCATTGGACCAACGACCTGCCCCGCGCGCTCGTCGAGATCCGCACCGCGCTCAAGCCGGACGGCGCCTTCCTCGGCGCGCTCTTCGGCGGACGCACGCTCACGGAGCTGCGCGAATGCCTGACCGCGGCCGAGGTCGAGATCACCGGCGGCGCGGCGGCGCGGGTCTCGCCGATGGTCCGGCTCGAGGACGCGGCGGGCCTGCTTCAACACGCCGGCTTCGCCATGCCGGTCGCCGACGCGGACGCGCGCGAGGTTCTCTACGAGACGCCGTTCGATCTGCTCGCGGATCTGCGGGCGATGGGCGAGACGGCCGCCTTCGCCGACCCCGCCCCGCCCCTGCGCCGCGACGTGCTGGCGCGGATGGCGGAACTCTACGCCGAGCGGCACGGCACGGACGGCGGGCGCATACGCGCGACGTTCGAGATCATCCATCTGCACGGCTGGGCGCCGCATCCCGATCAGCCGACGCCGAAAAAGCCCGGCTCGGCGACCGTGCGGCTGGCCGACGCTCTTGGAGCGGAGGAAAAGCCGGCCGGGGAGAAGACCGGGCCGGCGCGTTCGCAGTCCTAGCCCGTGCCCGTCGCGGTCTGCATCTCACCCGCGACGCGCTCCCACATGGCGATGGTCGCGTCCGCGAAATTCTCAAGAGCAACAAGCAAGGCGACCGCCATGAGCGCCGCAAGCAAGCCGTACTCGATCGCCGTCGCGCCGCGGTCGTCGCGCATGAACCGGCGCGCGAGCGCCGCTACGGCTTGACGCCGACCAGCCGGTCGCACAGCTCCTCGACCAGCGGAGTGTCCGCGGCGGGCATCTCGTAGGACCGCAGATCCGGCGGGAACGCCCAGGTCACCTTCTGGCCCTCCATGGGCCGGACGAAGCCGTCCCACTGCCGGCACACATAAAGCGGCATCAGCAGGTGAAACTCTGGATACGCATGAGAGGCGAAAGCGAACGGCTGCAGGCAGCGCTCGCACGGCTCTACGGCCAGCTCCTCGCGCAGCTCGCGCGTTAGAGCCGCCTCGGGCGTCTCTCCGGTTTCGACCTTGCCGCCGGGAAATTCCCATAAGCCCGCCATCGCCTTTCCGGCCGGTCGCTGCGCGATCAGAACCCGTCCGTCACGGTCGACGAGCGCGCACGCGGCCACGAGCAGAGTCTTCATGCTCGGCCTCGATTGTGGGACGAGAAGGTGGTCATCGTGTGAACAAACGTGCTGAACGGACGGTTAGCGCCCGCGCCGCGCCGTGCCGTTTTGATCCAGGCGCTCACTCTCCGCCTGGGCTCGGCACGTCGATGAAGTCGTCCGCGCTCTCAGGCTCGACGACTTCGGGCGAGCTGAGATCGCTCGACCCGGAGACGATGCGGATGTCGGAGCTTTCGGTCAGAACGTCCATCAGTCGCTGGATCTCCTGGAACGTCATGAAGCGGACGATCCGCGGCCGCATCTCTTCAAAGCTCTCGGCCTCCTCCGCGCGCCGGTCCTCGACCTTGAGCACGTGCCAGCCATATTCGGAGCGGAACGGCTCGGAGATCTCGCCGACTTCGGTCGAGAAGGCCACGCGCGCGAACGCCGAGGCGACCATCTCGGGGGTGAAATAGCCGAGGTCCCCGCCCTCCAGACGCGTCGTCTGATCGCGCGAATAGTCGAGGGCGAGTTGGGCGAAAGACTCCCCGTTGTTGAGCCGCTCGACGATGTCGTTCGCTTGGTCGAGCGTGTCGAGCAGGATGTGCCGCGCGCGGACCTCGTCGCCGAGCTGGCGGATGTCGACCTGCTCTTCGTACATGCGCCGGACCGCGTCCTCGGTCACCGCCGTGTCGACGACGTTCTCAACGAGGATGTTGCCGAGGATCTGCTCACGCGCGGCGGCGACCCGGCGGCGCGACTCGTCGGTGTCGTCGAGCCCGCGGCGCACGGCCTCAAGCGCCAGGAGGCGCTGGTCGACCAGCTCCTCGAGCAGCTGGGTGTAGAGCGGGCTGCCCGGACCTAAGGGATCGCGCCGCTCGATGAGTCCCTGGGCGACGCCTTCGCGACGCACGTCGGAGACGTAGATCGGCGTGCCGTTGACTTCGGCGGCCACCGCGTCGCCGAGGCGCACGATCGCCGGGCCGAACGGGTCGTCCCCGGTGAGGCCGTCGTCGCCGCACGAAGCGAGCGCCGCAAGCCCGAGACCGGCGGCCAATCCACAAAGGAACCGAAGATTGCCCAAAAAACGCATCGCGCCCTCGCCGTCCTTTAGTTGATCGCTCGCCGCATCCGCCCCAGATACGCCTGTATCGGGCCGGCCGCGCCGCACGCTCCCCCAAGCACGTTAGCCCAACTCCTGTCAGGCGTTCGGCCGCATTGACAGTCAAACGCGCCGTCCTTAAGTCCTCAAAACGCTCGTGTCGAGGCGCGCCCAGCCGTCGGCTATAGGGTATAAGCTGCTTTGCGGCGGCTTTTCAGCGCTGTTCAACACCAAGGCCCGCATGCTCAACCTCGCCAAAAAGATTCTCGGCTCCTCCAACGACCGCGTCGTGAAGAAGTTCGAGCCGCGTGTTCAGAAGATCAATGCGCTCGAGCCCGAGTACGAGGCGCTGACCGACGAGGAGCTGCGCGCCAAGACCGTTTCCCTGCGCGAGCGCTACCAGGCGGGCGAAACCCTCGACGACCTCCTCGAAGAGGCGTTCGCGACCGTCCGCGAAGGCGCCAAGCGCGCGCTCGGCCAGCGCCATTACGACGTTCAGATGATCGGCGGCATGGTGCTGCACCAGGGCTCGATCGCCGAGATGAAGACCGGCGAAGGCAAGACCCTCGTCGCGACCGCGCCGGTGTACTTGAACGCGCTCACCGGAAAAGGCGTGCACGTCGTCACCGTCAACGACTACCTCGCCAAGCGCGACTCCGAATGGATGGGCCGAGTCTATCGCTTCCTCGGCCTCTCGGTCGGCTGCATCGTGCACGGACTGACCGACCGCGAGCGCAAGGCCGCCTACGGCTGCGACGTCACCTACGGCACCAACAACGAGTTCGGCTTCGACTATCTGCGCGACAACATGAAGTACTCCCTGGACGACATGGTTCAGCGCGAGCACCACTACGCGATCGTCGACGAGGTGGACTCGATCCTGATCGACGAAGCGCGCACGCCGCTGATCATCTCCGGGCCGACCGACGACCGTTCGGAGTTCTATCAGACGATCGACACGCTCATCCCGCTGCTCGATGAGGGCGACTTCGAGCTCGACGAGAAGCAGCGCACCGTCACGCTGACTGAAGACGGCAACGAGAAGATGGAGCGCCTGCTAGAGGAGCGCGACCTGCTCGAAGGCGTCAGCTTCTACGACATCGCCAACGTCTCAGTGGTCCACCACGTCAATCAGGCGCTGCGGGCCCACAAGCTCTTCCAGAAGGACAAGGACTACATCGTCAAAGGCGACAAGGTGGTCCTGATCGACGAGTTCACCGGACGGATGATGGAGGGTCGGCGGCTGTCGGAAGGCCTCCACCAAGCGATCGAGGCCAAAGAACAGGTCGACATCCAGCCCGAGAACGTCACCCTCGCCTCGATCACCTTCCAGAACTTCTTCCGCCTCTACGACAAGCTCGCCGGCATGACCGGCACGGCGGCGACCGAAGCGGCCGAGTTCGACAGCATCTATAAGCTCGGCGTCGTCGAGATCCCGACCAACCGGCCGATCGCGCGGACCGACGAGGACGACGAGGTCTACCGCACCGCGCGCGAGAAGTATGACGCCATCATCGTCGAGATCGCCGAGGCGCACGAAAAGCAGCAGCCTGTTCTCGTCGGCACCGTATCGATCGAGAAATCCGAGGTGCTCTCGGCGCTGCTGTCGGACCGCAACGGGGTCAAGGCGCTCGGCAAGAAGCTCGCCGGGAGAGCCGAAGAGACCAAGGACAAGGAGTTCGCCGAGCACCTCGCCGAAGCCGGCGAGCGCCTGATCCGGCTCGCGTCGAACGCCAAACCCGGCGCGCCGGCGATCCCGCACGCGGTTCTGAACGCGCGTCACCACGAGCAAGAAGCCGAGATCGTCGCCGACGCCGGTCGCCCCGGCGCCGTGATGATCGCCACTAACATGGCCGGCCGCGGCACCGACATTCAGCTCGGCGGCAACGTCGACAAGAAGCTGCTCGACTGGGTGACCGAGCAGGAGCATTCGGACAACTCGCCCGACGAAGCCGCCATCGCCGCCAAGCGCAGCGAACTCGAAGCGGAGGTCGCGCGCCTGAAGCAGGTGGTGATCGACGCCGGCGGCCTTTTCGTGCTCGGCACCGAGCGCCACGAAAGCCGGCGCATCGACAACCAGCTGCGCGGACGCACGGGCCGTCAGGGCGACCCCGGCCGCTCGAAGTTCTACGTCTCGCTCGAAGACGACCTGATGCGCATCTTCGCGCCCGAGCGGCTCGAAGCGGTGATGAAGACGGTCGGCATGCAGGAAGGCGAGGCCCTCGCCCACCCCTGGATGTCCAAGGCGCTCGAGACCTCCCAGAAGCGCGTCGAGCAGCGCAACTTCGAGATCCGCAAGAACCTGCTCAAATACGACGACGTCATCAACGATCAGCGTAAAGCGATCTTCGAACAGCGCATCGACTTCATGCGGTCCTCCGACGTCTCCGACGTGGTCGAAGACATGCGGCACGAGCTGGTCGAAGAGCTGGTCGGCCGGCACGTGCCGGCGAAGGCTTACTCGGACCAGTGGAACGTCGACGGGCTCACTCATGACGCCAAGCAGCTTTTCGGTCTCGAGCTGCCGGTCAAGGCCTGGGCGGACGAGGAAGGTATCGCCGACGCCGAGATCCGTGAGCGCATGGTCTCTCGCGTCGACACGGCGTATGCGGACAAGGTCGCGACCGTCTCGCACGACGTGATGCGCCGGCTCGAAAAGCAGGTGCTGCTGCAATCGATCGATACGCACTGGCGCGAGCACCTCCAGGCGCTCGACCACCTGCGCTCCGTCATCCACCTGCGCGGCTACGCTCAGCGTGATCCGCTCAACGAGTTCAAGACCGAGGCCTTCGCTCTGTTCGAGACCCTGTTGGCGGACATGCGCGCGGACGTCACGAAAATCCTGATGAACCTGCGCGTGCAGATGGAGGCGCCCCGCCCGGCG
>JASFUX010000240.1:0-5339 GCA_050050115.1 Maricaulaceae bacterium | reverse complement strand
CGGCGCGAGACATCAGTACACGGAGATGTTTGATCGCTTTGTCGTCAAGCCGCGGCGGCGAGGGGGCGTCGTCGACCGCGGCGCTGACCGCGCCGGGCGCCGCGTTCAGCGCTTCGGCTGCGCGTTTGGCAAACACCAGCGCTTCGAGCAGCGAGTTCGAAGCGAGGCGGTTTGCGCCGTGCGCGCCGGACGAGGCGGCCTCGCCCAGCGCCCAGAGGTTCGCCGCCGTCGTCCGGCCGCGGTCGTCGGTCGCGACGCCGCCCATGTGATAGTGCGCGGCCGGCGCGATCGGGATGGGCTCAAGCCGCGGATCAAGGCCGTGCGTGCGGCAGCTGGCGAACACGGTCGGGAATTCGCTTTCGAAGTGCGCGCCGATGATGCGGGCGTCGAGCCGCGCGCCGCGGCCGTCCTTGTTCGCCAGATCCACCGCGCGGGCGACGAGGTCCCGCGGGGCGAGCGGATCGACGATCGGCGTTCCTTGCGCGTCGACAATGCTCGCGCCCTCGCCGCGCAGCGCCTCAGTGGCGAGCGGCGCGGGATCGGCGCCGACGTCGATGGCGGTGGGGTGGAACTGGACGAACTCAGGATCGGCGATCACCGCGCCGGCGCGCGCGGCGAGCGCGATCGCGTCGCCGCGGGCCGCGCGCGGGTTGGTGGTCACCGCATAGAGCCCGCCGACGCCGCCGGTGGCGAGCACCACGTCCCGCGCCGCGATCTCGGCGAGCGAACCGTCAGCCCCTGCGACCAGGGCGCCGCAGACGCGGCCGGCGTCGTCTTGCAGCAGGGCGAGCGCAGTGTGCCCGAAACGGACTTCGACATGATCGGCGCTCGAGACGTGCACGCCGAGGGTGCGCATGATCTCCCGGCCGGCGAGATCGCCTTTGACCCGCGCGACGCGCGCGCGCGAATGCGCCGCCTCGCGGGAGAGCACGAAGTCCCCGTTCGCATCGCGGTCGAAGGGCACGCCGATCTGCGCCAGCTCGCGCACGCACGCAGGGCCTTCCTTGGCGAGCAGCAAAGCGGCGGCTGGATCGGTCAGTCCGTCTCCGGCGGCGACCGTGTCGGCGGCGTGGGCTTCGGGACTGTCCTCAGGGCCGAGCGCGGCGGCGACGCCGCCTTGCGCCCAGGCGCTGGCGGCGCCGCCCGAGCGACCCGGCTGCGCCGCGGGCGTGATCAGGAGCGCGCCCCGGTTCATAAGCTTCAGAGCGAGCGACAGGCCGGCGAGCCCGGCGCCGATGATCAGCACCCGGTCGCCGATGTCGATCCTGTCGCGCCGCCCCGCTGTCATGGTCTCAGGCGATCGGCGCGTCGCCGCGGAAGAAGGCGACCGGCGCGTCATTGTAGGACCTGAGCGCGCCCATCATCAGCGCGCTGTCGACGATTTCGAGCTCGAAATCGTCCGGCCAGTAATTGTCAGGTGACGGCAGAACCAGCTCGAGCGTGGCGTCGATGTAGATCTGGTCGCCGTCTCGCGTCGCTACGACGCTTTGCTCGGCGTAGTACTCGATATCGCCTAGCGGCTCGCCGTTCTCATCGACGAAGCCGGAGCACTTCTCCCGTGCGATCAGCTGGCCGACGTATTGGCCCTCGGTTTCGCTGCGCTCGATGGTCATCTCGCCGGTCATCTTGCAGCCGCCGACGTAGATCTTGGTCTCGAACTCCCAGTCGCCCGTGATGTCCGCCTCCGCTCCGATCGATTGCGCGTGAGTGAACTGTGCGGAGGCTGCGTAGCCGAAGCCCGTCGCGCAGGCTGCGGCAAGGACGGCGGCGAGCGTGGCGGCGGTCGCGGGGCGAGGGCGGCGGGCTGAGGTCATGCGGTTCTCGTTCTGGTGGTTCAGGCGATCGGCGCGTCGCCGCGGAAGAAGGCGACGGGCGCGATGTCGGCCGAGCGCAGCTCGCCCATCATCAGCGCGCCGTCGATGATCTCGAGCACGAAGTCGTCCGGCCAGTAGCTGGTGGACGGCGGATCGATGCGCACGAGCGTGCTGACGATGGTCAGCGCCTCGCCGTCGCGGGTCGCGACGACGGTCTGCTCGGCGTAGTATTCGACCGGCCCGAAGATCTCGCCGGTTTCAAGCGTGATCCCGTCGCACTTCTCCCGTGCGATCAGCTCGCCGACGTATTCGCCTTCGGTCTCCGCCGGCGCGATGGTCATCTCGCCGGTCATCTTGCATCCGTAGTCGTAGCGCTTGGTCTCGAACTCCCAGTAGCCCGAGATGTCCGCCTCCGCCCCGATCGATTGCGCGTTCGATTGGGCGAGCGCCGGCGCGGCCGCTGCGCAGGAGAGGGCCAGGGCGGCGAGGGCGAGGCGATTGCGGGCGGCGTTCATGCGCGGCTCTGATCCTTGAGCTCAGGCGATCGGCGCGTCGCCGCGGTAGAACACCGCGGGCACGACGGTGATCGAGCGGAGCTGGCCCGGCATCAGCGCGCCGTCGACGATCTCGAGATCGAAGTCGTCGGGGAAGTAAAGTTCCGTCTGCGGCGTCACGCTGATGATGGTGCTGGTGATGGTCAGCCGGTCGCCGTCGCGCACGGCTTGGACGGTCTGCACGGCGCGCCAGTCCTCATAGCCGATATCGGGCAGGCCGCAGCGCTGATGCGCGGTCAGGTCGCCGACATATTCGCCGGGGTTTTCGCCGGGCTCGAGGACGAGGTCGCCGGTCATCTTGCAGATCTGATCGAAGATCTTCGTCTCGAAGGTCCAGGCGCCGGTGATGTCGGCGCTTGCGCCCAAACCGCTTTCGCCGGGCTCGCCGAGGGAGGTTTGCGCAAGAGCCTGCGGCGCCGCGATGAGGGCGGCGAGGGCTGCGGCGGCGGCGCGGGCGGGGAGGCGAAACGGGGTTTTCATGCTTGCAGTCTTGGTTCCAATCATGGCGGCGGCTAGGCGATCGGCGCCTCCCCGCGCTCGAACCGCGCAGGGATGATGTTGAAGCCGTGCAGCTCGCCGCTCATCAGCGCGCCGTCGACGATGGTCAGCTCGAAGTTGTCGGGCGCGTAAGGGCCGGTCCCGGGCGTCACGCTTTCGATCGTCGAGACGATGCTCAAGTGGTCGCCGTCGCGGACCGCGCGCACGGACTGCACGGCCAGAGTGTCCTCGCGCCAGTCGTCGAGCACGCAACGCTGATGCGCCTCAAGGCGGCCGACGTACTCGTTCGGCGCGCCGGTCGGATCGAGCGTGAGCGCGCCGGTCATCCGGCAGACGCCCTGGAAGACTTTGGTCTGCAGCGTCCAGACGCCGGCGATATCGACGTTCGGAGCCAAGTCTTGCCCTCGCGCATCGTCCCCGCAAAAAGCGGCCAAACCGAGGGCCAGCAGCATGCTCCCAATCTTGGTCGAAGAGTGTTGGCCGGTGAATTTGGCGGCTCTAGCGGGCATGGCGAATCTCATTCCTCCGGACGCCAGAACTCAACGCCGAAACCAGTCGGGCCGAGCTGGTATCCCTGCATTAGAGATCCGTCGATAATCCGAAGTCTGAAATTGTCCTCAAAGTACACCGTGTTGGCGGGAGAGACCTGAACGATGGTGCTGTCGATCCTTAGGCGGTTTCCAGAACGTTGAGCGCGAACCTCTTGCTCGGTGGCCAGCTCTCTGGCGTTGACGCTTCCGGCGGGGCAGCGCTCCACGGTAAGCAGCACCCCTTCAAAATCATCAGGCGCGCCCGTCGGCGCGAGCTGAAGTTGTCCCGCCATGATGCAGTTGAGGTTGTAGGGTTCGCTTTGAAAGACCCAGACGCCGGCGATGTCGGCGGTGTGTCCGGCCGTGTCTTCGCTTCCGGTTGCGCAGCCTACGGTCAGTAAGCTGAAGGCTATGAGTTGATACAGCTTGCGCATGGGCTCACGACACCGGTGCGTCGCCGCGCTGGAACGCGGCTTCGACGACGCCGATCGGCATGTCGGAGTCTGAAAGGTAAGAGCGCAGCTCGCCCATCATCAGCGTGCTGTCGACGATCTGAAGCTCGAAGTCGTCCGGCGCATAGGTGGTCGAGGGCGGCTCAACACGTACGAGCGTGCTCGTGATCGACAGCCAGTCGCCCTCGCGCACGGCGCGCACCAGCTGGTCGGCGCGCCACTCGACATAGCCGACGTAGCCGTTGCCGCAGCGCTGGTGGGCGTAGAGCTCGCCCTCGTAGACGTCCGGCTCCTCGGTCGGGCGCAAGGTCATCTCGCCGGTGATCCGGCAGAGGTCGAAGAAGGCCTTGGTCTGCAGCGTCCAGTCGCCGGTGATGTCCGCATCCACGCCCGCGCCGACGGCCTGGCCGGACGCGCTCGAGGACAAGCCGGAGCCGGCGACCAGCAGCGTCGCGAGGACGGCCAGCACGCTGCGGGTTCTAGCCATATCGGCTCCGAGTTGGACCGGTCGCGGCGAGGGCGGCGACGGGTCGATGGGCGGCCTCGCGCCGCCGGTTCAAACTTGATGCGGGTCAAAGCACATGCGCGTCAATGTTCAAGCGCGGCTGGCGCGCGGCCTAGATCACCTCGACGTCGACGTGGGCGGCGTGAGTGTCGAATCCGGCGGGTTTCGCGGGCGACGGCAGGGCGAGCATCCGCTCGATCGCCGCGCGGGCGCGGGTCGCGATCGCGGGATCCACCGTCACTTCGTGTTGGCCGGTCTTGAGGGCGTCGTAGATGTTTTCCAGCGTGATCCGCTTCATGTGCGGGCAGAGGTTGCACGGCCGGATGAAGTCGACGTCGGGGTTCTCCGCCGCGACGTTGTCCGACATCGAACACTCGGTGACGAGCACTACCTTGGCTGGCTTCTCGCGGCCGACCCAGCTCGCCATCGCCGCGGTCGAGCCGGCGTAGTCGGCTTCTTCGAGCACGTCGGGCGGGCATTCGGGGTGGGCGAGGACGACGACGCCGGGGTTGGCCTCGCGCAGCTCGCGGATGTCTTCTGCGGTGAAGCGCTCATGCACTTCGCAGCGGCCATGCCAGGAGATGATCTTGATGTCGGTCTGGCGGGCGACGTTTTTGGCGAGGAATTCATCAGGGATCATCACCACGCGGTCGACGCCGAACTCCGCGGCGATCGCTTCGACCACTTGGACGGCGTTCGAAGAGGTGCAGGTGATGTCGCTCTCGGCTTTCACGTCGGCCGTCGTGTTCACGTAGGTGACGATCGGCAGGCCGGGGAAGCGCTCCTTGATCAGTCGGACGTCCGCGCCCGTAATCGAAGCGGCGAGCGAGCAGCCAGCCTTCAGGGACGGGATGAGAACGGTCTTTTCCGGCGAAAGGATTTTCGCGGTCTCCGCCATGAAGTGCACGCCAGCCTGGACGATCGTCTGCGCGTCCGTGCGCGCGGCTTCGCGGGCGAGGCCGAGGCTGTCGCCGGTGAAGTCGCCG
>JASFUX010000239.1:0-5355 GCA_050050115.1 Maricaulaceae bacterium | reverse complement strand
GCTGATTGCTGCGGGCGAGGGCGCGGTGCGCCTGACGCGGCTTCAGCGCGAGGGCCGCAAGGTCCAGGACGCGGCCGACTTTCTGCGCGGCGCGCCGGCGCCGAAAGGAACCAAGCTGCTGTGACCGCTTTGCCCATCCGCATCGTCGACTGGAACCAAGAGTCTGCAGACGGCGGCTACGTCGCCTTGAAATCCGCCTTCGGACAAGCCGATGAGGCCGATCTCGTCCACGCGCTTGAAGCCGACGGCGATCTGCTCGCCGCGTTGGTCGCGGAAGTCGATGGCGTCGCGGTCGGCGCGATCGCTTTCTCCCGGGTTTGGCTCGAGCACGAGGGCGAACGCGTCCCCGCCGCCGCGCTCGCGCCGCTCGGCGTCACCCCGGCGTTCCAGCGCCGCGGAGTCGGCGCGCAGCTGATGCGCGAGGGACTCCAACGCATGCAGGACCAGGGCGAGCGCGTCATCCTGGTGCTCGGCGATCCTGGCTACTACCGCCGCTTCGGCTTTTCTGTCGCGCTGGCGGAGAAGGTCGAGGCGCCGTGGAGCGGGCCGCACTTCCAGGCGCTGACCCTCGGCGCGCCAACTCCTGAAGGCAAGGCCGTCTACGCCAAGGCGTTTTTCCCCGCGTCGGCCGGCGAGAGCGGACAGGTGAACGAAGATTAATCTCGCGGGACGCGATCTGCGTCATGCCGTTCCCGACCTTAGCGATTCCGCGCTGGCTGGAACGCCGGCAGCCGAATAGGCCTTCACGATTCTGGCGCCCGCCGACAAAAGCGCTGGCGCAATCATATCGCCTTTCGATATAGGTGCGCCTGCGGGCGGGGAGCCCGGAATTCAACCTCAAAGCGACCAGCGATGGAGCTGCTGACATGAAGAAGTTGCTTGCGACGGCCGCCGCCGTCGCCTTTGCGGGCGCCCCGGCGTTCGGCTCGGATGTTCTGGGTTCGTGGGAAACCACGGTGGACACGCCCGACGCCGTCTACGAAGCCACGGTGACGATCACCGAGGCCGACGGCGGCTATGCGATCGAATGGACCGACACCGGCGCGGCGGCGATGGATCTGCCCTCGGAGTTCTCCAACGTCGAGATCGGCGATAACTCGTTCTCGTTCCTGCGCTCGATCGACTTCCAGGGCACGGCGTTCGAAGTGACCTACTCGGGCACTGTCGAGGGCGACACCCTGACCGGCACCGCCGCGTCGGCGATGGGCGAAGCCCCGATGACCGGCTCTCGCGTCGTCGGCGCGTCCGCCGCAGAGGACTAGGCGAGGCGCATTGCCAGAAAGAAGCAGGGCGGACCCGATGGGTCCGCCCTGTTGTTTTTTGGGATGTCGAAACCGCGGGCTGGCCTAGGTCTCGGCTTCGCGCGTCTGCGCGAGACGCCGCGCCGCGCCAAGGCGGCGGCGGGCCGGGCGGGCGAGACGCGCTGCGCGGCGGCGGCGCAGGCGGCGCGCCGCTAGACGCGCGCCCCTCATCCTGCGCGGCTCGCTTCGACCTCGAGCTCGTGCTCGCGCACCTTGCGGTAGAGCGTCGAGCGGCCGATGCCGAGCCGGCGGGCGACTTCGGACATGTGACCCGAGTAGACCTCGATCGCGAACTGGATGAGGTCGCGTTCGATCTCTTCGAGCGTGCGCAGCTCGCCCTCGCCGTCGAGGATCGAGACCGGGGCGTTTTCGTTCTGCTGACGCGCCGTCGCGGGCGCGGCGGCTTGCGCCTGGGCGTGGTCCTCGGCGGTCGGCTCGGGCAGCTCGGGCATCTGACCTGAGATCTGCGGGAAGTCAGACGGCTGAAGAGTTTCGCCTTCGCAGAGCACGACCGCGCGGAACACCGCGTTCTCGAGCTGGCGGACGTTGCCCGGCCAGTCGAAGGCCTTGAGCATCGCCAGGGTCTCGGGCGAGGGGCCCTGGACGCGGCGGCCTTCCTGGGCGTTGAAGCGGGCGATGAAGTGATCGACGAGGAGGGCGACGTCCTCCTTGCGGCGGCGCAAGGGCGGCACTTCGATCGGGAAGACGTTGAGGCGATAGAACAGGTCTTCGCGGAAGGCCCCTTCCTTGACCCGCTCGGCGAGGTCGCGGTTGGTCGCCGAGATGATCCGCACGTCCACCGTGACCGGCCGCTTCGAGCCGATCGGATCAATCTCGCGTTCCTGAAGAGCGCGCAGCAGCTTGACCTGCATGTCGAGCGGCAGCTCGCCGACTTCGTCGAGGAACAAGGTGCCACCGTTGGCCTCCTGGAACTTGCCCAGGTGCTTGGCGTTCGCGCCGGTGAACGAGCCCTTCTCGTGACCGAACAGGATCGACTCGACGAGGTTCTCCGGGATCGCCCCGCAGTTGACGGTGACGAACGGCTTGCCGGCGCGGTCCGAGCCGCCCTGGATCGAGCGGGCGACCAGCTCCTTGCCGACGCCGCTTTCACCCAGGATCAGGATCGGAATGTTCGAGGTCGCCGCGCGCTCGCCCAGGCGAACGACGTGGCGCATGGCGGGGGCGGCGGCGATCATGTCGGCGAAGGTCAGCGCGCCGTCGGCGGTCTTTTTGAGGCGCTTCACCTCGCCTTCGAGCTCGCCCATCTTCATCACGTTGCGGATCGACACGACGATCCGCTCGGGGCTCGCGGGCTTGACGAAGAAGTCGCGCGCGCCGGCGCGCATCGCCTTGACCACGGTCTCGATGCCGCCTTGGGCGGTCAGCACGATCACCGGCAGGGCGGGAGCGATGCGGGACATCTGCTCGAGCGTCTCCAGCCCGTCGAGCCCGCCCGGCATCATCAGGTCGAGCAGGCACACGTCGAGGCGCGAGCCGCCCGGCTGCTGGAGCTGCTCAAGCGCGGCCTCGCCGGAATCGGCCATAACCGCGTGAAACCCTTCGCGCTCGATGACGGCTTGCAGCAGCCGGCGCTGCGTCGGATCATCGTCGACGATAAGTACCGTCTTGGCCATCTTTCACCCGCTCTTTAGTGCTTAAGGAAGACAAGCGTCGTCCCGTTTCGTTGCGCTTCTTTCTGGCACAGCCCAGTGAAATTGGACTTAAGGAACGGATACGGATGATCGAAAACGAGGCTCTTCTCGCGTCTTGGTCAACGAACTTTGAACGAAACCGATAAAATTACGCGAGGTCCGTATGCCCTCTGACGAAGCCGACCGCTTCTCCGGCCGGGCCCTGCGCGTTGCGCGCGTGGGCGCGGGGCTTTCGACCGCGGCGCTGACGATCGGCGCGAACCGGCTCCTGCGCGGCGCTGACGCAGATCCGGACTCCGCGCGGGCCTTAAAGGCGGCGCTTGGGGGCTTCAAAGGGCCTTTAATGAAGGTCGCCCAGATGATGGCGACGATCCCCGACTTTCTGCCCGAGAGCTACGCCGAAGAGCTGGCCGGGCTGCAGACCAACGCCCCGCCGATGGGCTGGAGCTTCGTCAAGCGTCGGATGCGCGCCGAGCTGGGACCGGACTGGCAGGCGCGCTTTTCAGAGTTCGAGCGCGAGGCCGCCCACGCCGCCTCGCTCGGCCAGGTGCACAAGGCGCGCGATCCGGACGGCCGGGCGCTGGCGGTCAAGCTTCAGTATCCGGACATGGCGAGCGCGGTGGAGGCCGACCTGGGTCAGCTCAAGGCGCTCTTGGGCGTCTTCAAGCGGGTCGAGAAGTCGATCGACCCCGATGAGATGTTCGTCGAGATCGCCGCGCGCCTGCGCGAGGAGCTTGATTATGTGCGCGAAGCCAAGGCGATCGCGCTCTATGGCCGGATGCTGAAGGACGCGCCCGGCATCGCCGTGCCCGAGCCGGTTCCCGAGCTTTCGACGGGCCGGCTTCTCGCCATGACCTGGCTCGAGGGCGAGCCGATCACAGCGTTCAAGTCAGCGCCTCAGGAGGTGCGCAACCGCATCGCCACGCGGCTGTGCGAGGCGTGGTGGCGGCCGCTGTTCAGCTGCGGCGTCATCCATGGCGATCCGCACTTGGGCAACTACGCCGTCGCCGACCCGAACGCCGAGACGGTCAACGTGCTCGACTTCGGCTGCATCCGGATCTTTCCGCCGCGTTTCGTCGAGGGCGTGGTCACGCTTTATCATGCGCTCAAGTCCGACGATCGCGACGGTCAGGCGGCGGCCTACGAGGCCTGGGGTTTCGCGTCGCTGTCGAACGAGCTTCTGGACGCGCTCAACATCTGGGCGCGGTTCATCTACGGGCCGCTGCTCGATGATCGCAAGCGCACGGTCGCGGATGGGATGAAACCGAGCCAGTACGGCCGCAAGGAAGCCTTCGCCGTGCGCACGGCGCTGCGGGAGCATGGGCCGGTCCGCGCGCCGCGCGAGTTCGTGTTCATGGACCGCGCCGCGATCGGCCTCGGCGCGGCGTTCCTGCGCCTCGACGCGAAGCTCAACTTCCATGATCTCTACAATGATGTAATCGGCGACTTCCACGTCGACCGCCTCGCGGCGGCGCAGTCGGCGGCGCTCGCCGAAGTCGGGCTCGAGGCGTAAGCCGCGTTAGAAGGTCGCCGCGAGTCCGAAGGCGATCCAGGTCTTATTGTCCTGATCGTAGATCGGACCGGCCGGCGTGACCGTGTCGAAGTAACGGTCCTCGCTGGAGACCGCCGTGCGCACGCCGACGAAGCCCTCAAGGCCCGAGAGGAAGTTGCGCACATAGTCGATCGAGCCTTGGGCGTAGGTGTGTTCCTGGCCGTTCTCGGGGCTGACGAGGCCGCCGTCGAAGCCGAACTGAATCCCATTGAGCCCAAACGGCACATAGTGGGTCAGCCGGCCTTCGACCGTATAGGTCTCAAGCTCGGTGTCGTAGAAGCCGGCGAGCGAGGGCGCGAGCGGGGTGTCGAGGTAGAGCTTGGCGTAAGGCTCGAACCGTGAGTCCTCGGCAAAGCCCGGCGCGCTGTCGGGCGTCGCATACCACGTGAAGCCCAGCTCGACGTCGATCGGCGAGCCGTGGTCCTCGATGTGCGGCGACCAACCGCCGTAGAGCCGCGCCTCGCTCGGCGCCTCGGCGCCGTCGAACGGCTGCAGCCAGGCGCCGCCGAGATGAACGCCGTTGAGCCGCACTTCTCCGCCGAGCTGCACGATCTCCTCGGCGCGCTGCAGGCCGCGGAACACGTAGGCCGACTTGACGGTCGTATAGGTGTCGCGGGTGTAGGTCAGGCCCTGCGCCGCGGCGGGCGCGGCGGCGCCCAGAACTGCGGCGCCGAGGGCGGCGAGAGCGGTCAGTGCTGTCATCGAAGCGCGCATGCGCGGGACCTCGTTCGGACCGGCCGCTCGGCGGGCGGCGATGGCGAGGAACCACGCTAAGAGCGTTCGCCCACACCGTCAAAGCGCCGGCGCCGCTCCCCGCGCCGCAGCTCTAGACTTGCGCGCCGACGCGGCC
>JASFUX010000238.1:0-5450 GCA_050050115.1 Maricaulaceae bacterium | reverse complement strand
TCACTTCGGTCTCTCAATGATGGATGTTTACCGAGACATCTATGTGTCCCAGCGTCAGTTCGTACTAAGGGACAAACGGCCGTCCTTCGTCTTCAACGAGACAAAATTCAGCACACTCATCGAAGCCGTATTCGGCTCCTTTCCGAAGGAGGAGAACGCGCAAGAGTTTTACAAAGCCTATTCAAGAGTGTTTGAGCCGAATGCTGTCGATCCCGAACCGGACCACTGGTTCGAAGTTTTTCAGCATCAAGCGACTGTCCCCTTCACTCCAACCTACCACAAGATCGAGGTGCTCCCCCGGGGTGGTCGAGACCTCTCATTCTTTATATTCGACCATTCAAAACCGGCCGATCTCATCGACTATTGGAATAAGCGCCTGTTTGAGTCGCCGGTTTACCCCGTCCCAATTTGTTGGATTGAAGCACTTGCTCCAACCATTGTCGGGATGATCACGGACAATCATCGTCCAATTCCAAACAATCAGTTTGGAACGATGTTTCACAGCACCCTCTATTTCGGACGCAGCCTCGGAAGCGACAAGATAAAGTGCTTGATAGACGACCACTTCTCGCCGTGTCCGGAAGATTCTTACTTCATTGGAGCTGTGTGGCATCCAGAAGTGCGATCTGGTTCACGAGGACCGATCTCGGAACGTCATCGTTTGACCGCTGGAAGCGCCAGGATCGATACTCCGTTGGTTGACGGAAATTCTCTGAGACTTGACACGCTGTCTCCAGACTTTGCTTCGCGGTACAGCCTCGGTCATTTTCGCTGGGCGAATGTAATCAATCTGGACTGCTACGAATCCGACGCGTTTGCTCTGTGCCTGCCAACAAATCTCGAAGATCGCAGCACTCCGCGGCTTTTCGTGAGTCTGTTGGAGCGCCCGGTTATCAGTCGAGAAGGTTGGTCGCTTGGACAAGAGCATAAGGCGTCAAAGGAATTTCTGGAACTCAGCGACGGCGCTACTGCGATCGTCGAATGGCTGGGGCGACGGGGTATACGAGCCAAGCCTTCGAGCGCCGGGCGCATAGCTCGCCAAATGATTGACGCCCTCGGAAGCCTATGGGGTGCGCGTCTAATTTCGGATCAAGAGACCTTGAGGCTTCTCAACGGAATGGCAACGCAGGAGGAGCTAAAGGGAAGCGACGAGACGGCAACCAAGCGCCTGTATGAAGGGCGAACGGCCCCGTTTCATGTCTGGAACGCCCTCGTGCGCCGACGCCGCAAGGACCAAATTCGTAATTTATCGCTAGAAGATTTCACCAATCGCGGCGTCTTACGATTGGGGCTATCTGTCGATTGTCCAAATTGTACGTATACTAACTGGTACGGTCTCGACGTGGTTGATTATCGAGTCACCTGCGACCGCTGCCAGAAGCAATTCGGATTCCCCCAAGGCAACGCCACTAGATCCTGGAAATTTCGTGTCATTGGTTCTTTCAGTGTGCCGAATTTTGCTGAAGGAGCGTACGCCGTAGCGCTCGCTCTAAATATGTTCAACCAAAAAATGTCAGGCAGCGCAGACGTTGAGATGACGTACGCCACCGGTTTGGAACTCGAGACTGATACGTTCAAGCGTGAAATCGACTTCGCCCTTTGGTTGGGGCGACGCGCCGTGTTGGGTCAGCGCGCGGAGCCGCGACTGATTATCGGCGAGGCAAAGAGCTTTGCCGATGAAGCGATCAGCGAGCGAGATATCGAAAATCTCAAGTTGGTAGCTGCGGCGCTCCCCGGCGTAACGATCGTAGTTTCCGTTCTGAAAAATTCTTTCTCGGATTCCGAAAAGGCGCTCCTCCGTGATTTCACCAAGTGGGGTTGGGAACACGTGAAAGGCGGAATGCGGGCGCAGATCATCCTTCTTACTGGTCTTGAGTTGTTTGCGGATTTCCGCGTCGGCACAGCGTGGAAACAAGCCGGGGAACCCTTTGCTAGGTTCGACGACTATCACGTATTCAATGACCTCGACGAGTTCGCTCGCGCCACCCAGATAGCCTACCTCGGTCTCGACTACTTCGAGGAGCTAAAGTCTCGGGCCACCAAAAAAATTGCGCGCGATGTTTGACTTGAAATGCAACTCAATGCTGCAGATGCCGAGGAGGCGGTGACTTTCGCCTCACTCTCTGATCACTGCACGCACCCCCACGAGCACCCCAAGCACCTCCCCGACGTGGACAAGCACCCCGCCCCCGTCCGGCATGCTCACCCGCGGACAACCCCGCCTTATCCCCGCCCCTCGCACGCCGCCGTATCATGCGCGCATGTCTCGGCCCGAAACCGATCCGTGCTCTGAGGACGACGCGTCGCTGCCCGCTCTCTGGGAGGCGGCGCGCTACCTTTTGCATTGCCTCAAGGCCGTGTTCGGCGGGCCGTGCGCGATCGCGGGGCTCGGCGTGCTTGCGCTCAAGGAATATCAGGACATCGCCGGCTGGCTCGCGCCGATCGAGAAGGCGGTCCGCCGGCTCCTGCTGATCGAGGCGGCGGCGATCGCGCCGGATCTGACGCCCGCCCCGCCGCGGCCGGCGCAACCGGCGCCGAAAGCGGCGGGCGCGCCCCGCAACGCGGTCACCCAGGACGAGGACAATTCGGCGGACTGGCGCGTGCGTTTCGACCCCCTGCCCCACGTCCGGGCGAGCAAGGCGAGGCGGGATAGCGCCCAATCCGCCGTTCCGGCCGCGGGGCGCACGTTCGAGAGCCTCGGCGTTCATTGCGCCTGGCCGCTGGCCGAGCGCGCCGAGGCGGTCGCCCGCGTGCTCGACAACCCCGCGCCGCATGTCCGCCGCCTCGCGCTGCGGCTGGCGCGCGGGCTCAACCGCAACGGCGCGCGGCTGGCCGACCGGGCCGCGGCGCTGGGCCGTCCTCCAGATCGGCCGCCGCCGACCTTCGGCCGCTGGGTCAACGAGAACGCGCAGGAACAAGCCGCCGACGCCCTCGCCGCGTTCGACACGAGTTGACGCTCGCCGGTTCTCTTCGAAACGACCAGACGCCCGAAGCGACGCTTCGCGGCGGCGCCCGTGCACGCCACTGTTCCGACCCGCCCGCCTCCGCTACCCTGCCGGCCGCGCAACGGACGGAGGCCTCGATGAGCGGCGGAGCGGGAAGCGACCTCGTGGGAACCTGGGTCAACGTCACCGAGGCCATGGGCTCGAAGGTGACGACGACGCAGCACATCCGCGACGACATGAGCTTTACGACCACGATGGAGGTCGTCCTGCCCGGCGGCGCCGTGCAGACCATCGTCCACGAAGGCGAGATCGAGCTCGGCGAAGGGACCTTCCGCGCCAACTACGCGCGAGGACGCACCAAGGTCGAAGGCGCGCCCGTCCCGACGATGAACGTCGAAGAGCGCCCCTTGAGCGAGGCCGAAGAAGCCGAGACGCGGCGAATGCTCGACCAGGACTTTCCGTACAAGGTCGAAAGCGGCAAGATGACCACCTCGGCGCAAAGCCCGATGGGCGAGATGACCATCGTCTACGACAAGGTCGAGGCCTGACGGCGCGCCGGCGCGGGGAGCGCGCGCGATGTCGCTTTATCGCTTCGAAGCCGTCGGGCCGGCGGGCGCGCTTGAAACCGCGCTGGAGCGCGCGGGCGGTGATCCGCCCCTGGGGCTCAGCGCCTCGCTGTTCGAGCACGGGGACCCGAGCGTCGCGCGGCTCGAGCTGCTGTTCGACGCCCCGCCCGATCTCGACGCGGTGATCGAGGCGCTGGGGCTCGATGAAGACGCCTTCTCCTTCGCGCTGGGCCAGCTCGACGCGCGCGACTGGGTGGCGGTCTCGCTCGAAGGCCTGCCGCCGGTGAGCGCGGGGCGCTTCACCTTGCGGGGAAGCCACCATCCGCCCCGGCGCGGCGGGATCGACATCGTGGTCGAGGCCGGCGAGGCGTTCGGCACCGGCCATCACGCGACGACGCTGGGCTGCCTGAAGGCGCTCGACGACCTGTTGAAGCGCGAGGGGCCGCGGCGGCGGTTTCGGACCGCGCTCGACTTGGGGACCGGAACGGGCGCGCTGGCGGTGGCCTTCGCCAAGGCGACGCGGCGGCCGGCGCTGGCGAGCGACATCGATCCGATCGCGGTGCGGGTCGCGGCGGAGAACGCCCGGGCGAACGGCGCGGGTCGGCTGGTCAAGGCGATCGAGGCGGACGGGCTGGCCCATCCGCTGTTGCGAAAGCGGCGGTTCGATCTGGTGCTGGCGAACATCCTCGCCGGCCCGCTGCAGACCCTGGCGGGCGACGTCGTCGAGGCGACCGAACCCGGCGGCGTCATCGTGCTCTCGGGGCTCTTGGAGCCCCAGGCCCGCGCCGTCCTCGCCGCCTACCGCGCCCGCGGCGCCGTGCTGGTCCGCCGCTACGTGATCGACGGCTGGGCGAGCCTGGTGCTGGCGCGCGGCGGGGCCGGTCGGTCAAACAATCCCCCGCCGGTCCGTCTACGGTAAAATAGCGCGCGTGATGCGATATCCGAAACCGGCGGGCGAGAAAGCGAGCGGCGGCTAGATCAGCTTCATCCGCCGGAACAGCCACACCAGGCCGCCAGCCATCGCCACGAGCAGGCCGCATACGATCCAGAAGGCGACGTCCGAGCCCGCGCCCGGCATGCCGCCGACATTGATGCCGAGGAGGCCCGTCAACAGCCCCAGCGGCAAGAACACCGAGGCGACCACCGAGAGGATCAGCATCCGCCGGTTCATCTCCTCGCTGCGCCGATCCATCAGCTGGTCCTGGACCACCGCGGCGCGCTCGCGGACGGCCTCGAGTTCTTCGGCCAGCCGCGTGGTCCGATCGGCGGCCTCGCGCAGGCGGTGGCGGTCCTTCTCGGTCAGCCAGCCGAGGTCCTCGATCGACAGGGTCGAGAGCGCGTCGCGCTGGGGGGCGACGAAGCGGCGGAGCACGATCGCCTGACGGCGCACCTCGGCGAGATCGCCGCGGCTCATCGAGGCGCCGGGCTCGGTCACCTTGTCTTCGAGATCGTCGACGCTCTCGTTGAGCTCGGCGACCGTCGGCTCCATCCGGTCGACCAGCCGCAAGGCCAGCTTGGCGACGAGATCGCCGGGCGTGCTCGGCGCCTGGCCACGGCCGATGGCGTCGAGCACGTCGCCGATCGCGCGCAGCGGGCGCAGCCAGACGCTGACGACCTCGCGCGCGCCGACCCAGAGCCGCAGCGAGATCATGTCGTCGGGCTCGGCGCCGGGGTTGAGGTTCACCCCGCGCAGGAACAGGAGCACGCCGTTTTCGAAAACCGAGCAGCGCGGTCGCGTATCCTCCGCCGTCAGGGCATCGCGGACATGAGCGTCGAGGCCCGCCAGCGCCTTGGCCCAGGCCTCGGGATCGCCGACCCGATGGACGTGCCGCCAGACGAACGCCTCGCCCTCGGCGGGCGCGGGGGTGTCCGGATCGCACGCGCGGCCCCCGCCCTTTCCGTCGAAGACGTAGGCGATCCGGTCCGGCGGCGGGACGAG
>JASFUX010000237.1:0-5460 GCA_050050115.1 Maricaulaceae bacterium | reverse complement strand
GTCGGAAGGTCCGGTCCCTTTACGTAGTTGAGCAAGGAGGAGACGTTCGCTTTGGGGCGCTTGACGAGATGACGCGCCGCGGCGATCAGCTCGGCCGGATTGTGCGGCGGGATCGATGTCGCCATGCCGACGGCGATCCCGGTCGAGCCGTTGGCGAGCAGGTTCGGGAACGCCGCGGGCAGCACCACCGGCTCGCTTTCCGAACCGTCATAGTTGTCGCGAAAGTCCACCGCATCTTGATCGAGCCCCGCAAGCAGCGCGTCGGCGGCCTCGGTCAGGCGCGCTTCGGTGTAGCGCATGGCGGCCGGGTTATCCCCGTCAACGTTGCCGAAATTGCCCTGGCCGTCGACAAGCGGCACGCGCTGGGCGAAGCTTTGCGACAGGCGCACCAGCGCGTCGTAGATCGCCTGGTCGCCGTGGGGGTGATAGTTGCCCATCACCTCCCCCACGATCTTCGCGCACTTCTTAAAGCCCGACTTCGGATCAAGCTTCAGCTCCCGCATCGCATAGAGGATGCGCCGCTGGACCGGCTTCAGTCCGTCGCGAACGTCGGGCAGCGCACGCTGGGTGATGGTCGAAAGGGCGTAGGCCAGGTAGCGGCTCGACAGCGCGTCCTCGATCGGCTCGTCGACAATGCGGCCCGGTTCAGGCGGATCGAGGAGGTCTGTGGACATGGTCGCGCTCCGGCGGTCTTGAGCGAGTGAGGGGCGAATCAGCGGCTAGTATAAAGGCTCGCAGGATGTCGCCAGCGGTAGCCGCAGCAAAGCTGTGGGCCTCGCCTCAGAGTCCTGCAGCGAGCGCGCCCAGATAGAGCCCCAGCCCGAATACGCCGTGCGTGGTGACGCTGACGTAGCGGGCCTGACCCGGATGGGGCGTCTTGCGGGCGAAAAAGCCGCCACCGAGCGCCGGTTGCAGGATCAGCCAAGGCGAAATGACCGTCGCTAGTCCGAAGCCGATCGTCCAAAGCAGACGCGGCCCGGACCCGCTGATCGACAGCAGCACCAAGTAGATCGCTGCGTAGGTCACGCCGACGAAGTAGTGAAACGACCATCCGATCCACCGTTCGGCCGGAACGCTGGGGCTTTCAACAATCGCCGCATGACTGAATACGCCGCGCGGGATGGAGCCGATCCAGCGTCCGACGAATCCCCAATTGGTCGTCGAGAAGCCGCCGCGGCGCAGGGTCCACTGCCAAGCGTCACAGGCCGCCGTGGCGATCACGCCCGCGACCAATGCATCGGTTAAAAACACGTGGTTGGTTCCGTTCTCAGATCTGGGTTCTCATCCCCTGCGCCGCCAGGGCGCGACGGCCAGCGTCAAACCGAAAAAGCCAAGCAACGCCGCAGCGATATAGCGCGGCGCCTCGGTGGCGAAAGTCGGCTCGTAGTCGACACGCTGCGGCGTCCCGCCATGCTCGGGGATCGGCACGATCAGATCGGGACTGACCGCCATGGTCACGGCGAGCCAGAGCACGCCGAGTCCCAGAACGCTCGCGAAGATGCGGCCGATGAGTTTCACGCGAACCTCATACGCCGTCGAACCGTAACGCCGTGGGCTTCAATCGCGCACACTGTGCGAGGCTCCTTTCTTTCGCCGACCGCGAAACGCGTCCAATCGCGCCCGCCGAGCCGCCATGCGATCGTCGAGATAGGTCTGCGAGCGATAAACGTTCCCCCGCAGAAGCTGCCAAAGCACCCAGTAGAGCGGAAGGCCCAGAGGACTCAGTGCGCCGATCAGACCGAAGAAGTAGTAGAGTATCGGGATCGCGACGACGATCCCCACGAGTGCGGAGACCCAGATCGGCCAACGTGCTGGCCCTACCACCACCTCTCCGGCGCCGCGTCGAACGTCGCAGCTTTTTCGATCGCTGACGCCAGGGCGAACATGCGCTCCTCCTGCAAGGCGGGCGCGACGATCTGCAAGCCGAGCGGCAACCCCTCGCCGTCGAGTGCGGCGGGCACGGAGATCCCCGGCAGGCCGGCGAGGTTCGCCGGCACGGTGAAGACGTCATTTAGGTACATCTCCACGGGATCGTCGCCCTTCTCGCCTTGCGCGAAGGCGGCCGATGGTGCGGTCGGGGTCAGGATCGCATCGCAGCTTTGCCAGGCTGCCTCGAAGTCGTCGCGAATCCGACGTCGGACTTTTTGCGCCTTAAGATAGTAGGCGTCGTAGTAGCCTGCCGAGAGCACATAGGTGCCGATCAAAATCCGACGCTGCACCTCTGGTCCGAACCCTGCGGCGCGTGTCTTTTCATAGGTGTCGATCAGGCTGTCCCCGTCAACGCGGAGGCCGTAGCGCATCCCGTCATAGCGCGCGAGGTTGGATGAAGCTTCAGCCGGAGCGACAATGTAGTAGGTCGGCAGTGCATACTTCGTGTGCGGAAGGGAGATCTCGACGATCTCGCAGCCCGCGTCCTTCGCCCAGGCGACGCCGCGCTCCCACAGCTCGTCGATCTCTTTGGGCGCGCCGTCGACGCGATACTCTTTCGGTACGCCCACGCGCAGCCCTTTGACGCTGGATCCGCAGGCCTTCGCAAAGTCGGGCGTTTCGATTTCGAGACTGGTGGAGTCCTTCGGATCGTGTCCGGCCATCGAGGTGAGCAGGATCGCCGCGTCTTCGACGGTGCGCGCGATCGGCCCCGCCTGATCGAGCGAGCTGGCGAACGCCACGATCCCCCACCGCGAGCAGCGACCGTAGGTCGGCTTCACGCCCACCGTGCCGGTGAAGGCGGCGGGCTGGCGGATCGAGCCGCCGGTGTCGGTCGCTGTCGCGCCGAGGCACAGGCGCGCGGCCGTCGCCGTCGCCGAGCCGCCCGAGGAGCCTCCCGGCACCAGCGCGGCGTTCGAGCCTTCGCGCCGCCACGGATTGGTCACGGGGCCAGTCGCGGCGGTCTCGTTCGACGAGCCCATGGCGAACTCGTCCATCGACGTCTTGCCCAGCACCACCGCGCCGTCGCCGAACAGGTTCGCCGAGACGGTGGACTCATAACGCGGTGTGAAACCCTCGAGGATCCTCGACGACGCCGTGGTCTGAACGTCCTTGGTGCAGAACAAGTCTTTGATCGCGACGGGAATGCCGTCGAGCGGCCCCGCCTCGCCCTTGGCGATGCGCGCGTCGCTGTCGGCGGCCATCGCGCGCGCCTTCTCCGGGGTCTCGACCACGAAGGCGTTGAGCGGCCGGGCCGCCTCCACCGCCGCGATGTGCGCGTCGACAAGCTCGGCCGCCGAAAGCTCGCGCCCGTTCAGCAACGCCCGCGCCCGCGCAATGGTGAGATTAGTCAGCTCGGTCACGCGGCGCTCTCCTCGACCGACACCAATCGCTTCTTCATGAAGACGCTGTCGGGGTGATCTTCGTAATCGGCGAACGGTTCGGAGACCACGAAACCTTCGCTGCGATAGAGCGCGATCGCTTCGGGCTGACGCACGCCAGTCTCGAGAACCGCAACAACCGCGCCGCGACGACGCGCTTCGGCCAGCAGTGCGGCGAGCACCGCGCGAGCGACGCCGCCGCGCCGGGCGGCCGGATCAGTCCACATGCGCTTGATCTCGACTTGACCGTCCCCCAACGGGATCAGCGCGCCGCAACCGACCGCCTCTCCATCGCAACGCGCGGTCAGAAAGAATGCGTCAAGCTCGGCCAACCGGCCCGGCTGAAGCGCGTGCCGCTCCTCCTCGACCTCGCCATAGAGCACGCGCATCCTTTCATCGAGCGCGGCGATCATCGCGACGCCGTCCGGCGCGCGCGGGTCTTCAACCCCGATCGAGACGTCAGACGCGCTCACGCCGCGCTCTCCGTGTCCGTCGTCGCCAGCGACTTTTCCATGAAGATCAGCTCAGGATCGTTGCAGTAGCCGCCGTAGGGACCGCGCTCGACGAAGCCGTGCTTGCGAAACAGACCAACGGCGTCCGGCTGTTTATCGCTCGTCTCCAGCATCAGCGCCGGCATGCGCCGCGCTCGCGCCGCAGCCTCGATCGCCGCCAGCAAAGCGCTCGCCACGCCGCGGCCGCGCGCTTCGGGAACGGTCCACACGCGCTTGATCTCCCCGATCCCGTCTTCGATCGGCATGAGCGCGACGCAACCGACCGCGCGACCGTCATCGCGCGCGACCAGGAACACAGAACCGCTCGTGAGAAGCGTCTCAGCGCTGGCGAGATGGCAGGTTTCGGGTCGGTAGAGCTCGCGCATGCGCGCGTCGAGCGCCGCCATCATCGCAGCCGCATCCGGCGTCCGCGGATCTTCTTCAGCGATCACGATCTGCGACACGGCCGCCTACTCCACCACCTTCGGCACGACGAAGAAGCCTTCCTCGCTCGCCGGCGCATTGGCGAGCACGTCGTCGCGGCGATCGCCGTCGGTCACCTTGTCCTCGCGCATGGGCAGCGCCCGATCGACCGCCGAAGCCATCGGCTCGACGCCCTCGACGTCGACCTCGTTGAGCTGCTCGATCCAGTCGAGAATGCCGTTCAATTCGCCGGCGAGCGCCTCGAGGCGATCCTCCGGCGCGGCGATGCGCGCGAGCCGCGCGATGCGGCGAACGTCTTCAGGAGTTACGGACATGGCTGCGGTCTCTTTCTCAAACGAGACGCCTAGCAAGGGCGCGCGGAACCGGCAAGCGCCGAGCCGGCGCGGACACGCAGGTCACGAGAGCATTTCCGCAGGCCGTTCAATGCGCTAACCTCGCCATGGGGTGTCGCAAGCGGAGATGAACGCTCGTGTCGGCACTGGATGGAACACAGTCTCTTCCCGCGGACGGCGAAGCCGAGCGCTGGGAAATCACGCGCCAATGGAAGCTCGCCTGGCGCGCGCTCAAGTGGACGTTCTACGGCGGTCTGATGATCGCCGCCCTGACGATCGTCGGGCAGGTCTACCTGTTCTACGGTCTGTTCTCGGACATCCACCCGTTCGCCGGCTACGCCTTCGCCGCCGCCGTGACGATCGCGTTCGTGTGGCTGATCGTCCTGCCCGCCGCCAGGTTTCTGCACATGCCGGCCATGGCCCGGCCGCCCGAGGTGGATCTCGCCCGCCCAGATCTTGGCGCGGACGACATCGCCAAGCGCCTGAAGTTCGACGTCACCTACCTGCGCGCGCTCAGGAAGAACCCGCTGATGGCCGATCGCCTGGCGGAGGTGGACGCGGCGCTCAGTGAAGCGGAGAAGGTTCCGCTCTCTACCGGGGCCGTCGCCGCGTTTGAGCGGACCCAGATCGATCCGCTGCTCGAGCCGCTCGACCGCCAGGTCGACCGCTACATCCACGCAGAGGCGACCGGCGTGGGCGCGGCGACGGCGATCTCCATGAACGGCTCGATCGACGCCTTCATCGTGCTCTGGCGCAATCTCAACATGGTCAGCCGCGTCGCGCGGATCTACTACGGCCGGCCATCCCTGCGCGCCTCGGCGCTGGTGCTGCGCGACATCGCCGGCGCGGTGATCCTGAGCCGCGCGCTTGAAGACGTTTCGGAGA
>JASFUX010000236.1:0-5476 GCA_050050115.1 Maricaulaceae bacterium | reverse complement strand
GATCTTCTTGAACAACGAGATGATCAAGGATCGCGAACGCTTGGCCGATCCGGTTGCCGAAGATGACGAGATTTACGTGTTCCAAGCTCTATCGGGAGGGTGAGCATGTCCGAGACCATTTACGTCGGCTCGAAGAAGGGCCTGTTCACCTTCACCCGAAACGGCAAGGGTTGGAAGGAAGCGGGCGAGCCCGCGTTCATCGGCGAGCCGGTCAGTCAGGTGCTGGTCGACACGCGCGACGGCGCGATCTACGCGGCGCTGCATCTTGGCCACTTCGGTCACAAGCTGCATCGATCCGACGACGGCGGAAAGTCGTGGGAAGAGATCGGCGCGCCGCGCTTCGCCGATGAAGCGCCGCCGACGGAATGGACGCCCCCCGAGAGCGCTGAAGACATGGCGGCGATGATGGAGCAGATGAGGGCTCCGAAGTCGGGTCCTTCGGTAGAGATGATCTGGTCGCTCGCGGCCGGCGGGCCCGACGAGCCGGGCGTGCTCTGGGCCGGCACCATTCCGGGCGGTCTGTTCAAATCCACCGACCGCGGCGACAGCTGGCAGCTTAACGACGCGCTGTGGAACGACCCCGCGCGAGAGAAGTGGGGCGGGGGCGGCTTTGACCGCCCTGGCATTCACTCTTTCCTGGTCGATCCGCGCGATTCCAAGAAGGTCACCCTCGCGATCTCCAGCGGCGGCGTCTGGAAGTCCGCCGACGGCGGGGAGAGCTGGGAGCAGGCGGGTCAAGGCCTGCGCGCCGAGTTCCTGCCGCCGGAGATGCAGTTCGATCCGATCATGCAGGATCCGCATCTGATCGTTGCGTGCAAGGACGATCCCGACACGGTCTGGTGCCAGCATCACAATGGCATCTTCAAATCCGAGGACGCGGGCTCGAACTTCGTCGAGTTCAAGGACGTCAAGCCGGCCGTCTTCGGCTTCGCGGTCGCGGTGCACCCGAACGATCCCAAGACCGCGTGGTTCGTGCCGGGGATCAAGGACCAGTACCGCATGCCGGTCGACGGCAAGTTCGTCGTCAACCGCACCCGCGACGGCGGCGAAACCTTCGAGCAGCTATCCAAGGGCTTGCCCGATGCGCCGGCTTGGGATCTCGTCTACCGCCACGGCCTCGACATCGACGAGACCGGCGACAAGCTCGCCATGGGCTCGACCACGGGCAACGCGTGGGTGACCGAGGACGGCGGGGAGAGCTGGTCGATCTTGAGCCACCACCTGCCGCCGGTGAACGTGGTGAAGTGGGGGTAGGGGCGCGTTGCCCGCTGCAGCGATCTGACCTACCAAGTCAGTCTCGCCTGTAGGAACGCCCCATGCCCACAACCCGCCCCGTCGACAAGAAGTCCCGCGTCTATCTGATCGACGGCTCGGGCTACATTTTTCGCGCCTATCACGCGTTGCCGCCTTTGAGCCGCAAGTCCGACGGCCTGCCGATCGGCGCGGTCTCGGGCTTTTGCAACATGCTCTACAAGCTCATTCGCGACGTGAACGAGGGCGAGGCGCCGACGCATCTGGCGGTCATCTTCGACGCCGGCGCGAAGTCGTTCCGCAACGAGATCTACGACCAGTACAAGGCGCACCGGCCGCCGCCGCCCGAGGATTTGATCCCGCAGTTCCCGCTCGTTCGTCAGGCGACGGAAGCTTTCGGCCTGCCGGCGATCGAGATGGAGAACTACGAGGCCGACGACCTCATCGCCACCTATGCGCGCCAGGCCGAAGAGAAGGGCGCGGAGGTGTTCATCATCTCCTCGGACAAGGACCTGATGCAGCTGGTCACCGACAAGGTGGTCATGCTCGACACGATGAAGAACAAGCGGATCGACCGCGAGGGCGTGATCGAGAAGTTCGGCGCGCCGCCCGAGAAGGTGATCGAGATCCAGGCGCTGACCGGCGACAGCGTCGACAACGTGCCCGGCGCGCCGGGCATCGGGCCGAAGACGGCGATCCAGCTGCTCGAAGAGTACGGATCATTGGACGAGATCCTCGCCCGCGCCGAGGAGATCAAGCAGCCCAAGCGCCGGCAAAGTCTGATCGACAACGCCGACCTCATTCGGGTCTCCAAAGAGCTGGTCACCTTGAACGCCGAGACCCCGGTCGAGGCGTCGCTCGAGGACTTCGGCGTTTCCGATCCGAACCCCGAGCCTTTGCTCAAGTTCTTGAACGAAATGGAGTTTCGCACGCTGACGCGGCGGATCGAAGAGGGGATGACCGGTCGCTCGGTGACCTCGAACGAGGCCGCGGCCGAGACCGGCGTCGACCGCTCGAAATACGTCTGCATTCAGAAGATCAAGGACTTGAAGGACTGGGTCGAGCGCGCGACCGCGCTCGGCGTTGTCGCCGTGGACACGGAGACGAGCGCCCTCGACAGCGCCAACGCGGATCTGGTCGGCGTCTCTCTCGCGCTCGCGCCGAACGAGGCCTGCTACATCCCGCTCGGTCATAGGGGAGGCGGCGATCTCGTCGACGGCGGCGCGACGCCCGAGCAGATCGATCTCGAGAAGGCGATCAAAGTCTTGAAGCCGATGCTCGAGGACCCGAGCGTTCTGAAGATCGGGCAAAATCTCAAGTACGATCTCGCGGTCTTCACGCGCTATGGGGTTCGCGTCGACCCGATCGACGACACCATGCTGATCTCATACGTGATCGCGGCGGGCCTGCGCGGCCACGGCATGGACGCTCTGTCGGAGACGCTGCTCGGCCACCGCTGCATTTCGTTCAAGGAAGTCGCGGGAACCGGCAAGAATCAGAAGAGCTTCGCCGAGGTCGAGCTTGCTCCGGCGACGGAGTACGCCGCCGAAGACGCCGACATCACGCTGCGGCTTTGGATGAAGCTGAAGCCCGAGATGGTCGCGGCGAAGAAGACTACCGTCTATGAAACGCTCGAGCGCCCGATGCCGGCGGTGCTCGCCGACATGGAGCTGGCGGGGATCAAGGTCGACCGCACGGTGCTGGCGCGGCTGTCGTCGGATTTCGCGCAGAAAATCGCCCAGCTCGAAGCTCAGGCGCATAGCCAAGCGGGGCGCGAGTTCAATCTCGGCAGCCCCAAGCAGATCGGTGAGATTTTCTTCGGCGAGCTCGGGCTGCCCGGCGGGAAGAAAACCAAGGGCGGCGCCTATTCCACCGACGTCAAGGTGATGGAGGACCTCGCCGCGCAGGGCCACGAGCTGCCGCAGACCATTCTCGATTGGCGGCAATACTCGAAGCTGAAGTCGACCTACACGGACCTCCTGGTCGAGGCGATCAGTCCGCGCACGGGCCGGGTGCACACCAGTTTCGCGCTGGCCGCGACGACGACGGGGCGGCTCTCAAGCTCGGACCCGAACCTGCAGAACATCCCGATCCGCACTGAGGAAGGGCGGAAGATCCGCGACGCCTTCGTGCCCGAGAAGGGCAATGTGTTGATGTCCGCGGACTATTCGCAGATCGAGCTGCGGCTGCTGGCGCACTACGCCGACATGCCGAGCCTGAAACAGGCGTTCGCCGACGGGCTCGATATTCATGCGATGACGGCGTCGGAGATGTTCGGCGTGCCGATCGAGGGTATGGACGCAGCCACGCGACGGCGCGCCAAGGCGATCAACTTCGGAATCATCTACGGCATTTCGGCCTTCGGCCTCGCCAACCAGCTCGGCATCGAGCGGTCGGAGGCGGCGGCCTATATCGAGGCCTACTTCGAGAAGTTCCCCGGCATCGCCGAATATATGGAGCGGATGAAGGAGACCTGCCGCGCGCAGGGCTATGTCGAGACGCTGTTTGGCCGCCGCTGCCACTATCCGGAGATCAAGTCGAAGAACCCCGCCCAGCGCCAGTTCTCGGAGCGCCAGGCGATCAACGCGCCG
Source organism: Maricaulaceae bacterium (assembly GCA_050050115.1). Lineage (GTDB taxonomy): Bacteria > Pseudomonadota > Alphaproteobacteria > Caulobacterales > Maricaulaceae > JASFUX01. Next base: position 1,634 of record JASFUX010000236.1, on the reverse strand, counting down.
CTGCAGGGCACCGCCGCCGACATCATCCGCCGCGCGATGATCCGCATGCCGGACGCGCTCGCCGATGCGGGCCTCGAGGCGCAGATGCTGCTGCAGGTCCACGACGAACTGGTGTTCGAGGTTCCCGAGAAGGATGCCGGAAAGACCGCCAAGCTGGTCGCCGACGTGATGAGCCGCGCCGCCGAGCCGGTGGTGAAGATCGCCGTGCCGCTCGTGGTGGAGACGGGAACGGGCAAGACCTGGAACGAAGCGCACTGAGGCCGGCGGTCGCGCTTGGCGCTGCTGCCGCACTCAAGAACGCAAGAAATCCTCGCGGGCCGCGATTGTCTTGGCGATCTGGGCGGGCGTGTCTTCGACGACAACGCCTGCTTTAGCGCCAAGCGGACGCCCCCAAGCGAACACCCGGGGTCTCTTCGCGCCGGATCTCTTTGCACCGCATCTCGGCGCCGTCATCAGCCCAAAGAAAAAGGGCGGACCCGAAGGCCCGCCCTTGGATTGAAGTGGATCCGAAAGACTAGAAGGTCTTGCGGATGCCGAACTCGATCGTCCGACCGAGCGGGCTGCCGAGCAGCGGGTCATACCCGAACTCTTCGCGCGCTGCGGGCGGATCTTCGTCCGTGACGTTGACCACCGACGCCGAGATCGTGGCATCCCACGGGGTCTCGAACTGATAGTGGAAGTCGCCGGTGACGTAGTTCTCACCGTCAACACCGTAGTCGGTGGGACCGTACGGATCGAACGTGCCCGGAATGAAGCCCGACGGCGTGAGAGGACCGCGGGCGTCTTCCACCGCGCTGACGTAGTTCAACACCGCACGGAAGTTGTGCGCGCCGGTGTTGTAGTTGGCGTTGAAGTTCGCCCGCCATTCAGGCCGTGCGACCGCGATGGTGGCGAAGTTCAACAGGCCGAGTTGATCACGAGCCGGTTCGATTAGGACGCCGTCAAGCGTCGTCGCCCCAATCTCGTAGATCTCGACCTTTGTCGCTGTCGCGCCGAGCCGCAAGTCGCCCGCAAAGAACGGGAACGAATAGTCCGTCGTGAAGTCTATGCCGGCGGTATGCTGGCCAGGACCGTTGCCGAAATCCGTACGGATTGACGCAAAGTCGTCGGCCGTGGTCGTTCCGGCCACACAGGAGCCGCCGTTAAACGTCACCCGATCGACCAGCGCATGCCCGCAATCAGCGTAGTTGAAGCCGTTGGGCGCAACCGCACCTGAGAACACCGCGTTGGCGATGTCGTTCACGTCGGCCAGCTGACCCAGCTCATCCTCGGTCTGAATGTCGAAGTAATCCACGATGATGCGGAAATCGCTGTCGGCGGTGAGACCTTGCGACTGCCAGATGGCGCCGGCGTTCCAGGAGATCGCCGTTTCCGGTACAACGTCCGAACGCGTCACGAACTGAGCGCCGCGCCAGTTGCCCGCAGCGATCGCGTAGCTTCTGACCGCGTTGGTGACATTGCCGGGCTGCAAGGTCGCCGGCGGAGCTTGGAAGTTGTCGCCGTACGAGCCGCGGATCGCTAGGTTCGGCGTGACGTCCCACTTACCCGAGACTTTATACACCGTGGCGCTGAGGCCGCCGGAGAAGTCTTCGTGACGCACCGCCGCCAGCAGGTTCACCGTGTCGAGCAACGGA
>JASFUX010000235.1:0-5485 GCA_050050115.1 Maricaulaceae bacterium | reverse complement strand
ATGACCATGAACGGCCGGTCGCCGATGTTTGCCGCCCATTGCATGGTGTTGTTGAACTGAAGCGCTTCGAACGTCTCGAAGTCGATGAGCCTTGGCGCCGAAAAGCCGGTCCATGCTTCGCCGCCAGATCCCGTCCGTGCACGCCGGATCGAGTCGGCGAGCAGCGGGCCGCCCAGGTTCACCGGTTCGAGGCCCTCGGGATCGCCGGTCACTGAGGGCACCTGGATGGCGATCGCCTTGACCCGCGCGTCCTGACCCGCGACGGCGACGGAGTTGCCGCCGGCGAAGCTTGAGCCCCAGACGCCGATGCGGTCGGGATCAACGCCCGGCTCGCCCTGGATGTAGGAGATCGCGGCGCGGTAGTCGTCCTGCTGGTCGCGCGGCAGGAGGCGCGTGCGCCGCTCCCACACCTCGGCCTCGACCACCTCGTGGCGGGACTCGTCGCGAGCGATCCCGCCGCCGATGTCGACCAGGGAGATCACGGTCGGATAGCCGTCGGAAAAGCCCCAGCCGCGGTAGTCGATCGTCATGGCGACGAGGCCATGCTCGGCGAAGCGCGCGCCGTACTTCTCGATCGAGATGTGAGAGCCGGCCCATCCCTGGCCCATCACCACCGCGGGAACGCCGGGCTCGGCCTCAGGGTCGAAGTCCGCGGGGAAGAATATCTTCGCATAGCAGGCGATCCCGTCGGAGTAGTAGACAACCTCCGAGGTCGTCACGCCCTCGGGCATCTCGTAAGCGTAGTCCTCGACCGTCAGCCCGGTTTTGAGCGGCCGGCCGGTCGCCTCGAAGATTTCCGGCTCGGCGGACGCGGGCGGTCCGTCGGGCGGGGTGGGCGGCGCGAAGCTCTCGATCGAAGCGGCGGGTGGATTCGCCGGCGGTGTTTCCGGATGGATCAGGCCGCCCGCCTGAGCGAGCAGGCCGACGGTGAATTCGATCAGCATGAGCGGTCTCCCTCTGGCGCGACCGGGTTCATCGCCCGGCCGGCGTTTCGTGGTTGCTTTGCGCGAGTATAGGCGCGGGCGCGCGCGGCGAACAGGCGAGGCGGGATGACGCGCGCGCTGATGACAGGGACGCCGAGGAGGAGATAAATAGGCACGCCGAGAGGGCCGCCGAGCGGCCTGGCTCGCGCGGGTATGATGTAATGGCAGCCTGTCAGCTTCCCAAGCTGAACGTGCGGGTTCGATTCCCGCTACCCGCTCCAGCCCAGCAGGTTTCTAGATCGGCCGCCGCTACGCCGCCGCAGAGCCAAGCTCCACGCCGAAGCTTGAACCCGCGGCGTAAGCCGCCGCGGGTGCGATCTGGCGGACGAAGCGCCGCGCGGCGTGCAGCGCCTCGGCCGGGGCGGGGCCGTTGCGGCGCGCCTTGATCTGAGCAAGCACGAAGCGGCCGTCGTTCATGACCAGCTCCAGCGTCGCCAGCCGCTCGCCGTCGCGGCGCACCGAATAGAGCCAGGAGCGTCCGTGCGCGACGTGGGTGATGTAGGAGGCCGCGCAGTGGCGCATCGCCGCGCCCTCGTTGACGATGTCGAGCGGCGTGGCGAGCGCTCGCAGCTCGAGCCCGTCGATGAAGACCGAGGCCGGCAGCGGGCCGTAGTCGAAGACCTGCTCGGGATCGACGCCCTCGCGCTTCAGGCAGTCGACGAGCCGATCGTGTTCCGTGTACGTGGATTCCCAGCGCGTAAGCGCCGAGGTGAACGCCGCCATGCTCCAGCGCGGATCGAACAGGCTGCTCGGCCGGTCAATGAAGTCGATCATGTGCGCCGGATCGAGGTTCAACGGCGCTTCGACGGCGCGCACGCCCCAGGCGAAGGCCTTCGTGAGGAAACAGCCGCGGCGGCTGCATACGAACCACCACTCCCACATCGCGTCGAGCCATTCGCGTTCGGCGCCCGCGTGACGCTCGATCGACTGGGCGATCGAGGAGGGATGAACGTCGGCGAAGTGACGCAGGAACGAGATGCGGCCGGTCTCGACCCGGAAGGCCGACGCCGGCAGCTTGCGCAGCGGATAGGCGAGACCGAAGGCGGTCATCATCGCCCGCAGCCGCGCGCCGCGCTTGCAGTGATCGCGGAAGAAGCGGCGCAGATCGCCGTCGTCAAGGCCGAGGGTCGCCGGCGCCAGCACCGGGGCCTGTTCGAGATAGTCGCCCGCGCGCGGATGGTGCGCGCGCAAGCGCGCCGCGTGGCGGCGCAGCTCCGCGATGCGGAAGCTCGCATGGGTATCGCGCGCGCGTTTGAGCACGTTTTCCGAACTCCCCTCCGAGCGGGCGGTTCCCCGCGGAGACGCAAAAGAGCGTCTTCAGGCGCGCGAGGCAATCGTCGAATCGACGCGGCCGATCGACCGCCGGTTCGCCCTCTGAAAGGCGCGCGCCGGCCTCGCCGCGGAAAACGACGAGATTTGAGCGACATAGGCGCCGCAGGCGCGCCTTAACCTCTCATCCACGCGCAACTGGCCATGCTCGCCTCAGCAAGGAGACGAGCATGCGTTCGCGCGCCTCGACCGCTTCAGCGTCCCAGATCGCCGCCGCCGTCGCGGCGTTGAGCCTGCTCGCGCCGACTTACCAGGCTGCGGCGCAAAGCGCTGCAGAGTCCGGCGCCGCGACCGCGGCGCGCGGCGGCCGGGTGCTCGACGGATCCTCTTTTGATGGATTTTCTCTGGCCGACGCGTGGCTCGGACCGGTCGTCGGCGTTGAGCGCTCGACCGACTTTCGACGCAGCGACCCAGGCCGCATCGAGACCTGGCAGGCGCGTTTGACGTTCGCGAGCGGCGAGCGCACGCTCGATTTCGGCGCGCTCATGGCCGAAGGCCACCGCGCGTTTCATCTGACCGTGTACGCAGACCCCGAGCCCGGCCGCTACGCGCGCGGCGGCGCTTCACAGGTCGCAGCGCTGCGCCAGCCCGGCCTCAAGGTGGTCAACCCCGAGGGACCGCGCGCCGACGCGCCGTGCTTCACGCTGATGACCTGCTTGAGCCAGCTCGACGCTGCCTCCCGCGTTCAAGACGGATCCGCGCCCTTGGTCGTGGTGATCGAAGCGCGCGAGCCGCCCGCGGCGGAGACACGCCTTGGCCGCGTCGCCGACGGGCTCGCCGACCGGTTCGGCGCCGCGTCGCCGCCCGGCCGCCCGGACTGGTCGCGTCTCGCGCTCGAAGTGGAGACCGCGCTTGGCGGCCGTCCTGATCCGCGCCGGCTGGTGCTCGTCGCGTCCGGCGCCGCCGGCGTCATGCCAGGAGCGGGCGCGCCGTTCCTCATCGACGGCCGCGACGCCGTGGTGATCCCCGCCGACGCGCCCCTCGCCGAAGCGGAGACGGCGCTCGCCTCGGGCGCCTTTGCGATCGTCCTCGGCGCGGATTGGCACGGGGAGGAGAGCGCCGCGCGCCTCGGACCGATGGAAGCGGCGGGCCGCGGCGCGCACGTGATCTTCCTGACGCAAGACGCTGCGCGCGAAGAGGTCCCGGAAGACGCGGACGCGGATCGCAACGAGAGCGCTTTTAGTCTATGTCGCGGGCCATGCCGCTTTCGCCGACATACCGCCCCGACCCGAAGCTCAGCCAACTAGGCGAGGGTTTCGCCGATCCAGTCGCGCCCGCGACGTTCCCCGCGCCGCAAATGCGCGTCTGGGATCAGCGCGCGGCCGAAGCGATCGGGCTCGATCAGCTCAGCACGCGCGAACGCGACCGACATTTCGTCGAATTTGCTCCGCTGCCGGAGAATATCGAAAAGCCCGTCGCGCTCAGATATCACGGCCATCAGTATCGCGTTTACAATCCCGACATCGGCGACGGCCGCGGTTTTCTGTTCGCGCAGCTGCGCGACCGTGACGGCCGGCTGATCGATCTCGGCACAAAGGGCTCGGGCCGGACGCCCTACGCCCGCACCGCCGACGGGCGGATGACGCTGCAAGGTGGAGTGCGCGAAGTGATCGCCGCGCGTTGGCTGCGCGCGCTTGGGCTTCCCACCTGCGACATCCTCGCGCTCGCCGAGACCGGAGAGGAGCTGACGCGCCACGACGAGCCGCCGCCCGTGCGCGGCGCGGTGATGACCCGCGCCCAGCATTCGCATCTGCGCATCGGCGTGTTCCAGCGCCACGCCTACGAGGAGCGGCCAGACCGGATCGCGGCGCTGCTTGATCACGCCGTCGAGGTCTACTTCCCCGCGCTTGCCGATCTGCCCGTGCACGAGCAGCCCGCGGCCTTCCTCGAAGAGGCGGTGCGGGCGAACGCGGCGCTGGCGGCGCAGTGGATGGCGGCGGGCTTCGTTCACGGCGTTCTGAACTCGGACAATATGACGGTGACGGGGGTGAGCTTCGACTACGGGCCGTGGCGAGCGCTGCCGGTCTATGCGCCGGACTTCACCGCCGCCTACTTCGACGAAGGCCGGCTCTACGCCTATTCCCGTCAACCCGAAGCGGCGGCGTGGAACCTCACCCGGCTCGCCGAATGTCTGACGCTGATCGCCTCGGACGTTCGCCCGCTTGAGACTGCGCTCGGCCGTTTCGCGCCGGCCTATGAGGATGCGCTCGACGCGGCGGTTTGTGCGCGGCTCGGCGTCGCGTCCGAGGGGCGTGCGAAGGACCGCGAGCTGACCCGGACCCTGTTCGCCTTCATGAACGACCGCCGGCCGCCGTTCGAGGGCGTCTTCTTCGACGCCTTCGGCGGCTCGGCCGCGCGCGAGCGCCTGGCTGAGAGCCCGCGCGCGCGGGTCTATCAAGGCGAGGTCTGGGAGGCGTTCGTGACGCAGCTGTTCGAGCGCGCGCCCGACAGGCCCGAACGGCTCGAGCACGCCTACTTCCGGGGCGATGAGCCCGTCACCACGACGATCGATGTCGTCCGCGGCGTCTGGAGCGCGATCGCGGCGCAGGACGACTGGGCGCCGCTCGAAGCGCTGCTCGCGCGGATCGACGAGATGGAGGAGGCGACGACGTGGTCTAGGCCTTGAGCTTCAACGTGTCATGCAGGAAGGCGGCGACGTCTTCGATCTTCAGGCAGATGCGCACGACGTCGGGCAGCGAGTTCATCTCGTCCGTATGGTGAAGGAACGCCGTGATCGGCTTGCCGTAGCGCACCGCGATCTCGACCTCGTGCGCCGTGCCGGTTGAGCCCGGCAGCGCGATCACGGCGTCGGCGGTCAGGATGTTGACGTGGTTCCGCGTCAACCCGTCCCACAGATAGGGCTGCTTGCGCACCAGGTGCGTGCGGATCGCCAGTTCGACGTGCGCATTGGGGTAGCCCGTCGGCGTGCGGGTCGGATGGTCGAGCGACTCCGCCGGCACGACGCCGATGCACAGGCCCTTGCGGTCCTTGACGTTTGCAAAGGCGGCGCTGACCGAGCCCATCACGCCGGGTCCCGAGCCGGTGAGCAGGTGGACCGGCAGGCTGGCGATCAGCTCGCCTAACGGCTTGGCGAGGTCGGTGTGAGGGTGCTCGTGGCTGCCCATGACGCCGACGACGGGAAGGCGGGTGACGCTCATCCGCTGAAGGTGGCG
>JASFUX010000234.1:0-5551 GCA_050050115.1 Maricaulaceae bacterium | reverse complement strand
TCCGCGTCCTGATCAAAGAGGCTGATCCGCACCGGCGGCACCGGCCGGGGCCGGCCGGTGGTGTTGCGCACGACCGCCGTGATCGTCAGCGTCGGCTCGCCGTCGGCGTAGCCCGGCTCGGCGGCGATCTGCTCGAAGACGAGGCCCTCGGCGGTGACCTCGAAGCCCGCCGCAGCGTAGACGCCCGCCGCGCGCGGCCAGAAGCCGACGACCTCGACCCGGAAGATGACCAAGAGCACGACCCCCGCAAGCACCGCCGCGCCGGCCGAGCCCCAGCGGATGAGGCTCGCGCGCATGTTCGGCGCGCCGGGCGCGAGGGGACGCTCGGGCGTCTTGGGCGCAGACGGCGGCGCGTCGTCAGCCGCCGGCTCTCCGGCGCCGACCTCGGTGACGTCTTCGCCGAGCGCGGTCTCGAGCGCGGCTTCGAGCTCGGGGTCCTCGTCGTCGATCTCAGGCGGCGGGGGCGCGGCGTCGGCCTCTTTGGCGCGCCACGTGTGCCCGCACGCCGCGCAGCGCACGATGCGGCCTTTTGGTCCCAGGTTCGCGCCCTCGGCAAAGTAGCGCGTGGAACATGAGGGGCAGGTCAGTATCATGGGCCCGTCGAATCACCTGCGCGGAGACTAGAGCGTCGCGGCTTGATTCGGAATGGAGGAGGCCCGTGCGAGACCTGTGGGCGCGCCCGCGCCCTTAGGGATTAATCCCCAGAAATCACCGGCAGAAAACACCGCAAGATTCCTTCTGGCTAGAGCCCAACGCGAGGTTGGCGATCTCGACACGCAAAACCCGATCCGCGCCGGGCCGTCCGAGCGCCTATCAGGGCCCCGTCGTCTCGATGGAGGGCGTGCGGCTGCGCTACGGCCGCGGGCCGGAGATCTTGAAGGACGCGAACATGGCCCTCGCGCCCGGCTCGATCCACTTCCTGCGCGGGGAGTCCGGGGCGGGCAAGACCTCGGTGATCCGGCTTCTGTCGTTGGATCTGAAGCCCTCGCGCGGGCTGATCAAGATCTTCGGCGAGGACGTCTCGAACCTCTCGCGCGACCGGACGGTGTCGGTGCGGCGGCGCATCGGCGTGGTCTATCAGGACTTCGCCCTGCTGCCCCACCTCGACGTCTTCGACAACGTCTGCCTGCCGATGCGCGTGCGCCGCGAAGTTCCAGTGGAAGTCTACGAGCGCGACGCGCTCGACCTGATCGAATGGGCCCAACTCGGCCACCGCGTCCGCGCCCTGCCTCCGACGCTGTCGGGCGGGGAGAAGCAGCGCGTCGCCATCGCCCGCGCCGTGATCGCCAAGCCCGAGCTGCTGCTGGCTGACGAGCCGACCGGCAACGTCGATCCCGCGCGCGCGCAGATGATCATGAACCTTTTCCACAAGCTCAATACGCGCTGGAAGACCACGGTGCTGGTCGCCACCCACGACCCCGCGCTCAATCGCAACATCGGCGCGCCGGAGCTGCGGCTCGAGGACGGCGCGATCCTCAGCGAGAGGGACGACTACCGATGAGCGAGACCGGCCGTTCTTCCGACACCGCAGATCGCGCCGCAGATCGTAGTGGCGAGCGCTCCAGCGGCCCGCGGCCGAAGAGCGGCGCGCCGCTGCTGCCGCCCTCGCCGAGGTCCGACCGGCCGCTGTTCTTCGTCGTCGCGATCATCGTCGCCCTCGCCTGCGCCGCGGCGATCTCCGCCCGCGCCGCCTGGAGCGCGTCCAATGCCTGGACTGCAGCGCTCGAGGGCGCGATGACGGTGAACCTCGCGCCGCCGGCGATCGGACCGGGAGACGACGAAGACTGGGACGCCGTCGCCGCGGCCGAGCGCGCGGCGGTCGTGCTTTCGGAGGCGCCAGGGGTCGCCTCGGCGAGAGCCTTGTCCCGCGACGAGCTGGCCGACCTGCTCGCGCCCTATTTCGACGATGTCGACGAGGCCCCGGCCGCCCTCGTTCCTGGCGTCGTCGACGTCAATCTCGATCCGACAGAGCCGGCGCAGGCCGAGGACCTGCGCGCCGCGCTCACGGCGGCCGGGATCGAGGCCCAGGTCGACGATCATGGCGGCTGGACCCGCGACGTGCGCCGAGCGGCCGGCGCGGCGCGCACCCTCGCGCTCGGCGCCTTCACTGCGTTGATGCTGGCCGCCGCCGCCGTCACCTCGTTCGCCACGCGCGCCAGCCTCTCGGCCCGCGCCGATGTGGTGGAAGTTCTCCACATGGTCGGGGCGCGCGACGACTTCATCGCCTCTGAGTTCACCCGGCGGTTCTTGGGCCTCGGCGTGCGCGCGGGCTCCGTCGGAGCCGTCATTGCGGTCGCGGCGGGCGGCGCGGCCATGCTTTTGACACGCGGAGGGAGCGAGGATTTCCTGCCGAGCTTCGCCTTCGCCCGGGTCGACGCGGCGATCCTGGCGCTTGCGCCGCTGGCCTCGGCGACGGTCGCCGCGTTCACGGCGCGCGAGACGGTGCTCTCCGCGCTCCGGCGCATGTACTAGCCTGAAGATAGCGAACGGCGAGCACTCCATGCTCCAAGCTCTGCGCAACCTCCTTCTCCTGCTGGCGTTCGTCTTCGTGGCGGGCTTTGCAGTGTTTGTCGAGGCGACGACGCGCGCCGCGCCGCCTCCCCCGCCGGCGGGCGTCGACGGGGTCGTCGCGCTCACCGGCGGAGGCGGCGCGCGCATCGCTGCGGCGATGGCGCTGCTCGAGGAGGGCACGGGCGCGCGCATGTTCGTCTCGGGCGTCAATCCGTCGACCACCGACGACGACATCCGCCGGCTCGCGGGCGGAACGGACGCGATGTTCGATTGCTGCGTCGACATCGGCCGGGCGGCGCGCACGACGGTCGGCAACGCCTACGAGGTCGCCGCCTGGGCGCGCGAGAACGACTACGACTCGTTGATCGTGGTGACGTCGGACTTCCACATGCCCCGCGCTTTGATCGAGCTTGGCAGAACCATGGACGGGATCAGCCTGCACCCGTTTCCGGTCAGCCGGGCGGCGCAGACCGCCAAGCCCTGGTGGCGCGACTTCGGGACCGCGCGGCGGGTCGCGGTTGAATACGTGAAGTATCTCGTCATTCTCGGTCACGAGGCGGTCGGCCAGCGCGGCTCGGGCAACGCCGCTACGAACGACGATGCGGGAGCCGATCCGTCATGATGCTGCTTCGCTCGTACGCGTTCGTGCTTTGGATGTACGGCCTGATGACGGTGATGGGGATCGTCTGCCTGCCGACGCTGCTGATGCCGCGCAAGGTTCCGCTCGCAGCCATGGCGATCTGGCGGCGGCTGGTGCTCTGGGGGCTCAGGATGCTCTGCGGAATCACCTTTGAGGTGCGCGGCCGGGAGAACATGCCGGCCGGGGGCGCGCTCGTGGCGATGAAGCACCAGTCGATGTTCGAGACGATCATCGCCTGGGAACTGATCCCCGATCCTGCGATCATCTTGAAGCGCGAGCTGATGTTTCTGCCGGTGTTCGGCTGGTACGCGTGGAAACTGCGCAACATCGTCGTCGATCGCGCCGGCCATTCGGCGGCCTTGCGCAAGATGCTGGCCGACGCGCGTCGCCGCGTGAAGGAGAACCGCCAAGTGGTGATCTTTCCCGAGGGCACGCGTTTGAAGCCCGGCGAGCACATCCCCTACAAACCAGGCGTCGCCGCGCTCTACGGCGCGCTTGAAGCGCCGTGCGTGCCAGTGGCGCTCAACTCGGGGCTCTATTGGCCGGCGCACGGCGTCCTGCGGCGGCCCGGACGGATCGTCTTCGACATCGGCGCGCCGATCCAGCCTGGCCTGTCGCGCCAGGAGTTCATGGCGACGCTGGAGGAGCGGATCGAGACCGCATCGAACGCGCTCCTGCCCGACGTGTCGTCGGCGCGCGACGGGGGAGCGCCGGCGCGCGCGGACGCGTCATGCTGAAGCGGCGGGACCTGCATTGGCTCTGGTTCGTCGGCGCCGGCGTCCTCGTCGGGCTCTACGGCGTCTACTGGAAGATCGTGCACGACCGGGCGATCGATCTCATGGGCGAGCAGATCCGCGCCTGGAACGAGGCGGGCTATCAGGTCAGCTGGTCGGAGATGAAGACCGGCGGCTTCCCCTTCGACGTCCACGCCGAGTTCGCCGAGCCCGAAGTGATCGCGCCCAACTCGGCGGGCGGCTGGCGGTGGACCGCCGACAGCGTCACCGTCGGGCTGCGGCCCTGGCTGCTCGACCGGATCGTGATCAAGCCGCAGGGCCGCCACGTGACCAGCTCGCCGCAGTACGGGATCGTCGACGCCGAAGCCGAGAACCTGACGATCGCCCTGCGCGGCGGCGCAACGGGGCTGCGCTCGGCCGACATCCGTTCGGGCTACGCCGCGGCGGTGCGGCGGATGGACCGCTCGACCCTCGGCGGCTTTTCTTCGATCGATGTCCGCCTGCGCCAGGACGACGCCGACCCGGGGCTCTACAGCCTCATCTTCGAGGTGATCCGCCCCGAATGGGTCGAGCCGGACGGCGGCCCCCCGGCTGAGGCGCGGCCCGACCGGCTCGCCGCGCGCGGCTCTTTGAGCGCCTTCGACGTGATCTCCGCCCAGCGCAATCTCGACGAGCGCGCGCTCGCCGCCTGGGCCGCCGCGGACGGACGGTTCGAGCTGGCCGAGGCGATGGTCGATTGGACCGACGCCCGACTCGGCGCCGCCGGCGACGCGACGATCGCGCGCGACGGCGAATGGAGCGGCGCGGTGCGGCTCGAAGCTCATGATCTCGATCAAGTGATCGCCAATCTAGCAGCGCTAGAGGCGATCGACGCCGACGATGCGAGGCGGATCCGGCAGTTCACCGCCATGATCCCCGAAGGCGCGGACAGGCCGGTGGCTCTTGTGCTCATCGTCCGAGACGGCCAGGCGCGGCTGCAGCTCGCGCCTGGGCTGGAAGTCCCGGTCGGCAACGTGCCGCCGGCGTTCTAGCGGCGAGAATCCGACCGCCGGGCAAACGGCGAAGGCTCAAAACTGTCCGGCAACGGCGAAAGCGGAACCGAGCACAAACCACGCAAATTAAGCCCCGCGGCTTAACTCCATGTCCATTCGTATTCAGTACAACTTAACCGTGTTGGTGCGCCCGGACTTGGAGAACATGAAGGCGCTTACGGATACCTCCGACGCGACTCTGCTCGCTCGTCTGCAAACGCTGGCCGGCTCACGCAGGGTGTCGCTGCCCATGCGGGTGGGGATATCGGTGGTGGTCACCGTCATCCTTTGGACGCTGGTCGAGCCGACCATCGCGCTGACCTACTTGAGCGTCGTGCTCGCGACGCAGCTGCTCGACACGCTCACCTACGAGCCCTTTCGCAGAAAGGGCCGGACGGCGCCTCCAAGCCGCAGCGAGCTGCTTGCGTGCGTGGCCGCCGCCGCCGCGGCGACCGGCGTCTACATATCGGCCTCGTTCTTTTTGTGGCGGACGCAAGACACGATCGCGCAGGTGATTGCGATCATCCTGCTTTTCGGTTCGTTGGTGCACAGCGTTCTTCACGTCTCCTATGTGCGCCGCATCTTCATCGCCTCGATCATTCCGATCTGCCTCGTGCTGGTCTGCCTGCCGGTCG
>JASFUX010000233.1:0-5586 GCA_050050115.1 Maricaulaceae bacterium | reverse complement strand
GTGGCGCGTCTGCTGATCAGTCGTTGATGAACCGCCGCGCGTTCTCCGGATCGCACGGCGGCGGGGCGTAGGTCTCGTCAGGGGTATAAACCCATTGGACCTCGCCGGTGACCGCCTCGGTGAAGTATTCCGGATCGGTGAACTCAAACGCGTAGGTCAGGCTGGCCCCGTCTTCATTGAGAGTCAGTCGCTCAATCAGGTGTTTTTGCGCGCCCGTCGGCACCCCGAAGTCGGCGCCCATAGCGTTGTCGGCGAAGTTTGCGGTGTCGATCACCAGCGCGTCGTCTTCCCAGTGGGCGATGGAATGACCGAGCACCGAGCGCGGCGCGCCTTCGTGGCTGTCCTGGTCCAAGTGGATCGTGCGCACCGCGCCGTCGAACTCGCCGCCGATCAGCATGATCTCGTCGTTTGATAGGATCTGCTTGATGTCGGGTGTGAACATCATCAGCGGCGGCGGGAACGGAATGCACTGAAGGCCGGGGTGCATGGTGGTTTCATCGAATGCTTCCTTCGCCGCGGCGCCGGCCTCGGTCAACTGCAGCCGCTCCTCGCCGAAGCCGGCGACGAGCGACATCTCCAAGAGTGTTGTCCAGTTACCGTTGAGACGCGCTGGCGCGGCGGCGACTTCGGCGTCGCCGGCGCTGGTCAGCGCCATGATCCCGGTCATCGTGTCGTAGGTCTCCGCGGCGTGCTCCATCGAGGTGAGGAACATCGTCGCGTTCTCTTCGATCTTCGAGGGATTGCCGGTGACCGACAGCGTGTCGCCGACGTTGAGCATGTCGCGCGTCCAGCCTTGGCGACGGAGGATCGAAGGCGGAAAACCTTCGACCTGCCAGGCGACCGTTTCGCCGTCGTCCGTCACCTGATCGAGATAGATGTAGACGTGCGGATTGGCCCACTCGAACTCGGTGACGACGCCTTGGATGGTGATCGTCTGGGTGGCGTCAAACCGCTCCATCGAGTGGTGGGCGAGGGCCGCGGGGCCGAACAACGCCGACGCGGCGAGCGCTGAGGCGATCGATCGAGCGGTCTTGGGCATGGCGTCCTCCGTCGACGGTCAGTCGGCGCGCGGATGCGAGCATCGTCGCGCCTCGCTGAACCTGTCCTGAACTCGGCTTCGCGCCGGCCGCACCGTCGTTCGATTGCGTTCAGCGTGCACTAGCCGGCTATATCGAAGAACAATAATAGCTATAATGTCTACGTAGAGCATTGCTCATATTTGTTAGTCAGCTGTACGGATTTGAAATGCGAGGCTGGTCTGATCTCGACGTCTTTCACGCCATTGTCGAGGCGGGTTCGCTCGCGGCGGCGGCGCGGCGGCTAAACGTCAGCCATCCAACGGTCTGCCGTCGCCTCGATGCGCTCGAAGCGCGGTTGGGCGGCGCGCTCGTCGTGCGCGGCGCGAGCGGCGCGTCGCTGACACCGCTCGGCGAGGCGATTGCCGACAACGTGCGGCGCATGGCGGAGGAGGCGGCGACCGTGTCGCGTCTCGCCGTGGGCGGCGACCAGTCGCTCGCCGGCGTGGTCACGGTCTCGGCGTTCGAAGGCGTGGGCGACCGCGCGCTGCCCAAGCTGCTCGCGCCGCTTCTCGCCGCCCACCCCGAGCTCGAGATCCAGCTCGACGTCGCGATGCGCAGCGCCAACCTCGCCCAGCGCGAGGCGGACATCGCGGTGCGTTTGGGCGGTCCCGGCGAGCAGGCGAGCCTGATCGGCAAACGCGTCGCCGAAATGGGACGCGGTCTTTATGCGTCTACGGCTTACCTAGACATACGTGGCCGCTCCGAGAAGGCGGAAGACCTCGCCGCGCACGATTTCGTCTGGCACCCGCCGATGGGCAAAGACCGCTGGGTGAAGGACGAGGCCGGGCGGCACGTGCCGCCCAAGCGCATAGCGTTCCGCACGATCAGCGGCGCGGCGATGCTGGCCGCGACCGAAGCCGGGATGGGGATCGGCGACCTATTCCACTGGCGCGCGCGAGGTCGGCCTGGTCTCGAGCGGGTGCTGCCGAAGATCGAGTTGAAGCCCACTGAGATCTGGATCGTCACTCACGCCGACATTCGCCGCAGCGCGCGCATTCGCGCGGTGTTCGACCACCTTGCCGACGGCCTGGCGGCGAATGCGAAGCTATTTCTGGAAGGACATCCCGACGGGCCCGAGCAGATCGAGGCGCAGCTCGCCGATCACAGGAACTGACTGCCCAAACTGGCGCCGATCAGCCAATGCCGCAGGAATACCAGTCGCGGCGCAGTCGGGCGTAGGTCATTGCATCGTTTCTCAGATGAATAACACCGTCGGGTGCGCCGTCTCCATAATGGAGCAAGACGCGTGAATCGCGCGGCGTCGAAATCTTTCCTCCGGGATCAAAACAAACGCCCCATTCGTCGCCCAAAAATCCGCCTCTCACAACAAAGACGACCGGCGGATCTGCCGGATCAACGTAGCACTTTCCTGGGCAGGCGCGCGGATCTTCGAGAATGTCGGAAACGATCGTTGGCAAGTGAGGACGAGACAGTTCCAGACGGACTTTATCGTAGATCAGCGAGCTAAACAGAAAGAGAAACGCGCCAAGAAGCGCGGGCGGAATGGCGGAGAGTAAATCGCGCAGAGACTTAGAGTATGTTGCTAGAAGCGCGGTGAAGACGATCAGCAGGGCTCCCGCGACATGAGCCAACACAATCGGCTGCACCCAAGCGAAGAACATGAGAGCAGCCACGGCGTAACAAGCTACAATCACGAGCAATGCGACGAGAACCACTCGCAAAGAGACCAGCACAATCCTCTGCGAGGCGCTGATCATCATGTGTCCTCCGCTTAAGTCTTCGCCGTCTTCAGCGCTGCGTCGATGTCCGCCAGCAGGTCTTCGGCGTTCTCGAGACCGGCCGACAGTCGGATCAGTGAGTCCGTGACGCCGGCTTCGAGGCGCGCCTTCGGGTCCATGCCGGCGTGGGTCATGCTCGCGGGCAGGCAGGCCAACGTTTCGAACCCGCCGAGCGACGCCGCCGGCGTGACCAGCTCCAGCGCGTTCATGAAGGCGCGCGCGTCAAAGCCGTCGGCCAACTCGAAGCTCAAGAGCGCGCCGAAGCCTGATTGCTGCTTGGCGGCGATCTCGTGGCCTGGGTGCGAAGGCAGGCCCGGGTAGTGAACCGCCGCGACCCGCTCGTCCGCATCCAGAGTTTCTGCGATCGCGCCCGCCGTCGCTTCCTGGCGATCGAGGCGGGCGAACAGGGTGCGCGCGCCGCGCAAGGTGAGGAAGCTGTCGAACGCCGAGCCCGAGGCGCCGACGCAATTGGTCCACCAGGCCAGCTCCTCGCCCAGCTCGGCGTCTTTGGAGATGATCGCGCCGCCGACGACGTCGGTGTGGCCGTTGATGAACTTGGTGGTCGAATGCATGACCAGGTCGCAGCCGAGCACGAGCGGCTGCTGGCGCGCGGGCGACAGGAAGGTGTTGTCCGCGCAGACGAGCGCGCCGACCGTGCGGGCGCGCGTCGCGACCTCGCGAATGTCGGTGACGCGCAGAAGCGGATTGGACGGCGTCTCGATCCAGACGAGCTTCGGCTTGCGCGCGAGCGCGGCGTCGACGGCGTTCAAATCAGTCTGATCGACGAAGGCGACCTCGAAGTTGCCTTTCTTGGCTTTGGCCGAGAAGAGCCGGTGGCTGCCGCCGTAGCAGTCGTGCGGCGCAACCAGCAGGTCGCCCGGCGAGAGCAGGTTCAAGATCACGTCGACCGCGGCCATGCCGGTCGCGGTGACGATCCCGTGCGCGCCGCCTTCGAGCTCGGCGAGCAGGCCCGCGAGGGTCGCGCGCGTCGGATTGGCCGTGCGCGAATAATCAAACTGAGGCTTCTCGGCGACGTCGCGCCAGGCGTAGGTCGTCGACAGATGGATCGGCGGGGCGACCGCGCCGCGCCAGGGATCCTCCGCCACGCCGTGCGCGGCGACCAGGGTGTCGGGTTTGCGCGGCTTGGTCATCAGGCCGAGCTGTCGCTTTCAAGCGGCGCTTCGATCGCGGCGCGCACATGCGGCGCCAGCGCGTCGGTCTCTTTCAAGAACGAGTCGTGGCCGTAGATCGATGTGAGCGTAACGAACCGCGTCGGTCCGGCGAGCTTGTCGGCCAACTCGCGCATGTCTTCGAGCGGCACCAGCCGGTCGCTGTCCGCGCCGATCAGCAGGGTCGGCGTCGTGATTTTCGACGGGTCCTCGCAGTGCCGGTCGATCGCGCCGGAAAGGGAGGTGAATCGCGCCGCGCTCATCACGTCGACGTAAGCCTCGCCGCGGGATTTGAGGTAGCCGCAAATGTCGGAGTCGCTTTCTTCGCCGGTCAAGCCGCCGCCGAAACGCTCGGCGAATTCCTCCGGGGTGCGGTAAGTCGTCATCGCCAGCTCGCGCGCCAGCGCCACGCCTTCCGCGCCGCGTCCGCACTCGGCGGCGAACGCTAGGATGCGTCGCTGCACGCCGCGCCAGGCGGTCGCCATCGGATGAGGCCGGTGCGCGGCGGAGGCGACGACCAGCTGCTCAAGGCGCTTCGGGAAACATCGCGCAAACGCGAGACCCACCATGCCGCCATAGGAGGCGCCGACGAAGGCGCGGACTTTCTGAACGCCCAGCGTATCGAGCGCCGAGGCGACGAGCGCGGCCTGATCGGCTGGGGTGATCGGGATAGGCGTGGGAACGTTGCACGGCGTGAAATCGAGCCCGAGCACGCGGACCTTGGAGATGTCGACCCCGCCGCCGACGCGAGCAAGGCGAGACCACCAGCCGCGCCGCTGGCCTTCCGGCGCATTCGGCTCCTCGGCGACGAATCGTCCGGCCGAGATGCCGCCGAGCACGACCACGACCGGAGCGTTGTCAGGTCCGACGATCCGAGCGGAGACGGTTTCGTCAGTTGAGAGGCCGAGGCGCGTTCTGATGTCTTCAGGGATCGGCGCTTCGAAGTCGCGCGCTTCGATCGCCGGCGTCGGCGTGGTGCGCGTCTGTGCGCGCGCCGGCCGCTTGGCGGCGGCGTCCTTGCCGGTGAAAGCGCTCATGGTGAAGCTCCGCCCCCCTCGCGATGCGTGCGCCGCCAAGCCGCTTTGGAGATCGCTCTGAGGACCTCCCGGGGCCGGGCCATGTTCGAGTGTCCGCATGTCCGTCTCCAGCGCACAAACCAGTGCTCGAACGAGACGGGCGAGGAACAAATTGCGCTGACGGATGAAGACCGGGACGGCCTGAGGCGCCGTCCGGCTCATCTGTCAGACGCGTCCGCGTCCGCAGGAGGTGGCACCTTTCGGGCGTTCCCGTAGGTTGCCCCGGCGTCGTAGGGCCTGATCCCTCGACCGGTCTCGATGAGCAGCGGAGACAAGGGCATGGGAACGTTGAATTGTCAAGGAAAACGGCAGGGCCTATCCGCCTCGCCAGCGCCTCTGGGACGTGCGACAATCTCGCTCTCGCCGCCAGGATAATCCAACATGACGCGCATTGTTCTCGCCGCGCCGGCGTCGGTTCTCCTAGATGCTTGGCGGAGCCAGTGCGCGGACCTTGAGGATGTCGAGGTCTTTGAGGGATCGGTCTTCGACGTCCAATGCGACGCTTTAGTGAGCCCGGCCAACA
>JASFUX010000232.1:0-5586 GCA_050050115.1 Maricaulaceae bacterium | reverse complement strand
GAGATGAAAGGCCGGATCAAGGAGGACGACAGCTCCGTGCCCGCGCGCGACGGGCCCTTCGCCTACTATTCGCGCCACCGCGAGGGCGGACAGTATCCGATCCTCGCGCGCAAACGCGTCGACCCGGAAAGCCGCGCGATCGGCGAGGCCGAAGAGATCGTCTTCGACGGCGACAAAGAGGCCGAGGGTCACGAGTACTACGGCCTCGGCGGCGCCGATCACAGCCCCGACCATCGCCTGCTCGGCTACGCCGTCGACACCGCCGGCTCGGAGACCTACGAGATCCGCTTCCGCGACATCGAGGCGGGCGAAGACCTGCCCGACCGCATCCCGGACTGCGCCGGCGCCTTCGTCTGGGCGAACGATTCGAAGACCATCCTCTGGGTCGAGCGCGACGAGAACAACCGGCCGCGAAAGGTTCGCCTGCACAAGCTCGGCGAAGATCCGGCGAACGATCCGGTCATCTACGAAGAGGAGGATCCGGGCTTCTTCGTCTCGGTTTCAAAGACCGAGAGCGAGCGCTTCATCACGATCGACTGCCACGATCACACCACGTCCGAGATCCGCATCATCGACGCCGATGCGCCCGAGAGCCCGCCAAAGCTGATCGCGGCGCGGGAGAAGGACGTCGAGTACGACATCTCCGACCGCGGCGAGACGTTCTACGTCCTGACCAACCTGGACGGCGCGATCGACTTCAAGATCATGACCGCACCCATCGACGCGCCCGAGCGCGCCAACTGGCGCGAATGGATCGGGCATCGCCAAGGCGTGCTCATCCTCGGGCACCGCACCTTCGCGCGCCACCACATACGCCTCGAGCGCGCGCGGGGGCTGCCGCGCATCGTCATCCGCAGCTTCGAGGACGACGCCGAGCACGAGATCGCCTTCGAAGAAGAGGCCTATGCGCTCGGCCTCGGCGAAGTGCTCGAATTCGACACCGACGTGATGCGGTTCGGTTACGCCTCGCCAACGACGCCTGATCAGGTGTTCGACTACGACATGCACACCCGCGAGCGGACGCTTTTAAAGACCCGTGAAGTGCCGAGCGGCCACGATCCGAAGAAATACGTCTGCCGACGGATCTTCGCACCGTCCAAAGACGGCGTGCAGGTGCCGGTTACCGTGCTGCACCACGTCGACACGCCGATCGACGGGAGCGCGCCGGCTCTGCTCTACGGCTACGGCTCGTACGGCATCACCATCCCGGCGGGCTTCTCCACCGGCAGGCTCTCGCTCGTCGACCGCGGCTTCGTCTTCGCCGTCGCGCATGTGCGCGGGGGCAAGGCGAACGGCTACGCCTGGTACCTCGACGGCAAGGGCGGCAAGAAGCAAAACACCTTCGACGACTTCGTCGCCGCGGGCGAGGCGCTGATCGATCAAAGCTTCACCCGGCGCGGCGCGATCTTCTCCATGGGCGGTTCGGCCGGCGGTATGCTGGTCGGCGCGTCGCTCAACCAGGCGCCCGATCTCTTCGGCGGAGTCGTCGCCGCGGTGCCCTTCGTCGACGTCCTGAACACCATGAGCGATGCGGACCTGCCGCTCACCCCGCCCGAGTGGCCCGAATGGGGCAATCCGATCGAGAGCCGCGAGGGCTATGAGACTATTGCGGCCTACTCGCCCTACGAGAACATCGCGCCCAAGCGCTATCCCCCGGTGCTCGCCACCGCGGGCGTGTCCGACCCGCGGGTGACCTATTGGGAGCCGGCCAAGTGGATCGCGCGGATGCGCGAGACGGCGAGCGGCGGACCGTTCCTTCTGAAGACCAACATGGGCGCGGGGCACCAGGGCGCGTCGGGCCGCTGGGACGCGCTTAAGGAAGTGACGATCGAATACGCCTTCGTGCTCAAGGTCGCCGGCCGCGCCGACGCGACGCCGCTTCCGGCCTGCTGAGCGCTGCACCGAAACGCAGACGCCAAAAAGCGAACGGGCGGGCCCGAGGGCCCGCCCGTCGATCAAGACAAGATATTCCGTATTCGCCTAGTCGTCGCCGGCGCTAGCTTCCGAAGCGTTCGCTTCGCCGTCCGACGCGTCGGCCTCCTCGACAGGCTCGGCGTCTTCGGCCGCGGAAGCTTCGTCCTGTTCGCCCGCATCTTCGCCGTCGACCGCTTCGTCGGTCATCGTTTCGAACAACGCCAGCTCGGGGCGTCCCGTGCACTGCGGCGCGTCTTCGAACTCGCTGCAGAATTCGCCGATCTTCACGACCACTTCAGACACCGACGAGAAATCCTCGCGATTGACCACCTCGACGCAGTCCGGACCCGTCCATTCGCCGGACTCGACCTGACCGCGGTAGATGACGATGTCGGACAAGGCGCGCTCGCACTGCACCCGATAGCGTCCCATCTCGACCTCGACCTCGAACCAGGCGCTGTTTCGCGCCGTGGCGATCTCGGACTCGACGAACTCCTGCCAGTCGCGGGCGGTCTGGCGCGCGCCTTGGAAGCGCTGCGCTTCAACGAAGGCTTCAATCGCGCCTTGGTAGTCCTCTTGCTCATAGCGAGCGTTGCCGAGCACCACCCAGACGTCGCCGGCGTCCTCGAGCCCGCCCCGGTTTAAGGCGTTCTCAAGCGCGGCTTCGGCCTGCGGCAGCTGCGCTTCGGCGTAGTAGGCCTCGCCCAGCGTCCGGTAGAGCTCGCCGTCGGGCGACATCCGCGCAGCGGCTTCGAGCGACGGGATCGCACGATCGAACTCGTTCGCCTGGCGATAGAGCCGCGCCAGCTTTTCGAGGTTTTCCTGATCGCGCTCGACGCGGCCGGCGTTGATCTCGGCCTCGAGGATCCGCGCCCCGCGATAAGGCACGTCGTAGTAGCTGTAGTAGTCGACGACCTGCATGATCTCGCGCTCGCGCGTCATCATGCCGTTCAGATACATGATCTTGTTGATCTCGAACGCCTTGCGCTCGCGCCCGGCTTGGGCGTGCAAGGCGGCGATCGACGCCCAGACCGAGCGTTCCTGCGGGAACAGCGCGACCATCTCGGTCAACAGCTCGGCCCGCTCGGCCGGCATGTTGAGCTCGTCGTAGAGATAGTTCAGCACGTCGTAGTGACGCTTGAGGCGCGGATTGGCCTTTTGGTACGCCAGCAGCCCGTGACGCAGCGCGCTGCGCAGATCGCCGATCTCGCTGTAAGCGACGACGAGATTGAGGTGCACGCCGTCGTTGGCGTCGCCGCCGAGGGCGATCCACTCCTCCATCATGTCGATGGCGGTGCGGTAGTTCTCATTCTGCAGATGAAGCTGCGCCATGTTGTACATGACGTTGAGGCATTCGGCCTGCCTCAGGTCGCCTTCGCGCAGCGCCCGCTCCCAATCGCGCATGGCGCCGGGCACGTCGTCGGTCTGATACCGTGCGCCGCCGGCCATGTAGAGGATGACGCCAAGCTCATAGCGCGAGGGCTCTTCTTGCGTCAGCGCGCGCTGGAAGTCTGCAAGCGCGCCGGGGTAGTCCTCGAGTGTCATTTTTTCCTGCGCCGCTTGGACGATCTCGCCGACCTCGGGCGTGAACACGCGGCTCGCCGCGTCGTCCTCTTCGTCGGGCGGGCAGGTTTGCGCGAGCGCCGTTCCCGAGGCGAGCACCGCGAGACAGGCGGACGCCGCGCTCGCTCTTACGAGCCGGCGCGCAAACCGATCGAATTTCAGTCCGTATACGCGATGACCCATCGCTCTAGTCCTCTAGCGTAAATTCGAGCGTCGTCCGCCATCCGCGCCGAATGACGGGCTGGCCGTCCACGATCCGCGGCGCATACCGCCAGCGCTCCACCGCCCGGGTCGCTTCGCGCGAGAACAAGGAGCTGGTGCAGTCGGCTTGGATTGACCCGCCGTCGATGGTGCCGTCGGGCAAGATGTCGAACGTCAGATCGCACGAGCCCTCAAGGCCGCGCTCGGCGGCGCGTTGGGGATACTGCGGCGGGATGCGCACGAGCGGCTGCTCGTCCCGGTCGGCGACGACGAAAGCGATGTCGCTGCTGCCGACGGTGTCGGGATCGATGTCGGGCAACGAACCAAGGAAGGAGGCCATGCCCTCGTTCGGCAGCTCCGACTTCGCCGCTTCGATGCGCGGCGGAGGCGGCGGCGTCTTGGTCTCGTCCGGCTGTTCGGGACGATCCTGCCGCGTGATCACGTCGGAGATCTCGCGCGTCGAGGTGATGGAGATCTGAACGTTGTCGCGCTTCTCCTCGAGCTCGCCGCCCTCGTTGAAGATCAGCGCCCGCATGAGACCGAACAACGCGAAGGTCACGATCACGGCGAAGACCGCGCCGACGGCAATTCTGATTACGCCCGCACCCATGCTCGCCTCCTACCTAATCCGGTTCGGCCGACACCCACTGCTGAGGCACGCCGACCTCCTGGAGCGCTTCCATTACGCGATATACGACTTCGAACCGGGCGGTTTCGTCGGCCTGGATGATCGCCTCCGCCTTAGGGTTCTCCGACCGGAGCGAGATCAGCCGCGGCGTCAGCTCGGCCGGAGGCACGAGGTCGCCGTCGATCCAAATGTCGTCGTCATTCGACACGCCAATCAGGATCGTCGGCCTGACGTCTTCCAGCGAAGTCACATCCGGCCGGTCAGGGTCGATGCCCGGTTCTTTCACGAACACCGCCGTAACAATGAAGAATATAAGAAGAATGAACACGACGTCCAACATAGGCGTCATGTTGAGCTCAATGTCTTCTTCGTCTCTCGGCGTCAGACCGCGACGGGCCATCTTGCTCTCCTCTGTCGCCGTTTACGATCAGGAACGGCGATCGCGCTAACGCGCTGGCTACTCCTCGGGTTTCCTGATGATCGCCGGCAGTCCCGCGATCGAGGCCGAATCGTAAGCTCGGGTGACGACGCCGTGCTCGGCGTCGGGATGGGGCTGGATCACGACCGCGCTGTTGCCGCCGTTGTCGACGTTCTGGCGCTGGATCGCTGCGCTCAGGCGCGCCGGGTCCGTCAGGCGTCCGTTCACGAAGATCGAGTTCGTGTCGTCGATCTGCACAAGGATCGATTCGGCTTGCTGCTCGTTCTGTTGCTGCTCGTCCGAAGGCGGCGCGATCATCTGCAGGCCCTCCTCCTGCAGAATGGTCGCGGTGACAATGAAGAAGATGAGCAGGATGAAGACGATGTCGAGCATCGGCGTCATGTTGACTTCCGCGCCCGCTTCTTGTCTGCGCAACCGTTTCCTCATCGGCCCTTCTCCTAGTGGTCGACCGGCAGGTGATCGGCGAGTTCCTGAACCCGCTGCTTCGCCCGCCGCTCGAGATCAAAGCCGAAATAAAAGCCCGACAGCGCGACCACCATGCCCGCCATCGTCGGGATCGTCGCTTTGGACACGCCGGCCGACATCGCCCGCGCGTTCGACGAGCCGGAGATGGCCATGACGTCGAACACCTCGACCATGCCGGTCACTGTGCCGAGCAGACCGAGCATCGGCGCGACCGCGATCACGGTCTTGATCAGCTCGACGTTCTGCTGGGCCTTCTCGCGCACGTTCGAGATCAGCTGGTCGCGCACCGCGTGCGCGTACCACGACCGCTTGTCGTCCCGCCGGGTCCACTCGTTGATCGCCGCGCGCTCGACGCTGGCGTGCGCGAACTGCCAAT
>JASFUX010000231.1:0-5625 GCA_050050115.1 Maricaulaceae bacterium | reverse complement strand
CGCCTCGCGTTCTCTAAGGACCGCTTGGGCTTCGGCGACCGCGCGGGCCGCTTCGGCGACGTCCTCGGGATCGGCGGGTTCGCGGTCGGTTGCGGCGATCGAGCCAGTAAGGCCGGCGAGGACAGCCGCCCCGGCGAGCAGGACCACCGCGGCGGCGCCGGCGACGCGCGTCTTGGCGGAAGTGACGTGGCGCTCGAGCATGGCGGTTCTCTCCTTGAGCTGCTTGATGGTGATGAGCGGCGCGCCCAGGGCGCCTTGAGGGGAAACGAGTCGCCGCGGCGCGACGATGCGGCTGGCGGTCTTGAGCAAGGTTTCGGCGTAGGTGCGCGGGCGGATCGATGCGTTGCGCACCAGGACGGCGCTGTCGCAGGCGAGCTCCTGGTCGACGATGAACGAGCGTTCGCCTATCCATGCGAGCGGATGGAACCACATCAGCGCCCGGATCAGACGCGCGGCGAGCCGGTGCGCGAGATGACGAGCGCGCAGGTGTTCGGCTTCGTGCAGAACCATCACCCGGCGCTCGTCGTCGTCGTAGGCTTCAAGGAACGAGACGGGCAGCAGGATCAGCGGCCGGAAGAGGCCGGTCGCGGTGGGACTGCTCAGCTGGTCGGTGAAGCGGAAGTCGCGCGCGGCGAGCAGCCGCGTGCCGGCGGTCACCGCGAAGAGGGCGCCCAGTTCGTCCTTTGACGGACGTCGCGCCTGGGCGGTAACGGCGTGATGGAATCTCAACTGCGCCAGGGTGCAGATCGCCAGCGAGATCAGCGCGCCGGCGATCCATACGCCGAGCACTGCGGTCCCGAGACTGATCTCGAAGGAAGAAGAAGTTTCTGCCGGCGCCGCGCTTGGAGTCAGCAAGGCCGCCTCCGGAGGGAAGAGCAGCTCCGCCGGGATGGCGTACGGAGCAGAGGCTGGCGCGGGCGCGGAACCAAGTTACGCGCCCCACATCGGACCTGCGGCGGTTTGGGCCGCGGGCTCGGACGCCGGCAGAACAGGAAGTTCGATGAGGCTCGCCGGCGCGAGGGTCGCGATCAGCGCCGCGACCGGCGCGAGCCATAAGGCGTAGGCCCAGCCGGCGCCGAAGCGGCGCAGGGCCGGTTTGCGGAGAAGGAGCACGACGAGAACGACGACGCCGAAGACGATCGACGCTTCGGCGAGCCACGCCGTTGCGCCCGAAGCGGGCAACGCCGCGAATTCAAAAAGGGGCGTGGAGCCCGAATCCACGCCCGTAGAGAGTACGCTTTCGAGGAGATCACTTCTCGGCGTCATCAGACATCTTCTCCACGAGCGCGCGGAGCTCTTCGAGTTCCTCGGGCGGGAGGGGCTTTTCGCCGGCGAAGCTGGCGACCAGCGGCGCGATGCGGCCCTCGAACAACAGATCGACCAGTCGCCGGGTCGACGCCCGCGAATAGTCAGCCGCTTCGATCAGGGGGATGTAGCGCTTGGGCGAGGAGCCGTCCTCGACCCCCACTGCGCCTTTCTTCTCGAGACGGGCGAGCAGCGTATTCACCGTCGTCCGCCGCCAGCCGGTTTCTTTCTCCAGCGTCTGGGCGATCGTGCGCGCGTCGCTGGGATGCCGGCGCCAGAGCACCTGCATCACCTGGGCTTCGGCTTCTGTAATGGCGTCGTTCACGGAATTGGCCCTCTTAGGCTACATTCGTAGTCAATATAGACTACATATGTAGCCGCGGGTCAAGCCCTGATGTCAAGTCCGAGGACAACTTTCTCGGCGGCCGCTTTGTCGCAGCAGCCCGCCGGCGCTCGCTTCACGAGGCCGGAGAACTGTCGCTAAGGCATTTGTGAGATCGAAGAAGACGCGCCCGACATCGCCGAGGGCGCTGAAGTCTTGCGGTGCGCTCTACGCGCTTCCGGCCGGACTCGCGTCGCCGGGCGTTTCGCCGCCCGCTTCACCCGCTGCGGGCGCGCTTTGCGATGAGGCCCGCTGCTTCTGATAGAGCCCCATGAAGTCGATCGGATCGATGTAGAGGGGCGGGAAGCCGCCGTCGCGGGTCGCCTCGGCGACGATGCGGCGGGCGAAGGGAAACAGCATCCGCGGCGCTTCGACCAGAAGCAGCGGCTCGACCGCTTCGGGCGGCACGTTCACGAACTGGAACAGGCCCGCGTACTTGAGCTCGCAGATGAAGGCGACCGTGTCCTCGCGCTTGGCGCGCACGGTGATGTTGAGGTCGACCTCGAAGCTGCCGTCGCCCTGCGCCTTGCGCGCCTGCACGTCGATCCCGACGTCGATCGACGGCGCGGGCTGGCCGGCGCGCAGCGCGTTCATCGGATCGGGGTTCTCGAAGGAAAGATCCTTAATGTACTGCGCGATGACCCGAATCTGCGGCGCTGCGGCGGCCGCTTGGTCCGGCGCTGCGGCGGCCGTCGGCGTGTCGGTCTCGTCGGTCATGCGGGTGGTCCTTGACGTGAGAGTGCGAGGCGGATGAATCGTCTGACGCGCCCAGGGCGCGGCGGGCCGGGGCGGCCGGAAGCTAAGGTTCGCGCGGCGTAGCATGTGCATGTGCGTATCGGCAAGTTTCCCCAACGCCGCGCCCGGCGGGCCTTTCAGCCTCCCGCGGACCGGGTCGGACTGAGACGATTACGGAGCCGTAAGGCGCTCAAAGTCAGCGGCGGCGGGCTGACGAAAGGGCCATCGGGCTTTATATTGATTGGTTCCAAGGAAAGGAGCGTTCGTGGATCTCATCCCGTTCATCCTAATTGCCGGCTTGGCGCTGTTCTTCGCGATCCGCCTCTATTCGATTCTGGGGCGGCGCACCGGGCATGAGCCGGAACCGGGCGATCTGGAGCGCGTCCGCGCGGAAAACGAGCGACCCGCGCTGCGCCCTGCGTTCACCGGCCCGGCGGCCGCCGGTATGGAGGGGATTCGCTCGGCCGACGGCGTGTTCGACCCCGAATCCTTCGTCAGCGGGGCGGTCGAGGCCTATAAGCTCATCGTCGACGCCTTCTCCCGCGGCGACCGCGGGGCGCTCGAGCCGCTGCTCGCGCCCGAAGTGATGCAACGCTACGCCAGCGCGATCGACGCGCGCGAGGCGGCCGGACAGACCGTCGAAACCCACGTCACCACCATTCGCCAGGCCGAGATCGAGGACGCGTCGTTGAAGGATGGTCTTGCGCGGGTCGAAGTGCGCTTCGAGGCCGAGATCGCCACTGAAACGAAGAACGCCGAGGGCGAGACGGTCGAGGGCGACGCCAATCAGCTGCGCCCGGTCACCGAGCTTTGGACGTTCGAGCGGCTGGTCGACTCGCCCGATCCGAACTGGCGGCTGGCCAAGGTCCGCAAGGGTTAATCTCCCTTAAGCTTCTGCGTCCAAGGTGTCCCGGATCGAGATCGGCCGGATCGCGATGACGCCGCGATGTCGGGCGCAGAGGGGAGCAGGTTCATGCGCCGCGCGACGATGCAGCTCCTTTCAGTCATCGTTCCGGGGCTGCTTGCAACCGCCTGCGCAAGCGCGCCGCCTGAATCGCCCCCAGCCGCGCCTGCACAAATCGAAATCGCTGCGCTCGGCGTTGCGCCGGCGGACTTCGCGGACTTGCCCGGCTGGCTGGATGGCGCGCACGAACGCGCGCTTGCGGCCTTCGTTGAAAGCTGTGATCGCTTTTCGGCGCGGCCCGACGACGCACCGGTGGGCCCGCCCTACGCCGGCGCCGTCGGGCCGTGGAAAGCGGCCTGCGCGGACGCCGCATCGGTTCCGCTCGGGCGCGACGCGGCGCGCGCTTTCTTCGAGGCGCGGTTCGAGCCGGTTGCGCTCACCGCCGCCGACGGCGCGCAAGAGGGACTGACGACCGCCTACTATGAGCCGGAGATCGAAGCGCGGCGCGCGCCGGAACCTCCGTTTACGGAACCTATGCTGCGCGCGCCTTACAACCTGGTGGTGCTCGAAAGCCCGGCGATCGACACCTATGCGCGCGGCGTTCGGCGTGAAGCGTTCATCCGCGAGCCGGACGGCGCCTTCACTCTGGCCCCGCCGCGCGGCGCGATCCGCCGCGACGCCCTCGCTGTCGACGCGATCGGCTATGGCCGGCTGTCGGACGTGGTGTTCCTGCAGATCCAGGGCTCGGGCCGGCTGGTCTTCCCGGACGGCGCACGGGTGCGAGCCGCTTTCGCGGCGACCAATACGCGGCCCTATTCCTCGATCGCGCGCGACCTCGCGGCGACCGGGGCGATGCCGCTCGAAAGCGCTTCGAACGCGCGGGTCAAGGCGTGGCTCGACGCCGCCGATCCGGTTGACGCCGATGCAGTCGTCAACGCCAACGAACGCTACGTCTACTTTCGCGAAGAGGCGCTTGGTCCCAGTCCACCGGGTCCGCGCGGCGCGGCCGGCGCGCCGCTGACGGGGCACGCCAGCATTGCGATCGACCCTGACTGGCACGCCTACGGAACGCTTTTCTGGATCGCCCCGGCGGGAGAAGACGCGCCGGCAGCGAGGCTCGGCGTCGCGCAAGACACCGGCGGGGCGATCACTGGACCGCTGCGCTCGGATCTGTTTTTCGGAACCGGGGAGGCGGCGGGCGAGGCCGCTGCGCAAGTGCGCCACAGGACGCGCTGGTGGGCGCTGGTTCCAGTCGATCAGCGGATCGCGGCGCGATGAAGCGTGTGTTGCGACCGGAGGAAAAGCGTATCTGGGCGCAGGTCGCCGCGACGGTGACGCCGCGTCCGGGCCGCAAGACTCCAGAGCCTAAAGAGCCGGAAACGGGGCGGACGCGCCGGACGAAGCCGCCGGCCAAGCCGCGCGCGCTGGCGCCGGGCCTCAAGCGCTTCGCCGAGGCGGCCGGCTCGCCTCCGCCCGCGGAGCGTTCAGGCGAAAAGCGCGTGCGCCGCGGTCAGGTCGAGATCGACGGCCGGCTCGATCTGCATGGGATGACCCAGGTTGAAGCGCATGCCGCACTCGGCGGCTTCGTCATGCGCCTGCGCGAGCGCGGCGGACGCTGCGGCTTGGTGATCACCGGCAAAGGTCGTCCTGGGGGAGCGATGGACGGTGGGGGCGGTGAAGGCGTGTTGCGTCGCCGCCTGCCCGAATGGCTCGCCGAGCCGGCTCTCGCGCCGGTCATCGCCGGCTATGCGCCTGCGCACAAGCGTCACGGCGGCGCGGGCGCCTGGTACGTATTTTTGAAGCGGAGAGGGTGAGGGGTTAGCGCTCTTCGCGCGCCACCATCGGCGCGCCGATCTTGCCGTCGGCGAAGTCGGCGAGAGGGCGGTCGAAGCCCATCTCGCGCGCAGCGACGTTCTGCCGCCAGAGCCGGTCCTCGCCGCGTCGGCGCTTGGAGACGATGGCGACGATCTTATAGACCCCGTCTTCCTCGATCAGGATCGGCGAGCCGGAGTCCCCGTCGGTCATGTCGCAATCGTGGATCAGCGTGCCATCAAGCTCGAGCGAAACGCCCGCGCAGCCGAGATGGCCCGAAAGGTGGTCCCCGGTGTCCCAGCTGTAGCCCGCCTGAGACAGCGTCACGCCGTCGAGCGAATAGATCGGCGCGATCTCCAGCGGCGTGATGTCCGCCGGCGCCGGCGCGTCGAGGCGCAGATAGGCCCAGTCGGTCGCGTCGACCTTCGAGGAATTGAGTAGGAGGTCGTAGCTGAACCGCGGCGAGATCAGATAGGCTGAAACATCT
>JASFUX010000230.1:0-5680 GCA_050050115.1 Maricaulaceae bacterium | reverse complement strand
CGCGTCAGGGTGTCTATCGGTGTTTCACCGGGATTGAGAATCTCGTCTGGATACTGATAGGCGAGCTCGCTGAGAGAGAAGTCGACGGCGGCGGCGATCTCGGCGGTGCGCGCGACAGCTTCGGGATGCTCGGCGAAGAGGCGCGCCAGCTCCGCGGGCGGCTTCAGATGCCGTTCGGCGTTCATCTCCAGCCGGCGACCGGCGGCGTCGATCGTCGTCTTCTCGCGCACGCAGGTGAGCACGTCCTGCAGCGGGCGGCGGTCAGGCGCATGATAAAGCGCGTCGGCGATCGCGGCGCCTGGTGCGCGCCACGCCTCTCCAAGCTGGGCGAGGCGGTGCAGCCGCGCGCCGTCGCCGCCGGAAAAGCCACGGGTCATGCCGGTCCAGATCCCGGCGGGTTTTTCCGGAGCGGTATGGAGAGCGCGCGCGAATGCTTCGGCTTGGGTTTTCCATGCTTCGTTGAGCTGCGCGGGGGGAATGAGGATCAGCGCTTGGCCTTCGGCGTGGGCGAGGATGTCGTCGGTCGACAGCCAGCATTCGCCCTTCGGCGCGCGGCGGTTGCCGAGAGTGAGCAGGCGGGTCAGCCGCGCGTAGGCGGCGCGGTCTTGCGGGAAGGCGGCGACCTCGAAGCCGTCTTGCGTGACCAGTCGCGCGCCGATCAGCACCTTCATGCCGGCTTCTTTGGCGGCGACGTGGGCGCGGACGACGCCGGCGAGGGTGTTCCGGTCGGCGATCCCGACCGCGCCATAGCCTTGGACTTGCGCGGTTAGCACCATCTCGTCCGGATGCGACGCGCCACGCAGGAACGAGAAGTTGGTCGCGCAAACGAGGGCGGCGATCATGCGCCCGCTCCATGCACGAACCACTTCGGCGCAGCGGTCTCGCGTTGGTAGAGGCCGGCGCGGTAGAGCCAGAAGCGGCGGCCCGCGTCGGTTTCGACGCGGAAGTAGTCGCGGGTCGGCGCATCCATCTCTCGCTCGCGCCACCACTCGGGCGCGATGCGTTCGGGGCCTTCGGCGCGCGCGACGCGATGGGTCGTCCTCCGCCAGCGGAACAGCCGCGGCGGGCCGTCCGGCGTTTCGGCCAGGGCGTCGACCTCCTCAGGACGGTCGAGCATGAGGAGCGGGCGGGGGGCGGCGTCTGCAGGGGCTGTTGCGGTCTCGCCTTCAGCCGCCGGCGACCATCCGGACGCCCGCTCGGGGATATGGCTGTCGGAGAAATGTGCGCGGCTGATCGCTTCAGCGCCAAGTCGGGCGGCGAGACTGTCGACCAGTTGATCCAGCGCGACGCCGAAGCCCGGGCCTTCTGCAACGAGCGAACCGGAGGTCTCGCCGTAGGGCTCGGCGTGCGCGGCGACGGCTTCGACCAGGTCGACCCCGAAGCCGAGGTCGATCTCGGCGCGGTCGATCTTTTCGCCGAGCAGCTTCATCAGGTGCACCGGATCGCGCGAAGGCGCCGCCGTGCCGGCGCGGATCGCGAAGCGCGCGCCGTCGACCCGGTAGAGATAAAGCACCAGCGTCCGCGCGCCTTGGCCGGTGCGGGTCAAGATCGCGCAGAGATCGGTGACGGCGCGGCGGCCGGCTTCCTTGACGTGATCGGCGAGCACGATCGGTTCGACCAACCGGGCTTGGGCGCGCAGGGGCGTTTCGGGCGCGATTGGCGCGACCGGCTTGTCCTGCTTGCCTTCGGCCTGGGCGAGGCGGGTTGCGATCTGCGCGCCGAACCGGCGGACGAGGCCGGTCAGCGGCTGGCGGCGCACGTCGCCGACGCGTTTCAAGCCAAGGCTGACGAGATTGTCGACCGTTTGCGGGGGGAGGCGCAGCGCCTTGACCTGCAGGGCGTCGAGGGTCGCTTCAACTTCGTTCGCTGCGACGACCCGCCAGCCGGTCTGCGCGACTTGCCGATCAAATCGCGCTGCGCCCCAGGCGAGCCCGAGGCTGGGCGCGATCGCGATCTGCGCGTCGAGTCCGAGCGCCTTGAAGCGCACAGCCATGTCCGCAGCGAGAGCTTCCTCACTTTCATAAAGATGCGTGCAGCCGGTGAGGTCGAGCGCGAGGCCGTCCGAACCGCCTGAATCATCCGTTTCGGGACGAATCCACGGCGTCCAGCGTTCGCACCAGCGCGCGAGGCGTTTGAGCGCTTCGGCGTCGCCGTCTGGATCGGCGGCCGCGGCGACAAGGCCCGGCTCGACCGCGCGGGCGTCGGCGAGGGCCTGGCCGGGCCAAAGTCCGGCCCGTTCCGCCGCGGCGTTCACCGCATAAAGACGAAAGCCGCCCGTGGTCGAGTGGATGAGCGCGAACGGCTCAGCCGGTTGCCCGGAGGTCGCCAGGCTCATCGGTCGGCTGTTCCGCGACCGCTGCGCGGCGCGCCGGTCGATCGGCCATCTCGGCAGCCAGACGCAGGCGATGCGCCTCATGATCCCACTCCAGATCGAAGGTTTGCGGACGAACGTGTCCAAGGCGGGCGTGAGCGCGCTCCAGCACGGCGCGCCAGCGTGGGGCGGCGAGGCCGGGCAAGCCGACTGCGCCTTTATGGGTGGCCTGCGAGCCGGGAAGGGCGGCGATGCGCCAGCGGGTCAGCGCCGCGGTCGGGTTGGGCGCATGCCAGCTGCGCAAGGCCCAAACGCTCGCGCCCGTGGCCTCCGCGGCCATCTGCAGCCGGCGCGAAGCGGCGAGGTCGTAAGCCTCGCCCGCGCCGACCTCGCCGACGACGTGGGGCACGCCCGCCTTGAGCGCGGCCTCCATCGCCCAGAGCGCGTCGGCGACCTTGGGCGCGGCGACATGGATCACTTGTGTCGGGTTAAGTCCCCAGGCGGCGAGCGCGGCGGGGCTCAACGTCCCGAAATCCTGACCAGCGGCCTTGCACGCGATCCAGACCAGCGGCGTCTGCGCGCGCGCGGCGAGATAGGTCAGCGCGGCGGGAGCGTCGAAATAGGCGTCGGGGCGGGCCTCGTGCAGGCCCGGCGGAAGGGCGACTTCCCCCTCGCCGCAAGGGCGAGGGGGAGCGAGCGTTCTGCTCTCGATCGCACGCACTTTTCGCCTGAGGTCTTCAAGGCGTGCGCGGGCTGTTGTGTCAGCCATCTTTCCCACCATTGTTCGCTTTTTGTTCTCATATAAAGAGCGAGAAGTCAACGGGGAGGAAATGAACGCCCATATCGCGCGTTAACGCCTCGGTAACGAAGATCGACGATATTCATTTTCACGATTTGTTCCAAGGAGGTTCTGATGTTGAACCCAGGCAATTACGCCGACGTCATGCAGGAAGAGCGGGCCAAGCTGCGCACCGCCGAATCGCTCGACGAGCTGCAGGCTGTCCTCGGTCGGATCACCCAGCTGCAGGAAGCTCAGCTCGCCGCCACCGGTTCGCCGCGCTAGCGTCAGCCGCGCTTTTCCCGCGGCTTTCCGGCCGCGTTAACGTCCTCGCCTTGACGCCGCCGCAGTTCCGGAACAAACCGCGAATCATGGCGGACTTCTCGACCGACCTTCTCGGCGAAGAACTCCCTGAAGCGAACCGACCGGCGCTCTCGGGGCTGAAGGCGCGCGTGCTCTTCCCGCTGCCGCTGCCCGAGCCGTTCGACTACGCCATTCCCGAGGGCTTGGAAGTCCGTCCCGGCGACCACGTCGCCGCGCCGATCTCGGGCACGCTCAGGCGCGGCGTCGTCTGGGCGGTCGAGCCCGATGACGGCGACCGCGATCTCAAGCTCGTCGAAGAGCGACTGTTCGCGCCGCCGTTGCCCAAGGTCTCCCGCGATTTCATCGACCGGGTCGCGCGCTACACTTGCCATCCGCCGGGCATGGTGATGCGCATGTCGGTCCGCGGCTCGACCGCGTGGAAGCCGCCGCCCGTCGAGGTCGCCTATCGGCCGACCGGCGAGCGTCCGGCCAAGCTGACCGCGGCGCGCACGAAGGTGCTCGAGGCCACAGAGACGGGGGCGGGGACGGCCAGCCAGCTCGCTCGTCGGGCGGGCGTCAGCGCCGGCGTGGTGCGCGGGCTCGCGGACGCCGGCGTGCTCACCGCGTTCGAACGCGCCGTAGACGGACCGTACGATGAGCCCGACACGTTCCTTCAGGGCGTCGATCTGACCGAAAGCCAGGCGAACGCCGCGCGCGAGCTGCGCGCGCTCTTGGAGCAAGGCGGTTTTCAAGCGGCGCTGCTCGACGGCGTGACCGGCTCGGGCAAGACGGAAGTCTACTTCGAAGCGATCGCCGACGCGCTCGGGCGCGATCCGTCCGCGCAGGTTCTCATCCTCTTGCCGGAAATCGCGCTCACCCAGGCGATCATGGGCCGCTTTGAAGCGCGCTTCGGCGCCAAGCCGGCCGAATGGCACTCGAACATCTCCGACGCCGAGCGCCGCCGCGCCTGGCGCGAGACCGCCGAAGGGCGCGCGCGGATCGTCGTTGGCGCGCGCTCGGCGCTGTTCCTGCCGTTCGCGAACTTGAAGCTCATCGTCGTCGATGAAGAGCACGACGGCTCCTACAAGCAGGAAGACGGCGTGATGTATCACGCCCGCGACATGGCGGTGCTGCGCGCCAAGCTGGGTGATGCTGCGATCGTGCTCGCCTCGGCGACGCCGTCGATCGAGACGGTCGTGAACGCGCGCAAGGGCCGCTATGCGCACATCGTGCTGCCGGGACGGCCCGGCGTGTCGGTGCTGCCGGAGATCGATACGATCGACTTGCGCGTCGATCGTCCGGAAAGGGATCATTGGATCTCGTCGCCGCTGATCGAGGCGACGCACGAGGTGCTGAACCGCGGCGAGCAGGCGCTGTTTTTCCTGAACCGCCGGGGCTATGCGCCGCTCGTCATCTGCCGCGCCTGCGGGCACCGGATGAAGGCGCCCGATACCGACACCTGGCTGGTCGAGCACCGCTACACCAACCGTCTCGTGTGTCACGTCACCGGCTTTTCGATCCCCAAGCCGAAAGCCTGTCCCGAGTGCAAGGCGGAAGACTCTCTGCACGCGGTCGGTCCAGGCGTCGAGCGACTGGAGGAGGAGGCGCGCGAGACCTTCCCTGAAGCGCGCATCGAGGTCTTCTCGTCCGACACAGCGACAGACCCCGAAAAACTCCGCGCGACGATCGCGAAGATGGAGACGGGGGAGACCGATATCCTCATCGGCACGCAGATCGTCGCCAAGGGACACAACTTTCCGAACCTTACCCTGGTCGGCGTCGTCGATGCGGACCTGGGGCTCAAGGGCGGGGACCTGCGCGCCGCCGAGCGCACGTATCAGACCCTCGTCCAGGTCGCCGGCCGGGCGGGGCGGGCGGACAAGCCGGGCCGGGCGCTGCTGCAGACCTGTCAGCCCGACCACGAGGCGCTGATCGCGCTCTGCAACGGCGATCGGGACGCCTTCCTTGATCTGGAGATCGAGGGCCGGCGGATCACCGAGCTGCCGCCCTACGGTCGGCTCGCGGCGCTGCACATGACCGGGCCGGACGAAGACAAGCTCGAAGCGGCCGCGCGCGAGGCGGGTCAGCTTGCGCCGTTGACGGAAGGCGTGGAGGTGATGGGGCCGGCCGAGCCGCCGATCACGGTGGTGCGCGGTCGCTGGCGTCGGCGGTTCCTGGTGCGCGCCGATCTCGGCGTCGACATCTCGGCTTACATGGCGGCGTGGCGGGCGCGGCTCAAATCACCGGGTGGCCTGCGGATCTCGATCGACATCGAGCCTTACAGTTTT
>JASFUX010000229.1:0-5686 GCA_050050115.1 Maricaulaceae bacterium | reverse complement strand
CAGCGCGTCGACCGGCGGGGCGGAGAGCATGGCGATGCGCTGGCCGCGGTGGGCCGCGCGGATCGCCTTCATCGCCGGCAGAGCGCTGACGAAGCTCGCCAGCGGCCCGCGATGGACCACCAGGATGTCGCCGTGCGCGCTCATAGGGGTAGACGCTCCTCCGCCCGATGCGTCGGGAGATGGAAAGGCGGCTTGCTTGTCCACGTCATCAGCCCGTCTCTTATAGCCATCAGCGTCCCGCTCCCAGTGCTCAAATGCATGCTCGCAATGCTCAGGCGATGCTCACGGTGACCTGAGCGGTCCGAGCATCACCGCCCCGCCCGGGCCGCGACCTCGTCATAAACCCGCAATGTCGCCGCCTGCAGCGCCTCGACCGAGAACAGCGCGCGGGCCCGCTCGGCGGCCTTCCGGCCCATTTCAATCCGCGCCGCGGGCGTCATCGCCAGCACCTCGCCGAGCGCGGCGGCCATCGCCCCGACGTCGCCCGGCGCGACCAGGCGGCCGCCCTCGCCGTCGAGCACCGTCTCGCGCGAGCCGCCGTGGTCGGTGGCGATCACCGGTCGACCCATGCAGCCCGCTTCGGCGGCGACCCGGCCGAAGGCCTCCGGCTCGATCGAGGCCGAGACCACCACGTCGGCGAGCGCATAGGCGGCGGCCATGTCTTCGGCGTGACCGGGCAGGCGCACGGCCTCGCCCAGACCGAGCACGGCGATCGCGCCCTCAAGCTCGGCGCGATATTCGGCCCGGCCCTGGTCGTCGCCCGGCATCACCAGCACCGCCTCCGCCGCGACGCCGCCGGAATCGCCTTCAAGCGAACGCAGGCGCGCAAACGCCTCGATCATCAGAAGCTGCCCCTTCCAGCGCGTCAGCCGCCCGGGCATCAGCACGACCCTTCCGGCGCCTTCCAGCCCCCAGCGCGCGCGTAGCGCGTCGACCCGCTCGGCCGACACCGCGGCGGGATCGAACGCCCTGGTGTCGACCCCGCGCGGGATCACCACGATCTCTTTAGCGAGCGATCCGTGCTCGGACCTGATCCGCTCGGCGATGAATTCCGAGTTGGCGATCACCACGTCGCCGCGCGCCATGACGGAATTGTAGAAACGCTTCAACGCTGAACTGGCGTTGTAGGTTCCGTGATAGGTCGTCACGAACGGCCGATCGGCCATCCGCGCGGCGAAAAGCGCGCTCCACGCCGGCGCCCGCGAGCGCGCATGGATCACATCGACGTCGGCGTGCCGCGCGATGTCGGCGAGCCGGAAAGCGTTGGCGATCATCGTAGCGGGATTCTTCGAGCTCATCGGCAGCACCCGCAGCTCTCCGCCGACGGACTTGAGCTCGCGCTCGAGCCGTCCGCCCTGGCTGGCGACGAGCGCAGTTCCGCCGACGCGCGCCAGCGCCGCGGCGACATCCACCGTCGTGCGCTCGGCCCCGCCGGCGGAGAGCTCTGGAATGACCTGCAGAACGATCATGAGGCGAACCGCTTACACCAGTTCGCCG
This sequence comes from Maricaulaceae bacterium, assembly GCA_050050115.1. GTDB lineage: Bacteria > Pseudomonadota > Alphaproteobacteria > Caulobacterales > Maricaulaceae > JASFUX01. The sequence goes on along the minus strand of JASFUX010000229.1, from coordinate 4,189 downwards.
CCATTGCGATGATGTGGTGACCAAGATTAGGTGACTCGGGGCGCCGCCCGTGTGATCACCTCGTCTTAAGTCTGTTCGGCCAAGATCGTCTCATGACCAAGCCGCTCGCGCTCAACCGCCCAGACGGCCACACCATCGCCTACCGTCGCGCCGAGGGCCCTTCCGCGCGCGCCGATCAAGGCCACACGGGCCAGGAACGCGTTGGCGTTGTCTGGCTCGGCGGCTTCCGCTCGGACATGGAGGGCTCGAAGGCCGAGACGCTGCACGCCTGGGCCGAGGCCGATGGGCGGGCCTACGTCCGCTTCGACTACTTCGGCCACGGGTCGTCGAGCGGCGCCTTTCGGGGCGGGACGATCTCGCGCTGGCGCGAAGACGCTCTCGCCGTCATCGACGAGCTGACCGAAGGCCGCCAGATCCTCGTCGGCTCGTCGATGGGCGGCTGGATCGCGCTCTTGGCCGCACTCGCCCGGCCCGAACGGGTCGCCGGCCTGGTGCTGATCGCGCCGGCGCCGGACTTCACCGAGCGGCTGATGTGGGCGTCCTTCCCCGAAGAGGTGCGCCAAACGATCGAAACCGAAGGCGTCTACGAAATGCCCTCGGCCTACGACCCCGAGCCGACCGCGATCACCAAGGCCCTGATCGAGGACGGGCGCAACTGGCTGCTGTACGACTCGCCGACGATTCCGATCGACGTCCCTGTACGGATCATTCACGGCGACGAGGACCCCGACGTCCCCTGGCGGCATTCTTTAGAACTGCTCTCCCGCCTGCCCGGCGCCGACATCGAGTACATCCGCGTCCCCGGCGGCGATCACCGGCTGTCGACGGAGAAGGATCTCAAGCGACTCGAGCGCGTGGTCGCGGGGTTAGCGGACACAGTGGACGCGGCGGGTTTGCGTCACTGAATATCCTCGCGGTAATCGGGCAGCACGGCGCGGATTTGCGCCTCCGTGACCGCCAGGCGACGCGCAAGTTCGGGATCGACCTCGGCGTCTGTTATCTCGCCGTCGCCGGACGCCGCCGGCTCCTGTAGTTCTTCGACGTAGGAAATCGTCACCGGAAGATCATATTGATCGTCAGAGAAGCTGACCGGAAGTCGGCCCGTCTCGGCGAGCTGGCGCATCGTCGAGACGATGTCGTCTTTGTCGGCGGCCTCCAGCGGCAGCCCCCTGATCAACAAGAACACCGCCGGCCCGTTCGGCACGTGGTCGGGATCGGCGAGGCAGGCGCGGCCATATTCTCCGCCCATCCGGCTGAGGGTGTGCCAGAGGCAGTCCACGGCCCGCCCATTGATCACGACGGTCCCGGTCTCGCCCGTCGCCGTCGTTGTGATTTCATCCTGCGGGTTGAGCCGCGGCCGAGTGAATTGGTTCAGCAGGTTGCTGAGCGCCGCCGTCTGATCGGGCTGCGCGCCCTCCGGCGCGCCAGCGATGATCGACGCGCCGGGATTGTCCATCGTGTACGTCATGTCGGCGACGTGAAACGTTCGGTTGTCGTGATCTATCTCGATCCGCCGTCCGGCGCCGAGATCATAGACGACTTCGGCGCGCGTGTTCGCGTCGACCGGATCGACTGGGAGGTCGCTCGTGCTCGCCACGGCAAGCTCGGACGCGACCGCCGCGCCGCCAACGTCCGAGGCGACACTTGCGCCGCCTGGAGCGCTGCTCACGGTCGACGGCCGGTCGTTTACGTCCCTGCCCGGATCGCCCAAGGTCATGTAGTCGGCGAGAACGTCTGCGGGAACGTAGATCAGAAGCCTGTTCGCATAGGCGCGAATCCCCGCGGCGCTGATGCGCAGGTCTCCGCGCGAGACGACCACGTCGTCGGCGCTGATCTGCACGCCGATCTCATAGGTTTGCGCGAGCGCGCCTGCCGGGACCGACAACGCCATGCCGGCGGCGAGAAGAAGAATCCGTTTCATTGCGACCAAGCTCCTTACTTGTGCGCCCGGCCGGCGTGTCGTCCGTACGTTGCGAAAAGGACGCGGCGGGGGTTGGGAGGAGTCGGGCGCTCCGGCTGGGCCAGGCCAGTTCTGCGCCGAGGCGACGAGCGCGCGGCGAGAAGCGTGCGCATGTCAAAAAACTCCCCATGAGGACGCGAAGAGCGCCGATCGCCAGCCTAGGTCGAGGAGGCGGAGGCGGAAATAGTGCAGATGTACGATGGCGGACGGCGTCACGCTGATCTTGAGGGTGTTGCGGGTTGAGCGCTCCCGCCGCCGCCAGACAACCTCGATCGGGTCAACCCCGACCCAGTCAACCCCGACTTGGAGCCTCGGAGAGACGGGTCACTGGCGACGGGAGCCTCTATAAGCCGCTGGCGCTCGACGCGGAGGTCGCCAAATCTGAGCAGCGTTTGGGTTGCGAGAGCCAGTCCGGCACAGGGAGACGTTTCGAAGGCGAAAGATCTCCGCGCCTAACCCGCCTGCTTCTTCGCCTGCCTTGCCTCGAACGCGGCCTGCTGTTCGGGCGTCGCTTCGGTCTGGTATTTCGCTTTCCATTCAGCATACGGCATGCCGTAGATGCGCTCGCGCGCCTCGTCCTTGCTCAGCTCGAGGCCGCGCTCCTCCGCCGCTTCCCGGTACCAGTTGCCGAGGCAATTCCGGCAGAAGTCAGCGGTCATCATCAGCTCGATGTTCTGAACCTCCGGGTGCTTGTCGAGGTGGGAGACGAGCCTGCGAAACACGGCGGCTTCGATCTCGGTGCGGTCGGCTTGGTTTGCGTCGGTCATGGAGTCACCTGTCGGTCGATTTTCCCGCGGGCGACGCGAGCCTGTCGGCGAGGTCTGCGGTCGACATCTCCGCGTCGCGCGCGTCGCAAGGAGACTATACGCACAAACGCGCGCTTCTCGAACCGTCGCCTCAGCCGCCCGCGCCGCGCTCCGCTTCAAGCACCGCCGCCAAGCCTTGCACATAGCTCGGATAGGCCGGCCGCCAGCCGGTCGCAGCCTTGAGCCGGGCGTTCGAGACGCGCTTGCTCTCCGAGTAGAACTCTCGGGCCAGACCGGTCAGATCCGACCGCTCCAGCGGGACCTCGTCCGGAACGGCCGCGCCGACAAGCCGGCAGGCATGCGCGGCGACATCGGCGGGCGGGGCGGGATGGTCGTCAGCGACGTTGAAGATGCGCGGGCGAGGCGCCGCGCGCAGCGACGCAGCGAGGGCCTCAGCCAGATCGTCGACGTGGATGCGGTTCATCACCAGGTTCGGGGCGACGACGCGACGCGCGGTTCCGGCGCGGGCGCGGTCGAGCTGGGAGCGGCCCGGTCCGTAGATCCCGGGCAGGCGGAACACCCGCGCTTGCGGCAGAGCGCCCAACCACGCGGTCTCGGCCAGCACCCGGCGCTCGGCGCGCGCGCTCATCGGCGTCGGGGCCTCGCCCTCGAACGCCCAGCCGCCGCGCCGGTCGCCGTAGACGCCGGTGGTGGAGAGGTAACCAAGCCATTGCAGGCGGTCGGATTTCGCCAGCGTTGCGCCAAGGTCCGCACAGACGCCGCAGCCCGCCTCCCCCGGCGGCGCGGAGACCAGCACCGCCTCGGCCTCGGCCGCCGCCTCGAGAAGGCGCGCGGGCGGCGCGCCGGCGTCATAGGTTACCGCTTCAAGGCCGGCTTGAGAGATATCAACAGCTCTGTCCTCGGACCGCGTCGTGACGACGACCGAGACGAAAGGGAATGCCGCCTTGAGGCGTTGCGCGGCGAACCCATATCCCACCAGAAGCGCGTGCATCGCGTTGTCGCTCTCCTTGTTCGACCCTAGTGTGGAGTGAGCGAGGGGGCGGGGTGAAGGACAATTCCATGATCGAGACACGCCTGCGCGCCCAGCGACCCGCTCGCCGCGCCGCCCGAAGCGCTTCCCTCTTCGCCGCCGCCCTGATGTCAGCCGGGATGCTGGCCGCGGCACCGGCCGCCGCGCAGGACGACTGGGTGCTCGACTGGTCGCCGGACGCGCTCGCCGCCTACGACGCCTGTCTGGTCAAGATCCCCCTCGACGCTGAGACCGCCTATGAGGACGGCCTGGTGTTCCGCGACGCCGGCGGCGGCGTGCTCGCGCGCCACTGCATCGCGCTGGCGCTCTTGGAGATCGGCCACACCGAAGAGGCCGCCGCGCGCCTTGAAGAAGCGGCCTTCATGCCCGACGGCGGCGGACCGCAGATGCGCGCCGAGCTGCTCTCGCAGGCCGGCAACGCCTGGCTGCTCG
>JASFUX010000228.1:0-5695 GCA_050050115.1 Maricaulaceae bacterium | reverse complement strand
CTCCCAGCGGACCTTCGGCGAACAGCTCCCCGCCCCAGAGCGAGGCGTCGTCCTGCATGTAGCGGAAGATCGGCAACTCTTCGTCCGGATCGACTTCCCCGGAGTCCGTCAGGAAGATGAAGTCCTCGAACTGCGAATAGAACAGCCCAGCCTCGAACACCCATTCGCCCTGGAACGTTCGATAGGTCCCATCGAGCGCCCAGCCGGTCTCCTTGCCCAGGTCGGCGTCGCCGATCTCGAAGGTGGACGTCGCCGCATGCGGACCGTTCGAGTAGAACTCGGCGTCGGTCGGCGCCCGCTCAGTGCGCGCCAGCGACAGCCCCAGGAACGTGTCGTCCGACGGCTGGAGAAAGACGCCGCTCGCGAGACTGTAAGTGGTGAACGACCGATCCGCACCGCTGGTCGGCTCAAGCTCGCGTGTCTCCACCCGCGCCCCGCCTTCAAAGCCGTAGCCGCCGGCGTCATAACGCTGGGCGACGAAGACGCCGAGGTCGGAGGTCTCGACCGGCGGCACGAACGCCTCCTCGCCCGAAGCGGAGAAATCGGTCGACAGCGCTTGGACGCCGACCGAGCCGCTCCAGCGCTCGGACTCGTTGACCAGCGCCGCGCGCGCCTCCCAGCCTTCGTTGGTGAAGAGCGTGCCGACCTCGCCAGTGGGTTCGAGTTCGGCGTGCTCGTACTCGGCGAAACCGCCGGCGAAGTCGAGGTGGTCGAACGGACCGAGGGCGACGTCGATCCGCCCTCGAGAATCCCAGCGCGTCTGCTCCATCGTGAGCATCGCGTCGCCTTCCTCCTCTTCCTCGCTTTCCTCGTGGTCGTGACTGGGCAGGCCGTACTCGGCGTCGTAGTCGCGCACCGAAACGCCGAAGAAGCCCCAGTCGCCGACGAGCGAGACGCCGCCCCCGACCGTGTCGAAGGTGTAGCCGGAGTTCTCGATCGTCCCGGTCGCTTGCTCGTGCTCCTCGTCTTCGTCCTCCTCCATCGCGCGGAGAATGGCGGACTCGGCGAAGCCGGGGATGTCGAAATCGCCCGCCTCGCGGTGCGACGCTTCGAGCTGGAAGACGAGCGGACCTGAGCCGGTTCGCGCACGGCCGGCGATCTGCGATCCTTCGTCGACGGACGTGTAGCCGCCGTAGACTTGGCCGTCCAAGCCATCTTCGGCCGGCGCGGACGGGATGCGTCCGTCGATGACGTTGATCACCCCGCCGATGGCGTTGCCGCCGTAAGCGATGGCGGCGGGGCCGCGCAAAATATCGATCCGCTCTGCGTCGAGCGCTTCGGTGGTCGACGCGTGGTCGACGGAGATCTTCGACGCATCGACGAGACCCACGCCATTGGTCAGCACCCGCACACGATCCCCGCCGAGACCGCGAATGATCGGCCGGCCGACGGCTGGGCCGAACGAGGTGGTCGAGATCCCCGGCAGATCGGCCAGCGTGGCGCCAAGCGAGCCGTCGAAGCGGTCGAGCACGTCGTCGACGCTCAGCACCTCGATGGCTTGCAAGGTTTCATCGCGCGCGGCCTCAGTGGCCGTGCCGGTAACGATGATGACGTCATGATCGTCGGTCTCGGAATCTTGCGCGCCGGCGGGGCCGGCGAACAGCGCGGCGCCTGACGCGGCCGCTAACAGCAATGTGCGTGACATGAAAAACTTCCCTCTGGAACCCGGATGCGCTCCCCCCGCCCGCGCGAGGCGCCGGCTAGGAAGCGTTGCGTCTTTGGTTTCAGAGGAGGGTCGGCGGAGCTCTGGCGCTGCGTCGTGCTGGGACGGACTGCTGCAGCGCGGGCGCCGTGGCGAGAACCGTCAGACGCGCTTCGACAAGAACCGGCTGAACGAGCGCGGGCGCGCTCGCCGGCGGCGCATGCGCGAAGGCGGCGGCGGCGAGACATTCGTCGCAAAGCTGGATGTCGTCAGGCTGCCGATCGCCGCGCTGCGATGACGCCTCGGCGTGGGACGCGGCGGCGATGTCCGGCGAAGCGACATGGGTGTGGCTGACCGCGACGGCGCCTTGCAGCGCGAACAGAGCCGCGAACAGGATCGATGCGAGCTGACCAAACGTCCGCCCAAGCCGCCAGCGGCGGCGATCAAGTATCAGATGACGGCGGCGCAAGCTCATGCGCGACGGACCCAGCCCTGTCTTCGAACGCGACGTTCAATCTACCACCATGCGCAAAGTGATACAATATCACATTACGGATGTCCGAAGAACGGCCGATCCCTTTGGCGCTACCGCGTATGCACCACCTCGATCAGGTGCGGCCCCCTCTCGCGCATGCAGCGCGCGAACTGGTCGGCGAAGGCTTCGGTCGTCTCGGCGCGCATGGCGTGCACGCCCATGCCTTCGGCGAGCTTGACCCAGTCGAGCTCGGGGTTGTGCAGGTCGAGCATCGAAAGCGCTTTGGCGCCCCCCTCGGCGCCGACGCGCTTCATCTCGATGTTCAAGATCGCATACGAACGATTGGCGAAGATCACCGTGGTGACGTCGAGCTTCTCGCGCGCCTGGGTCCAGAGCGCCTGGAGCGTATACATCGCCCCGCCGTCGCCCTGCAGGCAGACCACTTTGCGATCCGGACACGCCACCGCCGCGCCGGTCGCGAGCGGCACGCCCTGGCCGATCGAGCCGCCGGTGAGCGAGAGGATGTCGTGCGGCGGCGCGCCCGCGGTATGCTCGACCAGCCCGCGTCCGGACGTCGCCGCTTCGTCTGAGATGATTGCGCCTTCCGGCAGGAAATGGCCAACGATCTGCGTCGCGGCGACCGAGTCGATCGGCCCAGCTTGCGGCAGATCCGGACGCGAAGCCGGCGCGAGATCGGGCGTCTCGCCCTGCGCCCCCACCGCCTCGGCGAGCAGGTCGAGCGCGTCCGCGCCGCTTTGGCTCGGCTCGGAGAGTGTGATGATTTCGCAGCCGTCCGGCGTCAGCCAGCTGGGCTTGTCCGGATAGGCGAAGAACGACACCGGCGGCTTGGTTCCAACAAGGATCAAGGTCTCCACGCCCTCGAGCGCTTCGGCCGCCCGCTCCGCGAAGTACGGCAGCCGCTCGGGCGCGAAACGGCCCGCGCCGCGTTCGAGCCGCGCGGTGAAGGTGTCGCACATGATCCGCGCACCGGTCGCCTTGGCGATACGCCCGACTTGGGCCAGCGGCCGTTCAAACAGCACGTCGCCGCGCAGCAGGATCACAGCCCTTTTGCCGCTCTTCAAAGCCGCCGCCACGGCGCTGACGTTCTTGGGGTCCGGCGCGCCGGGCTGTTCCGGCGCGATCGGATCTGCGGCGCCGTCGGCCTCGTTCCACGCCGTGTCGGCCGGCAGGATCAGCGTCGCGATCTGGCCCGGCGGCCTGCGCGCTTCGGCGACCGCGCGCGCCGCGTCGGCGGCGACCTGCTTGGCGTCGGGCGACGAGTGAATCCACTTCGAAAACGGCTTGGCGACGCCCGCTATGTCTGAGGTGAGCGGCGCGTCATACTGAGCGTGGTAGGTCGCGTGATCGCCGACGATGTTGACGATCGGCGTCGCTGCGCGCTTGGCGTTGTGAAGATTGGCCAGCCCGTTCGCCAGCCCGGGGCCGAGGTGCAGCAGCGTCGCCGCCGGCTTGCCCGCCATCCGCCCGTAGCCGTCCGCCGCGCCGGTGGCGACGCCCTCGAACAGGCAGAGCACCGGGCGCATTCCCTCTGTCCGGTCGACCGCGGCGACGAAATGCATCTCCGAGGTGCCAGGGTTGGAGAAACACGCCTCGACCCCCGAGCTGACGAGGGTGGCGAGCAGGCTTTCAGCTCCGTTCATGGGCTTGGGTCTCCGGCGCGGTTGGTCGCGCGGGAGACTAGACCGGAACTCAAACGCTTTGAAACAACCGCGAAGCGACGACCGCTAAAGCAGCATCCCCGGCTTCACGCCCGTCAGCGTCGGAGGCGGCGGCTTGACCGCGTCCCTTCCGGCGAACATCGGGTTGGCGTCGTAGCGGCCGGCGAACTCCGGATCGCGGAGGTAGTCGGGCAGCTTGCACACCTGCGCCCGCGCCCGCGCCGCGGCGAGCACCTGCCGGTCCCGCGCCAGCGAACGAAGCGAGAAGGCGTCGACGTCGCCAACGAGGCTCGCCGTCTCGGTCGCCATCACGTGGTTGGTCAACCCGAAGGTCTGGAACACCGCCGCGTTGTTGACGATCGTCTGCCAGTCGTCCGGGTAGAGACGGCGCAGCTGGGACAGATCCTGGAAGAAGGCCCAGACCTTGAGGCCGTAGCCTCTGAGCAGCGTCATCGCCACGCGCAGATGCTCGAGCTGACCGAGCTGTGCGCACTCGTCGATGATGAACAGCGTGTCCTGCGCCGGCCGTTCGGTCCGGCTCATCACCGTCTTCAGGAGCGAGCCGATCCACAGGCGGAGGAGCGCGCCATGGCTGGCGAGCTTGTCCGGCGGAATGACCAGATAAATCGTCACCGGATCGCCCTTGGCGACCGCATCGAGATCGATCGTCGTCTCCGACAGAGTCCGGCGCGCGGGCGCAGAGTTCACCACTTCGGTGAAGCTTTGCGCCGTGGCGAGCACGCCTGAGCGGGTCACGTCGGTCAGCTGCAGGAACGAGGCGATCTCAGTCCGCGCGATGCCGTCGAGTTCAGGATGGTCATCGAGCAGCCGCGCAAGCGAGAACACAACGTCGTCGTTCTTCACCAGCTCGCGGACGCGGCCGAAGTGGCGGTTCTCTTCGGGCTCATTCTCAGCGACGTAGGCGATCACGCCCGACAGCAGCGAGCGGCCCCAGATCTCCCAAAACGGCTCCTTGAGGGTCGGCGAGTCGCCGCCCGCCATCATCATGGCGAGCGCCTGGGCTTCGCTTTCGGTCTCCACGCCTTCGCGCGCGAGCACGTCGAGCGGGTTGAGCTGGTCGGTCTTCTTCGTCACCAGGCCGAACGGATCGATGATGCGCACGTCGTGGCCCATCGCGCGGCGGGCCCGCGCGGTCACCTTGGCGTTCTCGCCTTTCGGATCGACCACGATCACCGGGCCTTCGTAGCGCAGCAGGTTCGGGATGATCGCGCCGCGGCCCTTGCCCGCGCCCGTGGGGGCGACGGTGATGATGTGGCCGTCCTCGTTCATGGTGATCGCCCGGCGATCGGCGCCGGCGGCTTGCCCGCCGCCGCCGGCCGAATCAGACAGTCCCGGCGCGCCGAAGCCGACCCGCGGGCCCGTCTCGGGCTCCGCCGCCCAGCCGAGCAGCAAATCACGCGCGCCTCTTGTCCTCGCTGGGGTCCTTGCCGGCGCTTTCTTCTGCGCCGCCGCCTTCGCATTCTGCTTGGTTTTTCGAGCCATTTTGGCCTCTCGGGAGGTGTTCGCGTGAGACTTCGACCTTGGGGAACAAATAAGCAACAACCGAGCCTCTTTTGAGGCCAAACCATGGCCCAGGTCAAATTCTCTTAAGAAACTGTTAACAACGAGAATGTGAGTCGCGACGCCGAGTCGAGGCCGGCAAGTTCATCGACAAACGGCGCGCCCAGACGCGAACCCAGACGCGAATTTGGGAGGAGGCGATGAAGCGACTGATCGCCACTCTGGCGGCGACGGCAGTGAGCGCGTGCGCGGTCGCGCCGCCTGGTCCGCCGCCGAACGAGGTTCCGTTCGAGCGCACCGATGACGGACGGCCGATCGTCGACGTCATGCTGAACGGTCGCGGTCCGTACAAGTTCATTCTCGACACCGGCGCGGGCG
>JASFUX010000227.1:0-5814 GCA_050050115.1 Maricaulaceae bacterium | reverse complement strand
ACCCCCGAAGTGAAAAAACCAAACTAGCTGGCCGCAGGCGTGTCATGACCAAGAGCGAAATTGTCGACACGCATGCCGGGCCTAGCGGCGGCTGCCAATGCGGCGCGGTGCGCTACCGCGTCGGTACGGAGCTTGAGAATCCGCACCTCTGCCATTGCCGCATGTGTCAGAAGGCGGCCGGCAATTACTTCATGCCGCTCGGCGGCGCCTTGCGCGACAACATCGCAATCACCCGCGGCGAGCCTCGCTGGTTCTTTTCGTCCGACATCGTGCGGCGCGGCTTCTGCGCGCAGTGCGGGACGCCGTTGTTCTTCGATCCGGTCGATAGCGAGCATCTGCTAGTGACGCTCGGCAGCCTTGATGATCCGGCGCGCTACAAGCCCGTCTCGGAGGACTCCGTGGAGTCACGCTTGCCGTTCCTCATCGAATGGGCTGGAGCGCGCCAGAAGATGACGGAGGACGATTTCACCGCCGAGGAGATCAAGGCGATCCGAAACAGCAACCGTCAGCATCCCGACCACGACACCGAGGCGTGGCCGCCGCAGGGAGGGCCGCTATGAGCTCGAAGGTCGAGGTCTCCGGTGGGTGTCACTGTGGCGCGGTGCGGTTTCGCGCGAAGATCGCCAAGGGCGCCGAAGCGCTCGCCTGCAACTGCTCGTTCTGCACGCCGCACGGGTTCTTGCATCTGATCGTTCCGGAGAGCGACTTTGAAATCCTGTCCGGCGAGGACAAGCTGACAGAGTACCGCGCCGGCACCGGCGTTGCGCGTCATCTGTTCTGCTCCGTGTGCGGCGTGAAGAGCTTCTACCGGCCGCGCTCGAACCCGGATGGTTGGTCGGTGAACCTGCGCTGCCTCGACGAGCCCGATGAGGTCGGTGCGAAAGTCGTCGACTTCGACGGTCGCGACAACTGGGACGATGCGGCCGGCTACATCGCGCATTTGAGCCAAGGGTAAACGGCAGGACAATCGAACATGCCCATCGAAATCCTCATGCCCGCATTGAGCCCAACGATGGAGGAGGGGACCCTCTCGAAGTGGCTGGTCAAAGAGGGCGACGAAGTCGCCTCGGGCGACGTCATCGCCGAGATCGAGACCGACAAGGCGACGATGGAGGTCGAGGCGGTCGACGAAGGCGTGATCGGGAAGATCCTCGTCGCCAGCGGCTCGGAGGGCGTGAAGGTCAACGCGACGATCGCGCTCCTGCTCGAAGAGGGCGAGGACGAGAGCGCGCTCGAGGGTGCGGGGTCGTCCAGAGGAAATGCCGGGCCGGCGCCGAAGCCCAGCGCCGACGCGAAGCCAAGCAAGGCGTCCTCGGAGAAGCCGAGTGCTCGGACGCAGTCGCAAGCGGCGTCCGCCGACGCCAACGGTCGGATCAAGGCCTCGCCGTTGGCCAAGCGTATCGCCGAGATGAAGGGGATCGACCTTTCGGCGCTCGCCGGCAGCGGTCCGGGCGGACGCATCGTCAAACGCGATGTCGAGGCGGCGGAGCCGGGCGCCGCGCCAGCGCAACCGCAATCGGGCGCCGCCCAGGCTCTGGTGCCGAGCCAGGCGCAGCAGATCGCGCCGGGCGTGCGCCATCCGCTCGACATGGGCATTCGCGAAGGCAGTTACGATCTCGTGCCGCTCGACGGCATGAAGAAAACCATCGCCAAGCGGATGACCGAGTCCTTCCGGGACGTGCCGCACTTTCCGCTGACGATCGACATCGATCTCGACGTTGTGCTTGCGCAGCGCAAGCGTCTCAATGCGCGGCTGGAGAAGGAGGGGATCAAGATCTCCGTCAACGACTTCTGCATCCGCGCCGCCGCCCTGGCGCTGCGCGAGGTGCCTGAGTCCAACGCCAGCTATTCGCCCGACGGCATCATGATGCATCACCACGCCGACGTCGCCGTCGCGGTGGCGATCGACGGCGGCCTGATCACGCCGATCATCTGGGAGGCCGAGACCAAGGGCCTTAAGCAGATATCCGAGGAGATGGCCGACCTCGCCGAGCGCGCGCGGGCGCGCAAATTGATGCCCGAGGAGTACACGGGCGGCACCTTTTCGCTCTCCAACCTCGGCATGTTCGGCATCAAGAGCTTCGGCTCGATCATCAACGAGCCGCACGGGATGATCCTGTCGATCGGCGCGGGCGAACAGCGGCCCGTGGTCAAGTACGGCGCGCTCGCCGCAGCCACGATCATGAGCGTCACGGTGACGTGCGACCATCGGGTCGTCGACGGCGCGACGGGGGCCCGGTTCCTCGCCGCCTTCAAGCGGTTCCTCGAAGACCCCGAGACTATGCTGCTTTGAATCCGCACCAAGTCATCGGGAGTTCAGGATTAACCGTGTTCTAAGCTTGCGCCCGGTTGGCGCGGGCGGCAGTAAGGGATGCGAGGGGGCGCGCGCACATCGTTCCCGGGCGATAGGTCCGGGCGCGTCGACGCCGGTGAAGAGACCCGCGTAATGAAGCATATTCCGCTCATCCTCGTCGCTATTGCGGTGATCATTGCGACCGCCCAGGCGTTCTGGACGTTGCGCTCGCGCGACGATCACATCGAGGCGATCGTGGCCGGCCGTCAGCTGGACGCCTGCGCCGAGATCGGCGCGGCGGCGGCGGATTTCGCCTACAGAGCGCAAGCCGCCCAGGCGAGCTTCACCGAGGAGAACTTCCGCGCGCTGCGCGAAGGCCCGCGCGCGCTCGCCCGGGCGTCTTATCTCGCCGCCTACCTCCTGCCCGAGGAGGCCTCTCAGCAGAGCGCGATCCTGCGCGATCTGTCCCAGCGCATCGTCGGCGCCCTGGGCGACCGCGACGAGACCCGCGTCGCCGAGCTCCTGCGCGAGTTCGACGGGGTCAACCTCGACGTCCAGCAAAGCTGCCGACAGGTGATCCAAGGCTCGCGGTTCGCGCTCTAGCGGCGGCGCATAGCGGCGTTTCGTTCTTATTCCTTGAATTCTGCGCCCGCCTACGCACCCTGCGGACAAGGACCGGTCCGAACGCGATGGGAGCAGGCGATGAAGGATCATGACGACGCGCCGCGCGCGAAGTTCCATGCGATGCAAGAGGGCACGAAAGAAGACTGGGAGATCATCGCCGGCCAGTTCGTTCCGTTCGCCCAGAACCTCTCGACCCGCGTTCTCGATCACCTGAAGCTTTTGGACGGCGATTTCGGCGGCTTCGCGGTCGACCGGCTGACGCACTCGCTGCAGACGGCCACGCGCGCGCACAAGGTCGGCGAGGATGAGGAATACGTGGTCATGGCGCTCATCCACGACATCGGCGATACGCTGGGCTCGTACAATCACCCTGACATCGCCGCGGCGATCCTGAAGCCGTTCGTCTCCGAGCGGAACCACTGGATCGTGCAGCATCACGGCTTCTTTCAGGGTTACTACTACTTCCACTATGTCGGCATGGATCGGGATGTACGTGAGAATTTCCGCGGCAATCCCTATTTCGAAGACTGCGCGCGTTTCTGCGAGATCTACGACCAGAACTCATTCGATCCGGACTATGACGCCGCGCCCTTGTCGTTCTTTGAACCGATGGTTCGCCGGGTCTTCGAGACTCCCAAGAACGCGATGATCCAGCTCAACGATTGAACGGAAACTGTTAGATGAGCGATGCGCTCGACCTGATCGTCGTCGGGGCGGGACCGGGCGGCTACGTCGCCGCGATCCGCGCCGCGCAACTCGGTATGAAGACGGCCGTCGTCGAGCGCGACCGGCCCGGCGGGATCTGCCTCAACTGGGGCTGTATTCCGACCAAGGCGCTGTTGCGCTCGGCCGAAGTGTTTCACCTGATGGAGAACGCCGACGCGTTCGGGCTTGCGTGCGACAAGCTGCGGTTCGAGATCGACAAAGTGATTGGCCGCTCGCGCAAGGTCTCCGACCAGCTGGCGAACGGCGTCGGCTACCTCTTCAAGAAACACAAGATCGAGCTGATCAAAGGCGAGGCGCGGCTCGAGTCAGGCAAAGGCGCGCCGGCTGTCGTCGTTACGGATGAAAAGGGCGGTTCGAAAACGCTTGCCGCCAAGCACGTGATCCTCGCGACCGGCGCGCGAGCGCGGACGATCCCCGACGCAGGTCTTGCGCCCGACGGCGATCGGATCTGGACCTACCGCGAAGCGATGATCCCGACAGCGTTTCCCAACCGTCTCCTCGTCGTGGGCTCCGGCGCGATCGGGATGGAGTTTGCGAGCTTCTACCGCCTGCTGGGCGCCGAGGTGACGGTCGTCGAGATGCTCGACCGCATCTTGCCGGTCGAAGACGAAGAGATATCGGGCCTCGCGCTCAAAGCGTTCAAGAAACAGGGGATCGCGTTCCACACCGGCGCGCAGGTGAGCGAGGTCAAGGCGCAAGCGGACGGCGTCAGCGCGGTGATCAAAGGCGCGGACGGCAAGACGCACAAGGTCGAGGTCGACAACGTCGTTCTGGCGATGGGGATCGTCGGCAATGTGGAAGACCTGGGGCTCGAAGAGCTCGGCGTTGAAATCGACCGGAGCCACGTGAAGATCGACGGCCTCTGCCGCACCGGCGCGCCGGGACTCTATGCCATCGGCGACGTCGCCGGTCCGCCGTGGCTGGCGCATAAAGCGATGCACGAGGGCGTGCTCTGCGTTGAGGCGATCGCCGGCGTCGAGGGCGTTCATCCAATGGATGCGAACCGCATTCCGGGCTGCACCTATTGCCTGCCTCAGATCGCGTCAGTTGGCTTGACGGAGCGACAAGCGAAGGACGCCGGCCGCGAGGTGCGAGTGGGGCGCTTCCCGTTCCTCGGCAACGGCAAGGCGATCGCGCTCGGCGAACCCGAAGGGCTGGTCAAGACCGTGTTCGACGCGGCGACGGGCGAGCTTCTCGGTGCGCACATGATCGGTGCGGAAGTCACCGAGCTGATCCAGGGCTATGCGATCGCGATGACCGGCGAGCTGACCGAAGCCGAGCTGGCCCAGACCGTGTTCCCGCATCCGACGCTGTCGGAGATGATGCACGAGAGCGTGCTCGACGCGTACGGGCGCGTGCTGCACGTTTGATTGCTGCTCGGATCAAGTGACGGCGGCGCTACCGCGCGAAGCCGCCTTCTTCGATGATGTAGGCTTCGAGCCGCTCCATCTGACCGGTCATCACTGCGTCGACGATACCGGCGAGGTCGGCGAGGCCGTCGGCGGGATGGCCGGTTACGCGGGTCGAGTAGGTGATGCGCGAGCCGACGCCGAGCTGCTCGACGCTCCAGTCATGGACCTGCACCAGCCCAAGGTCCTGAAGAGGCCCGAGCCCGCCGGTCCAGCGGATGAACTGCTCGCCGCGCACCTGGACGACTTCGGCGTGCCTGACCGCGCCTTGCCCCCACTCTTCACAAAAGCATCCGCCGGGCTCGAGCTCGATGCTGAGGTTGGCGGCGTCGCCTGAATAGGTGTGCGCCGGATCCCACCACTCGTCGAAGCGTGAAAGCGCCACGAAAGCCGCACCGGGGCTCGCCGACGTGTTGATGCTGATCGAGAGCGCAAAGCCGTACTCGTCGGCGGACACCACCTCGGCCGAAGCCGGCGCGGCGGGCAGGGCGGCGGTCGCGAGAGCCGCAAAGGCTGCGCTAACAAGTGATCTCAAGCAGAAGCCCCTTCGACGTTCGCGGCCTTTTCGGCCGCCAAGCGCTGAACGGCAGCGTAGTCGATCTTGCCGGTGCCGAGAATAGGCACTTCCTCCACGAGGATGATCTTCTCCGGCGTCGCGGTGTTCTGCACGCCGTGGCTGCGCACGAACGCCGCGATGTCGGCCCGCGTCGCTTCAGCGCAATCAGTGATCAGCACGATCTGCTCGCCCTTGCGCGCTCCGCC
>JASFUX010000226.1:0-5870 GCA_050050115.1 Maricaulaceae bacterium | reverse complement strand
GAACGCTATGACCTAAGCCAAAGAGAGTTCTTCACCTATCCCGGGATGACGCGCGAAAGCACGCTGTTTCTCTCAGGCCTCGGCGCCAAAATTCTCGGTACGGACGCCCTGGGGTGGGATCGACCGATCAACATGATGAAAGAGGTGTTCCAGCAAACGCGAGACAAGCGGGACATCTGGGACGGCCACTACGCGGGTCGCGATCGGGAAATCTTCATCATTCAGCAGCTGGTCAATCTCGCGGCCTTGCCTGCGAACGGCTTCAAGGTCGCCTTCTTTCCGATCAAGCTCGCTCGCTGCAGCGCCGCGCCGGCGCGCGTTGTCGCGTTCGTTCCTTGAGTTCGAAGTCCGCAAATTCGAAATCTGCGCGACGCGCGTTTCAAGACGACGCTGGAAGGATTTCGCAGCGGTTGTCACCAAAGCCGATCGAGACGAAACCGTCGCGATGGCAGCGCGCTCTCAGCAACACTTCATCGCCGTCCTCGAGATACCGCCGCTGCTCACCGTTCTTGAGCGTCACCGGCCGCGTTCCATCGAGGGTCTGTTCGAGCAAGCACCCGGCCGTCGCATCACCCTGGCCTGAAATGGTTCCTGTACCGAATATATCCCCCGCTCTGAGAGCGCATCCGTTGACGGTGTGGTGGGCGACCATTTGCGCAGGCGTCCAGTAGAGCTGCAGCGCGTCGGTCGCGCTGATGCGCTCAAAGTCCACGCCGTCGTCCCGCATTTGCGGCGTGCGCACGAGGACCTCGAGCTGGATGTCGAGCGCGCCATGCGCTTGGTCATTCGCATCGAGCATGTAGGGCAGGGGAGCGGGGTCGCCCGACGGACGTGCGGGCTGAGCCGCGCGAAACGGCGCCATCGCCTCGGGCGTGATGATCCATGGGCTCACGGTGGTTGCAAAGCTCTTGGCCAAGAATGGTCCAAGCGGCTGAGCTTCCCAGCGTTGGATGTCGCGCGCGGACCAGTCGTTCAAGATGCAGTACCCGAAGATCGCGTCGCCGGCGTCAGCGATGGGGATCGGTTCTCCTTGAGGATTGCCGCCGCGAATCCAAACCCCGAGCTCGAACTCGTAGTCGAGCTTCTTTGACGGTCCGACGGCGGGAGGCGCGTCGGCGCCGGCCTTGAGCTGGCCATTGGGACGACGAACGCGCGCGGGCGCCGCGCCCACGGTCGAGGCGCGACTGTGGTAGGCGATCGGCACGTACTTGTAGTTCGGCAGCAGCGGGTTGTCGGGGCGGAACATCGCGCCCGCGCCGACCGCGTGGTGAATGCCGGCGAAAAAGTCGGTGTAGTCGCCGACGTTCGCGGGAAGCATCAATTCGCAGGACGAGGCCTTGTGCAGAATGCCCGCGTTGGCGACTTCGATCTTTGCTCGAGCCTCGGCGCCGTCCGCCAGCATCGAAGAGATGGCGCGCCGCAGCGCGCGTCGCTGGCTCGGCTCCGCCGCCATCAGCGCATTGAGCGACTGACCTTGACACAGGCGCGCCGCGGTTTCGGCTTCGCCGGTGAAAAGTCCGGCGTCCAGCGCTGCTGCTACGTCAAGGATGTGGTCTCCGATCGCAACGCCGACGCGAGGATCGCCGCCGTTCGGTGAGAATACGCCGAGCGGCAGATTCTGAATCGGGAAATCGGGATGTCCGTTTGCGGAGGCAACCCAGCTTCTGAGCGAAGCGTCATGCGTTTCGTCGATCTGCATCTAGCGCTCCGCGTCGCAAAGTACAAAGAGCATCCGGGCCATCTTTTGAGTTCGGTTTTCCCAGGCGTGACTCGTCCCTCGCTGGATGAGCACGTCGCCGGCGCGCATGACGGTTTCGTCGTCGTCCAGCACGGCGACGACCTCTCCTTCGAGCAACACCGCAAAATCGACCGTGTCAGTGGTGTGCATGCCGGGAGATCGCTTGCTGTCCGCATCGTGACTGGCGTCGGGAAACATCTTTGAGAAAACCGCGGCGGCCCCGCGCTTTCTTTCTTCCTCGGACGCGGCCATCGGCGGGAAGTCGACCGTACGGACCACGACGCCGCCGTTGGGCGGCAGGACGCCGCGTTGATCGGCGGTCGTGTCCGGCTCGTCGATCCGTCCAAGCACCCGCCAGAGGTTGGTGTTGCGGTATCCGGGACGTTCTTCGACCGTGATCACGTGCGGCGCCGGGCCGTCTTCGGCGATGTAGGAGCGGCCTTCTGGATTGGTCGCGGTGACGATCCGACGGACCGCCGGCAACCCCGCAACAGCGCCTCCGTCCGGCTCGGGCGGCGAGTTCGCCATGGCGCATCCCTCTCATCGCAGCGGACTTTCCGAGGATTATTCTTCCGCGGGAATGCAAGTCAGTCAACTGACTGAGAAAGTTGGCTGTGAAAGCAGCTAAAGTTCTGCTGGCGCCGCCGCGCTCCTAGTCGCTCAAAGCGTGCGCCAGCGTTTGGATCAGGCGTCCGCGAACGGGCCGCACAGCTCTATAACACCCGCGACAGCGAAGGCCGTTGCGGCCTCCATCGTCGCTTCGGGGTTATCAGTCGGCGATTTGCCTGAAACGTGAGCGTAGATGGAGTCGATTGGCGTCTGGGCCATGACGGAAACGATAAGCCCGACCGCCCGCGCGAGCCGGTCGGGTCCGCAATAGGGGAACACTTTTTCCAATCTGCGGATCAGCTCGTTTCGCGCTGGATTGACGAGCTCGGCGAAGACCTCGTTGACCTCGGGCGTGCGGGGCTCGACGAGGAGCCGGGCCAAAATCCGACCGTAGTGTCGGCCTTCCGGGCGCAGCGTCGTCTCCAGATGAGGCCGCATATAGGCGTTAATGTAAGCGGTGAGGCGCTCGTTCGGCGGTAGCTTGTGATCGACAGCGTCCATGCGTCGGACGCGCTCCCGGATGATGTCCACGAGCGAGCCTTCCACCACGCCGCGGTAGAGCGCCGCCTTCGATCCGAAGTGATAATGCGTGGTCGCCGAATTGACGCCCGCGGCGGCTTGGATCTTTCGCAGGCTCGCGCCCTCAAAGCCATGCTCGGCGAACGCCTCCGAGGCCGCGCGAAGCAGCTTGGCTTTTGTCAGCTCGCCGCTCAAATCGAGTGCGACCGCGGGGTGACGGAGTTCATGGCGGGTCCTTCTACACGCTTGCGTGTCGCTACCTTATGCATTCAGTCGCTTAAAACAAAATTTCGCTTCCGTTCTGACCGATATACCCATGATTTAACCGATATTGACGCTGAACCGTCAGTCCGCTAGATGATATTTAAGTCAGTCGATTGACTGAATTGTTTTGATATTCGTCGGGTCTCGCCATGAAGCTCGTCAGCTACGAAGTCGCCGGCCGCTCGGGATTTGGCGCGGTCAAGGACGGCGGGATCGTCGAGTTCAACGGCCGGCTCGGCGCCGTGGATTTGCGCGATCTTCTTGAACAAGGCGCGCTTGGCGCCGCGCGGGACTTCCTCGACGCGAACGAGGCCGATCGCGACCTCGGCGAGGTCACGCTTGCGCCCGTTATTCCAAATCCGAACAAAGTCTTCTGCGTCGGCCTGAACTACGAAGGACACAGGGTCGAGACGAACTCACCGCTTACGGACAACCCTCAGATCTTCGCGAGGTTCGCGGACTCGCTCGCCGGTCACGACCGACCTCTCGTGCGACCGATCGAGAGCGAGGCGTTCGACTATGAGGGTGAACTGGCAGTCGTGATAGGCCGACCGGGACGGCGCATCAGTGAGTCCGACGCGCTCGATCACGTCGCCGGCTACTCGTGCTTCAACGACGGGTCGGTTCGCGATTGGCAAAAGCACACGTCGCAATTCATTCCTGGAAAGAACTTTCCGCAGACTGGCGCCTTGGGTCCCTGGCTGGTGACGCGCGACGAGATCGAAGACCCTGGCGCGCTGCACCTTCGCACGATCCTGAACGGCGACGTTGTCCAAGAGGACGACACCTCCAACATGCTGTTCTCTGTCCCGCGCGTGATGAGCTATTGCTCGTCGTTCACCGCGTTGTCAGCGGGCGATGTCATCGTCACTGGGACGCCGTCAGGAGTTGGCTACCGGCGCTCGCCGCCGCTGTTCTTGAAGCCCGGCGATGTCGTTGAAGTCGAGATCAGCAAGGTCGGAACGCTGAAAAACCACGTGCGGGCGGATACTGAGAACTAAGTACCGGGGACTAGAAGAAGCGGGCTGCTAGGGGAGGCGCACATGCCTGTCTCTGTTCGAAGGGTGGTGACGGGACACGACATCAACGGTCGCGCTCGCGTCCTCATCGACGAGACCGCCAGCCGCACTATTGCTTTTCGCGAAGGCTGCGACACGGCGCTCATCTGGACCACCGAAGGTTTTCCGTCCTCCAACGACGGCGTGAGCGACCGGTCGCAGGCGCATGTCGCCACGACGATCGAAAACGGAGCCGTCTTCCGCGTCATCGACTATGCGCCGGGCGTCGCGCCGCGGCGGCATCGCACCCTGTCGATCGACTTCGCCGTCGTGATGAAGGGCGAGATCTACATGGAGCTTGAGGACGGCGAGGAGATCTTCCTCAAGGAGGGCGACGTTCTCGTCCAGCAGGGCACGATCCACAATTGGATCAATCGAGGCGCGGACGTGTGCCGCATCGCCTTCGTGCTTCTGTCGGCTTCGCCGGTTCATGTTGGAGACGACGAGCTGCCGGCGCATGGTTGAGGGGCGCTGCGCCGGGGCCCGGCGATGAACTTCTTCGCCTCGCTGTCGGCGGGTTGGCGAGCCTCGCAGCGTAGTCCCCGCTTCGTCTACGAAGATGAACCCTGGCTCACCTACGAGGGCCTGGAGCAAGGCGCCGCCTGCGCCGCGCGGCGCCTTCGGAAAAGTTCAAAAGAGCGGTCTTAGAGATCTTTATAAGGATGCATCTCTGACCTGAAGCGCTCGAAGCGGCCGGTAATCACTAGGACGGCGCCGCGGTCGTGCCGCGTTCGATCCAGGAGCCCATTTCCACCGAGCGATCGCCCTTGATCGCGGTCCCTTCCAAAAGCGCCTCGACGACGAGCTCCGCCGCGACCACGCCGACCTTCGCCGGATTGAGGTGAATCATCGAAAGCGGCAGGCGCGTCGTCGGCATCTGCAGTGTCCGGTCTCGAATCGCGATGATCGAAAGCATGCGCGGCACAATGATCGAGAGCGCGTCAGCCGCCTCGAAAATCTGTGTCGCTTCCGATTGCGGAGCGATGATCGCTGTCGGGCGTTGCGTCTCATTCATCAGCGTGTTCAACAATCCCACGGGATCAAACGGACCTTCCGGCAAGTCGAAGCTCCGTACAGTAAGTCCCGCGCGTTTGGCTCCCGTTCGGAAGCCTTCGATCGGCCGGCTGCGTCGCGCCGGTCGAACGACCCCGATTGTTTCGTGTCCAAGAGCGATCAAGCGCTCGCAGGCCTCGCGCACCGCGCCGGCGATGACCGGCGCGATGGTCGGCAGCTTCTCGTAGCCTCCCGACTTGCCGAACAGCGCAATGACGGGAATTCCCAAAGACTCGTAGCGAGCCAAGGCCTTGCCTTCACCGATCGCATTCACGCACATCAGAGCGTCGACGCGCCGCTCGAGAAATCGCTGGGCGAGGGCGTCAAAGCGTTCCTCCGTGCTCTGCGCCGTCGCCAAAAAGACGCAGTATCCGTGCTCGTCCAGACCCGACGCGAGCGCGTCCAAGAGTTCAGTGCCCAGAGGCCCGGAGAGTTGATCGAAAACGACCCCGACGGTGAGGGTGCGATCGCTCTTAAGGGCGCGGGCGGCGATGTTCGGCACATATCCAAGCGCGTCGGCCGCTTTGCGCACCGCGTCGGCGTTCTTGTTGCTGACCTTGATGCCCGCCAGGTAGCGCGAGGCCGTAGCGACGGAAACCCCGGCGCGCGCCGCTACGTCGTGCAGCGTC
>JASFUX010000225.1:0-5894 GCA_050050115.1 Maricaulaceae bacterium | reverse complement strand
ATCGCGTCCGAGCGTGGCGACTTTGCCTTCGCCGACGTCGCCGAAGCGATCAGCGACAAAATGGTTCGCCGCCATCCGCATGTCTTCGCCGACGCCAAGATCAACACCGCCGACGAGCAGACGCTCGCCTGGGAGGACATGAAGGCTAAGGAGCGCGCCGAAAACGCTTCAAGGGCTCCAGAGCGCGCCAGCGTGCTCGACGACGTGCCGCTCGGCCTGCCAGCGCTCGTCCGCGCGCTCAAGCTGCAGAACCGTGCTGCGCGCGTCGGCTTCGACTGGCCGAGCACAGACGAAGTGCTCGACAAACTGGTCGAGGAAGCGCGCGAGCTCGCAGCGGCCGACGATGACGATCAGGATCACCTGGAGGAAGAGCTGGGCGACTTCCTGTTCGTCGCCGCCAACCTTGCGCGTCATCTGAAGATCGACCCGGAGAATGCGCTCAGGCGCGCCAACGCGAAATTCGTCCGCCGCTTCCAGCACATCGAAGCGCGGCTCGCCGAAACCGGCCAGGCGCCCGAGGCCGTCAGCCTCGCCGACATGGACGCGCTGTGGGACGAAGCCAAGACGCTTGAGAAAGCGAACAGCGACTAGCCGGCCGTCTGATCGTCCGCGCCCGCCAGATGCGCGAACGTGCGCTCGAAGCGCGCCGCGGCGAGCGCACTCAGCCGGGCGATCACCGTCAGCCGTCCAGTTTCGTCCGCAGTCTCTTCGAGCACCTCGCCGTGCTCGTGCAGCCAGGCCCGCGCCCGGCCGTCCGACGCGTCGAGGAAGGTTCGGTACGTCGTCGCGCCTTCAGTCGCCGCCGCGTCGATGGCGCGCGCGAGATCGTCAAGCCCCTCGCCGGTCAGCGCCGAGACCAGCACGGCTTGAGGCTCGCCCTCGCGACGGGCTTGGGCTGCGCGCGCTTCCACGATCATGCGCATCTCGGGATCGAGCGCGTCGGTCTTATTCCAGGCTTCGATAACGTGCTGGTCGACCGTCTCGCCGGCGCCGATCTGTTCGAGCACCGCCTCGACGTCGGCGCGCTGCCTGTCGGTCTCGGGATGCGAGATATCGCGTACATGCACGAGCAGATCCGCTTCGCTGACCTCTTCAAGCGTGGCGCGAAACGCTTCGATGAGATCGTGCGGCAGATCTGAGATGAAGCCGACCGTGTCCGATACCATGGCTTTCAGACCGCTCGGCAGCTCCATGCCGCGCATGGTGGTGTCGAGCGTTGCAAACAACATGTCCTTGGCCAGAACGTCCGCGTCGGTGAGCTTGTTGAACAACGTCGACTTGCCCGCATTGGTGTAGCCGACCAGAGCGATCACCGGGAACGGCGCGCGGCGTCGGCCCTCGCGATGCAGACCGCGCGTGCGCCGCACGTCGTCGAGATCGCGTCTCAGACGGGTGATGCGCGCATCCAGCATCCGCCGGTCGGCCTCGAGCTGGGTTTCGCCGGGGCCCGCGAGGAAGCCGCGTCCACCGCGTTGGCGCTCGAGGTGGGTCCAGGTGCGCACCAGCCGGGAGCGCTCGTAGGAAAGCCGCGCGAGCTCGACTTGCAGCACGCCCTCTTTCGTTCGAGCGCGGCGCGCGAAGATTTCCAGGATCAAACCAGTGCGGTCGACGACCTTGACGTTCCAGGCGCGCTCGAGGTTGCGCTGCTGCACCGGCGTAAGCGCCGCATCGACCACGACGATCTCGGCGCTATGCTCCCGCGCGCGCTCGGCGATCTCTTCGACCTTGCCCTGACCGAACAGCGTCGCCGGCCGCGCCTCGCGCACCGGTTCGACGCGGGCGTCGAGGACCGCAAGGTCGAGCGCTTCGGCCAGCCCGACCGCTTCTTCGAGTTTCTCCGCGCACTCGCGCTCCTCGCCACGCTGGAGGCTTGGATGCGCGACGAGCGCCGGCGTCAGACGCGACTGGGCCGTCACACAGCCTCTTCGGCTGACGTGGCGGCTTCCGCGTCGAACAGCTGGATTGGCGCAGACGGCATGATCGTGGAGATCGCGTGCTTGTAGACAAGCTGGGAATGACCGTCTCTGCGGAGGAGGACGCAGAAGTTGTCAAACCAGGTGACTACGCCTTGCAGCTTCACGCCGTTGACGAGAAAAATCGTCAGCGGCGTCTTGGTTTTGCGGACTGTGTTGAGAAACGTGTCCTGAAGGTTCTGCTTCTTATCGCCAGACATTTTCGACCCCGATGGAGACCCACACACAATAGTCTCGAAGTTGCTGTATACACTTGGAAATCCGAGATCGCCAACCTCCGCTTGAAGTTGTCGTCGAGGCTTCACATTCGCGCCGAGGCGCCGCCCCTCGGTCAGCCGCGCCAAAAGCTCGGCGTCAGCAAGGCGAACACGGCGAAGACCTCGAGCCGGCCGAGCACCATCCCGGCGCAAAATATCGACAGCCCCGAGGTCGTCGACAGAAGCGCTCCGGCCGCCTCGGGCCCTTCGACCAACGCCAATGCCGGCCCGGCGTTGGTGAGCGCTGCGGCTGCAGCGGCGGCGGCGACCGGGAACTCGGCCCCTGCTCCGCCGAACGCGACGATCAGCCCGCCAAGCCCGACGGCGTAAGCGACCACGTAGGCCAGCATGCTCATCACAGCGTCCGAGGGCAGCGTCTTGCCGCGGAATTTCAGCTCGCGCACAGAGGACGGCATCGCCAGGCGATCGAGCTCGCTTACGGCCTGACGCGTGAGCAGGACGATCCGCATCAGCTTCACGCCGCCCGCCGTCGACGCCGGTGAGCCGCCCACGATCACCAGGGCCAGCGCCAACGGCGCAAGATGGCTTAGTCCGTGAAAAGAGCCGAAATTCCACGCCGAAGTGGACGCCAGGGCGATCCCGGACGCGCCGGCGCGCGCGACCTCGTCGAAGCCGACGGCGCGGGTCGCGAAGATCGTCGCAATCACCGCCAGAGCGAAGAACACCGCCAGGGCCCGCGCCTCGGCGTCAGCCAAATAGACGCGCGCGCCGCGGCCGCGCAGCGCGTCGTAGTGCAGCGCGAAGTTGAAGGCGCCGAACAGCAGCGCAAGGCACCCCGCGCCTGCGACCAGCGGCGAGGCGGTCTCGAGCGACGTTCCGCCGTTCGGAAGCAGCAGCCCGCCCGTCGATACACCGGCGAGCGCCATCGTGGCGGCTTCGCCGAGGGGCGCGCCCGCGGCCCAGATCAGAATGAACGCTGCGGCCGTTCCAAGCGCATAGACGGCCAGAACGGCGCGGCCGACCGGCTCAAAGCGTTCGAACAGGCGATCGGGCTCGAGCGTGAACAGCGGCGAACGGTGCAGCCCTGCGCCCGAGACATTGATCGAGGCAAGCACGATCAGCGCGGTCATCACGGTCGCCGCGCCGCCCGCCCACTGCAGGAGGTTCCACCAGGCGATGAGCGGGCCCGATGCGCGTCCGCCCCCCTCCGCCGCTTCTGCTGCGAAGAAAGGTGCGACGCCGGTCGTGCTCGCCGCCGACAGCGCGTCGGCGTAGCCCTGCAAGACCCCGCCCGCCGCGGCAATGAACGGCGGTGCGGCGAGCGCCGGCGCAATCGTCCATCCGAGCACGGCGAAGGCGACCGCCTCGCGCACCCCGCCTCGCCCGCGCCGTCCGTGGGTGATGATCAACAACGCGCCGCCGACGAACAGCCCGACGCCAGCGGTGAAGGCGAAGCCGGCCGCTGCGTCAAGATCACCCTGCGCCCCGGCGAGCAACCCGAAGGGCATGGCCGCGACAGCGATGAGCAGCGCCACCGCGCCGGTCGTTTTGGAAATCGAGATGAGGTCCATCGACGCGGCGCGTCAGAAATACTCGAAAGCGACGCGGAAGGCGCGCTCGACCTGGGTGACTTGCGCGCGCTCGACGAACAGGATCAGCCGATCGTCGACCTGCAGGATCAGATCGCCGCTCGGGATGATAACGTCGTCGCCGCGCACCACGGCGCCCACGACGATCCCTGCGCCAAGTCCGGCCTTGGCGATCGCTTTGCCGGTCAGAGGCGAAGTGTCGAGCAGCACGCCTTCGATGATCTCCGCCTCGCCGTCCTCGACCGTTCGCAGACCGGTGATCCGCCCTTTGCGGACGTGCTGGAGAATGGTCGAGACCGTCGTCACGCGCGGGTCGACGAAGACATCGATCCCCAGCGCTGCCTTGAGCCCCAAGAATGTCCGGTCGTTGATCAGGCACACCGAGCGGCGCGCGCCTTCAGCCTTGGCGAGCGAGCACGCAAGCACGTTGACCTTGTCGTCGTTCGTCAGCGCGACCGCGACCTCGCAGTCGGCGACTCCGGCCTCGCGCATCAGATCCGGATCGAGACCGTCGCCGTTCAAGACCACCGTTTTACGAACCGCCTCGGCGGCGGCTTCGGCCTTCTCCTTGTTCGCCTCGATCATGCGCACGCGCACGCCAGTGGTCTTCTCGAGCGTCTGGGCGACGAAGATGCCGATATTGCCGCCGCCGATGATCACCACGCGGCGCGCCCGCCCCTCCTCCCGGCCAAAGATGTCGAGCGTGCGTTCGGCGTGGGCGGCGTCGACCACGAGGTAAGCGTCGTCGCCGACGGCCAGTTGATCGGTCGGCTTGGGCACGAACAGGCTGCGGTCGCGCTTGACGCCGACAACCTTCGCCTTGAGCGTCGGAAAGAGCTCCGTGAGCTGAGACAAAGGCGTGTTCGTCACCGGGCAGTTTTCGTCGATTTGCACGCCGAGCACGAGCACGCGGCCGTCGGCGAACGGCATCGTGTCGAAGGCCCCTGGCGTCTCCAACCGGCGCATGATCGCGCGGGAGACCTCGAGCTCGGGCGAGATCACTACGTCGATCGGCATGTGGTTTTGCGAGAAGAGGTCGCGCCAGGCGGGGTCGAGATAATTCTGTGAGCGTACGCGCGCGATCTTGGTCGGCACGTCGAAGACTGAATGCGCGACCTGGCAGGCCACCATGTTGATCTCGTCGGAATATGTAACCGCGATGATCATCTCCGCATCGCCCGCGCCGGCCTGCTCGAGCACGCTTGGGTGCGAGCCGTGACCGACGACGCCGCGCACGTCGAGCTTGGTCGTGATCTGGTCGATGAGACGAGGCGAGACGTCGACGACGGTCACCGCGTTGCGCTCGTTGGCGAGCTCGCGCGCAATGCCGTAGCCGACCCGGCCTGCTCCGCAGATGATCACACGCATCGTTCGTCCCGCCGCCCGCGGCCCTGAGGGGCCTCGCCGCGTCTTCTAGGTAGTGAGAGTCTCATGATTGCGCACGAGGCGACAAACCGGCGCGCCGCGCGGGCGGCTGTGCCGGTTTCGATCTCAACTCTTTGATTTTGCGCCAGTTTATTCCGCGCAGAAGCTCCTACGCCGTCGTCGTCGATTTCGCCGCGCTGGTGACCCCGAGCGACTTGAGTTTCCGGTGTAGCGCCGAGCGCTCCATGCCGATGAAGGCCGCCGTCCGGGAGATGTTGCCGCCAAAGCGATTGATTTGAGCGGTCAGATACTCCCGCTCGAAGCGCTCGCGCGCGTCGCGCAGCGACAGCGAGATCAGCCGTTCGGACGGCGCCGCGGCGTCAGTCGAGCCCGCGCCGACGACTTCGGCGGGCAGGTTGTCGAGCGAGATCGGCTCGTCCGGCTCACCGCCGGCGAGGATCAGCAGGCGCTCGACGTTGTTGCGCAGCTGACGGACATTGCCCGGCCAGTCGTGCGCCTGCAGCGCCGCCATAGCGTCCTCGCCGATCTTGCGTTCGGACAGCCCGGAGCTTTCCGCCAGCCGCCGGATGAAGTGATCGACCAGAAGCGGAATGTCCTCACGCCGTTCGCTCAGCGGCGGCACACGCAGCGGCACCACGTTCAGGCGGTGATAGAGGTCCTCGCGGAATCGGCCTTCGGCGATCTCCGTCGACAGATCTTTCGAGGTTGAAGAGACCACGCGGACGTCG
>JASFUX010000224.1:0-5909 GCA_050050115.1 Maricaulaceae bacterium | reverse complement strand
CGCACTGCGGGGTAAGACGCCAAATCAGACAGCATCGCGCCCGGCGGCGCCTGCACGCAGCCGAGCACCGGCCGCCAGGCCACGAGCCGCGGCGGCATGGCCTCGTCGTAGCGGACTGAAACGACGCGGTTCTCCTCATCGACGTCGATCGCCCACGCGTCGCTCGGGGCGCTCGTTCCGCTGACGGCCTCGATCATCTCCATGCTTTGCCCGCCGCTCCAAAGCCCGCTGCAGATCGCCACGCCTCGGCTCGCCGCAGCGCTCGCCGCCTGATGCCGCGCGGTTTCCCCGCCGGCGCGCCCGAACGCCGGCCCGGCAGCCGCGCCGCCGTCAGGCTCCGTGGCGCACGCCGTGGCGAGTATGGCTAGTCCGGCCAGCGGCGCTGTTCGCGTGAGTTTCATCGTGACGTCCCCTCTAAGGTGCGGCGCGTTGGTCGCGCTCGCGTTTCGGCGATACGGAGTAAACAGGCCGAACCGCGTGATGGGAAGAGGCGCGGCGAGCTGGCGTGAATGGCCGCTGTCGGACACAGCTTTCTCCCCCGCTCGCGCGGGAGAGAAAGTCTCAAGTCAAATCAAAGCTGCGTTCGGTGAACGCGCCGACGTTCAGTCGCCGGCGTTGGAAGCATCAGCCTCGCGCGCCTCGGCGTCTGCGATCGATGCGCGCAGGATGCCGGGCAGGGCGTAGTTGCCCTCGTGGCAGGCGTACTCGTAGACCACGTCGCCCAAAGCGCTGAACTCGTACTCGCCGCCCCAGGGCTCGGCCCAGACCGTCGGGTCGTCGATCGTGAACGCGTAGTGGAGCCGGTCCTCGCCGGCCCGCGTGAAGCGTTCGGTGACGGTGAGGTTCTCCCACGACCCGTAAAGGGCTTGGCGCTCGGGGATGTGCGTGGTCTCGACGACCAGCGTGTCGCCTTCGTACCAGCCGATCGAGTCGCCGAACCACGGCCGCACGTCGTCGACGCGGTGCTCGTCGTCAAGGCGCACGACCCGCGTGTCGTGGATCATCTCGGTCAAGATCACCACGTGATCAGGCGCCTGAACGATCTGGTAGTTGTTGTTGTAAAAGCCGTTCTCCAGCATCGGCGGGCCGAGGTTGCGACCAAAGCCGACGATGCAGCGGTCGCTGTAGGACCGGACCTCGTAGCCGACATAGCCCCGTGCTCCGCCGCGACCGCCGAAGCCGCCGCGCGGCGCGCCTTCGATCCGCGACGGAATCTGCCCGTCCGGCGTCGTCAGGATGGACGTGCGCGGCTCGCCATTGACGCGCATCAGCCGATCGCCCGGATCGAGCCAGAAGTAGTTATAGCCGCCCACGTCGCCGCCGCCTGCAGCGAACTCCGGCCGCAGCTCGACGCTGAGCTCGTGTTCAAACTCCGCCGGCGCGTTCGGATCGGTCGGCTGGTTGGACTCGGCTCTTTCGATCTCGATGCGGCCTTCAAGCTCGGCGACCTCTTCCGGCGTGTGAACCAGACGGTCTCCAAGTTCCCTCGGCCGCGTAAACGGCGTGATCGTCACGTTGCTCCAGAAGCCGGAGACGTCGGGCTGGCCGAAGCCGTTGTCGGGAACGTCATAGTCCTGCGCGACCGACGCGACTGGCGCCGCGATCAAGGCGGCGCCGAACGCGAGTGCGATAGTGCGTGCCACCGGTTCCTCCCAAGCTGCGTTCACGCCGCGAAACCGCGGCGTTGGCCAAAACTAAGCCGTCAGGAGAGTTCCGGCAATCATCCTGGCGCGACGGATCGTTCTCCCTGCGCGCCGATCGCGCACCCCGCGCGCCGCCGAAGTGATGCTTACCCGCACGCCGTTGCGCAGGTCTCGACCAGCCGGTCGACGTCTTCGGGGTCGTGATAGAGCCCCAGGCCGAAGCGGATCACGTCGCCGCGCGCGTCCGTGACAATGCCTGCTTCGGCGAGCCGGCGGGTCCACTCAGGCGCGTCCGGGTGGCGGTAGGCGAGGAACCGCGCGGCGGGGCCGTCGCCGCGCACGGCGAGCAACTCGGCGTCGGCGAGATGGCCGGCGCGGCCTGCGGCGATCTCTTCGGCGAGCTGATCAAGTAAGGGGCGTACGTGGGCGCTGATGCGCGCCGTGGTCAGCCCCTCGGCGGCGAGCATCCGGCGCACGGCGAGGAAGCGGTAGAGGCCTGAGGGATCATAGGTCGCTCCGGCGAAACGCGCGGCGGTCTCGGCGTAGCCGACCCGGCCGTCCTGTTCGGCCTCGAGCGCGTCGAAGGCGGCGAACCAGCCGGTGTTTTCCGGTCGTGGACAGAATCCCCGCGGCGCATGCAGGAAGCAGACGCCCTCGCCGGACATCGCATACTTGTAGCCGCCGGCGAGATAGAAGGCGCGCGACGCGATCGGCGCGAAGTCGGTCTCGATCGCCATGAAGCCGTGATAGCCGTCGATGACGAGGCAGTCGGGCCGGTCGCCCAGCGCGGCGGCGAGGTCGTTCAGGCGGTCGAACACGCAGCCCGAGGCGAAGAACACGTGACTGACGAACACCCAGTCGAACGGCTCCGCCGCGATCGCTTCTAGAATCCGGTCGGCAAAGCTGTCGAACGGCTCGACCGGCACGCGCGTCGCGACAACGCTTTCCGCTTCCTCCCAGCGCGCAAGCTGGCGGGAGAAGCTGTGAAATTCGCCGTCCGTCGTCAGGATACGGACGGGCTTGTCTGCCGGGAAACAAGAGCGCAGGCGCACGACGAACTCGTGGGTGTTTGGCGCGAAGGCGATCGTGTCGCCGTTTCCGACGTTGAGCTCAGCGGCGACCTCGGCGCGAGCGGCTGGGACGATCTCGTCGGTCACCTTGTCCCATTTGCGGTCGGCGAGGCGGGCGGCGTCGTCGGCGGCTTCGGCGTGGCCTTCGAAGGCGGCGTCGGGCCAGAGATGGTGGCTGTGCGCTGCGGCGTGCAGGCGCGCGGGTGAGGCGTTGATAGAGCGAGAGAAGAGGCGCTTGTAGCTCATCGCTAGAGCTTGGTCCGCAGCGACCACAGCTCGGGGAAGCACCAGCGGTCGAGCCCCGTGGCGAGATAGTCGACGCCGGAAGTGCCGCCGGTGCCGCGCTTGCGGCCGATGACCCGCTCGACAGTCGTCAGGTGCCGGAACCGCCACTGGCGAAAGGAGTCCTCGAGGTCGACCAGCTTCTCGGCCAGCGCATAAAGCTCCCAGTGCGCCTCGGGGTCGCGGTAGACTGTCAGCCACGCCGCTTCAACGCCTTCGTCCGGCTTGTAGGGCTGGGCGACATCGCGCGCGAGCACATGCGCGGGCACGGCGACGCCGGCCGCGTCGAGACGGGCGATAGCCGTGTCGTAGAGCGAAGGCGCGACGAGCGCCTGGGCAAGACGTGCGCGCGCCGGTGACCCTTCCTCGAACGAGCCCAGATGCGCCGCGTTCTTCAGGCCCAGCACGAACTCGAGCAGCCTGAACTGCAGCGATTGAAAGCCCGACCCGGTCCCAAGCTCGCCGCGGAAGGTGAGATAGTCGGGCGGGGTCAGGGTCGAGAGCGGATCCCACGACTGAGTGATCAGGAACTGGATGCGTGAGACGCGCGCGAGCGCCTTGAGCGCCGGTTCGACGTCGCCGGCGCCGATCAGCGTTTGGGCGGCGCGCAGCTCGTGCAGGATCTGCTTAAGCCACAGCTCGGTCGTCTGATGAACGATGATGAACAGCATCTCGTCATGTCGGCCGCTCTGCGGGTTCTGCGCTCCCAGCAGGCGGTCGAGCGCGAGGTAGCTATCGTAGGTGACGTCTTCGGTCATGTGGATGCTCGGTTCGGCGGCGGCTGCTCAATCGCCGGGCAGTGTAGCCGAGCCGGCCGTGCGCGGCTAAGCGGCGCTAGGGCGAGCCAGGCCCCCGATTGCGTTCCCGCGCTCGAACGCGCACCATAAGCGCCAGACATTGCACGCAAAATTACACGTCGGGGAGGTACGACATGCTGGGGTTGATGCAGGACTGGCCGCTGACCTGCGACAAGATTCTCGAGCACGCCAAGTACAAGTGGCCCAACCGGCCAGTCATCTCGCGCACCATCGAAGGCCCCATCGTCGAGTCGACCTACGGCGAAGTCTACGATCGCGCGCGCAAGCTCTCCTCGACGCTGCATCGCAAGCTCAAGGTCAAGCCCGGCGACCGGATCGCGACGCTCGCATGGAATACGCATCGTCACCTTGAGGCCTGGTACGCCATCTGCGGGCTTGGCGCGATCTATCACACCCTGAACCCGCGGCTGTTCCCCGAGCAGATCGCCTGGATCGCCAACCACGCCGAGGACCGCTACCTCTTCACTGATCTCACCTTCGTGCCGCTGCTCGAGCAGATCCAAAAGCAATTGAAGTCGGTCAAGGGCTTCATCATCCTGACCGATCGCGAGCACATGCCGCAGACGTCGCTCAAGCACGTTCATTGCTATGAAGACCTCGTCGCGGAAGGCGACGGGGACGTCAAATGGGGCGGTTTCGACGAAAATACCGCGTGCGGACTGTGCTACACCTCGGGCACGACGGGCGACCCCAAGGGCGTGCTCTATTCGCACCGCTCGAACGTCATCCATGCGCTCGTCACGTCGCTCGATGATGCGCTTGCGCTCAACGCGGGCGAAGTCGCGATGCCGATCGTGCCGCTGTTTCACGCCAACGCGTGGGGGCATTCCTTCTCCGCGCCGTTGACCGGCGCGACGCTGGTCTTCCCCGGCGACAAGATGGACGGCGCTTCGGTCTATGAGCTGCTCGACAAGTATAAGGTGACCATGTCGGCCGGCGTGCCGACGGTGTGGCTGATGCTGCTTGAGCATCTGCGCGCGAACAACCTGCAGGTCCCGCATTTGAACCGCGTGGTGATCGGCGGCTCGGCCGCGCCCGAGGCGATGATCCGCACCTTCGAAGGCGACTACGGGGTGGAGGTCGTCCACGCCTGGGGGATGACCGAGATGAGTCCGCTGGGCACGGTCTCGCGCCTGCCTCCGAACGAGCGCAACCGCCCGCTCGAAGAGACGATCGCCTATAAGCTTAAGCAGGGTCCGGCGGCGTTCACGGTCGAGATGCGCATCGTCGACGACGCGGACAAGGCTCTGCCGCACGACGGCAAGACTTACGGTCGGCTGCAGGTGCGCGGCCCCTCGATCGCCAAGGCCTACTTCAAGGGCGCAGGCGGGCAGGTGCTCGACAAGGAAGGCTGGTTCGACACCGGCGACGTGGCCACCATCGATGAGGGCGGCTCGATGCAGATCGTCGACCGGACCAAGGACGTGGTCAAATCGGGCGGGGAGTGGATCTCGACGATCGACATCGAGAACATCGCCGTCGGCCATCCTCAGTTGACGGAGACCTGCGTCATCGGCATGCCGCACCCGAAGTGGGACGAGCGGCCGGTGCTCTTCGCCGTCGCGCGCGACGGCGCGGCGCCGAGCAAGGAGGAGGTCCTCGGCTTCCTCGAAGGCAAGATCGCCAAGTGGTGGACGCCCGACGACGTGGTCTTCGTCGCCGAGTTGCCGCACACCGCGACCGGCAAGCTCGACAAGAAGGCGCTTAGGGCCGAGTACAAGGACTATGTGCTGCCGACGGCGAAGGCGGAGGCTTAGTTCTCCGCCGCCAGCGCCGCTTCCTGCGTCGCCACCGCCTGATGGAAGGCCGCTTCGGCGGATTCCATGAATGGCTCGAAATCTTCCCCGTTCAGGTACGCCGCCACGCCCTCGGTCTCAGCGCGCTCCGCGCGGTCCAAGAGACCGACGAACTCGGGGTGGTTGATCAGGAAGATGTCGGGGCTCTGCTCGCGCGCCCATTCGAACGTGTGCTCATAGGCTTCGAGGATGCCTTCGTACTGCAGGTCGCCCGCCACGCGGTTCGCCGCGACCGACGCCGAGCAGAAGAACAGCACGTCGTAGCTCTCGCCGTCTTCTTCGGCGGTCAAGCTCCAGGAC
>JASFUX010000223.1:0-5920 GCA_050050115.1 Maricaulaceae bacterium | reverse complement strand
ACGGCGAGGACCACTGGACGGTGTGAGCCGCCTCCGGGCGCCGGCGCTGGACGCCGAGGCGAGGCGCGTTTAAGCAAGCGCCGAACGAAGACCAAGCCTCGGAAGCGCCGATGACCACGCCCGCGGGAAACAGCGACCGCTGGATTTTGAAGTACGCCTGTCCGGACGTCGCCGGCCTGCAGGCGGCGGTGACGACGTTGCTGTTCGAGCACGGCGCCTTCGTCGAAGAGGTCGCCGCCTACTCCGACCCGGACACCACCACCTTCTTCTCCCGCATCGTCTTCCGCTCGACGAACGCCGACGCGCCGCTCGACATCGTCGCGGTCCGCGCCGCCTACGAGCCGGTCGCCGAGCGCTTTGAGATGGACTGGGACCTCGTCGACGCGGCGGCGAAGATGAAGGTGGTGATCGCCGCCTCGCAGTCAGGACATTGCCTCAACGATCTCCTGCACCGCTGGGCCAGCGGCGGGCTGCCGATCGAGATCAAGGCCGTGGTCTCCAACCACGAGGCTCTGCGCGAGATGACCGAGTGGCGCGGGCTTCCGTTCCATCATGTTCCGATCACGAAGCAGACCAAGCTCGAAGCCGAAACCGAGTTCTACCGTCTCGTGCAGAGCTACGACGCCGAGCTGGTCGTGCTTGCGCGCTACATGCAGGTGCTCTCGGACGGGCTCGCGGCGAAGCTGGCCGGGCGGTGCATCAACATCCACCACTCGTTCCTGCCCGGCTTCAAGGGCGCGCGGCCCTATCACCAGGCCCATCGGCGCGGGGTGAAGATCATCGGCGCGACGGCCCACTACGTGACCTCGGAGCTCGACGAAGGCCCGATCATCGAACAGGACGTCGAGCGCGTCGACCACGCGCTCTCGCCCAGTCAGCTGATGGAGGTCGGCCAGGACATCGAGCGCCGGGTCCTCGCGCGTGCGGTCAAATGGCACGCGACGCACCGCATCCTCTTGAACGGCGCCCGGACGGTGGTGTTCAAATAGCGGCGGCGCCGGGACTTTGCTCCCCCTACGCTGCGCCCTTCATCACGATGCCTTCGCGCGCCGCGATCTCCTTGGGTACGACGTGGACGAAGCGTCCGCGCTCGACCGCCCAGTTGTCGAGCAGCTTGGCGGCGAGTTCGGAGCCCGTCTCCTTGGCGTGACGCTCGATCAGGTTGCGGCAGCGCTCCTCGGCGGCCTCGTCGGCGAAGACGCCGGTCAAGACCGAGTCCGCGTTGAGCACCGAGTCGAGCATCTGCCGAGGGTCGTAGACGAAGGCCTCGCCGCCGGTCATGCCCGCGGCGAAGTTCGCCCCGATGCGGCCCAGGATCACCGCGATCCCGCCGGTCATATATTCGCAGCCGTTGGCGCTGCAGCCCTCGACGACCGTCAGAACGCCGGAGTTGCGCACCGCGAAGCGCTCGCCGGCCCGGCCGGCCGCGAACAGCGCGCCCGAGGTCGCCCCGTAAAGGCAGGTGTTGCCGATGATCGCCTCATCGAGGGGTCCGCCCGAGCGCCGGCGGCGACCGACGACGATGACGCCGCCCGACAGACCCTTGCCGACATAGTCGTTCGCCTCGCCTTCAAGCTCGAGCCTGAGGCCCTTCGCTGCGAAGGCGCCGAAAGACTGGCCGGCCGAGCCGCGCAACGAAACGGTGATCAACCCGTCCGGGCCGCCTTCCTCGCCGAAGCGCTTGACGATGTGCGAGGACAGCCGCGCGCCGATCGAGCGATGGGTGTTCTGCACCGTGTACGACAGGCTCACCTTTGCGCCGCGCTCGAGCGCGGGCGCCGCGTCGCGGACGATCTCTTCTTCATCGAGACTGGGGGTCGGGTTGACACGCCGCTCGGCCCAATTCGAGCGCCAGTCGGGATCGACGCGGACCATCAACGGGTTGAGGTCGAGGTCATCGAGGTGATCGGCGCCGCGCGAGACCTGAGCCAGCAGATCGGTCCGCCCGACCACGTCCTCGAGCGAGCGCGCGCCGAGGCTGGCGAGGATCTCGCGCACGTCCTCGGCGAGGAAGTTCATCAGGTTGACCACATGCTCGGGCGCGCCGACGAAACGTTGACGCAGCGCCTCGTCCTGGGTGCAGACGCCGACGGGACAGGTGTTCGAATGGCACTGGCGCACCATCAGACAGCCCATGGCGACGAGCGAGATGGTGCCGACGCCGAACTCCTGCGCGCCGAGCATCGCCGCGATCACCACGTCGCGCCCCGTGCGGATGCCGCCGTCGGTGCGCAGCACCACGTCGTCTCGCAGTCCGTTCAGGGACAGAATCTGATGCGCTTCGGAAAGGCCGATCTCCCAAGGCGCGCCGGCGTGCTTGATCGAGGTCAGCGGGCTCGCGCCCGTGCCGCCGACGTGGCCGGAGATCAAGATCACGTCCGCCTTGGCCTTGGCGACGCCGGCCGCGATCGTGCCCACGCCCGCCGCGGAGACGAGCTTCACCGTCACCCGCGCGATCGGGTTGATCTGCTTGAGGTCGTAGATCAGCTGCGCGAGGTCTTCGATCGAGTAGATGTCGTGGTGCGGCGGCGGGCTGATCAACATCACGCCGGGGGTCGAGTGCCGCATCTTGGCGATGAACTCGGTGACCTTGAAGCCAGGCAGCTGACCGCCCTCGCCAGGCTTGGCGCCCTGGGCGACCTTGATCTCGATCTCGCGGCACTGGTTCAGATAACCCGCCGTGACGCCGAAGCGGCCCGAGGCGATCTGCTTGACCGCGGAATTCGCGTTGTCGCCGTTCGGCCGGGGCAGATAGCGCTCCGGATCCTCGCCGCCCTCGCCCGAGACCGAGCGCGCGCCCAGGCGATTCATCGCGATGTTGAGCGCGCCGTGCGCCTCAGGACTCAGGGCGCCCAGCGACATGCCCGGCGTATTGAAGCGGCGATAGATCCGCGAAGGGCTTTCGACCTTGGACAGCGAGACCGGCTCGCCCAGGGGCTTCAATTCGAGCAGGTCGCGCAGCTCCACCGGCGGACGATCCGACAACGCGTCGAGATAGGCGCGGTATGCGGACGGATCGCGCTCGCGCACGGCGTCCTGCAACGCAGCGACGGCGCGCGCCTCGAGCGCATGGGTCTCGCCTTTGGCGCGCCACTTGAAGAAGCCGCCGACCGGCAGCAGTCCATGAGTGCGCCAGGACTGCTCGTTGAGCTCAGCGATCTTCATCTCGAGACCGGGCACGCCGATGCCGGAGATGCGGCTGGGCATGCCGGGGAAGAACTCTTCGACCAGGGTGCGCGACAGGCCCAGGGCCTCAAAGTTGGCGCCGCCCCGATAGGACGAGATCACCGAGATCCCCATCTTGGAGATGATCTTCAAGAGCCCGCCGTCGAGCGCGGTCTTCACCGCCAGCGCACCCTCGTTCACCGAGACGCCCTCGTGCAGGCCCCGCGCGCAGCGTTCGTTCGCCGCCTCGAAGGCCATGTAAGGACTGACGCAGGTCGCGCCCGCGCCGATGAGCACGGCGCAAGCGTGGGAATCGAAGCACTCCGCCGCGCGCACGGTGATCGCGCACTTGGCCCGCAGACCGGTTTCGAGCAGCCGGCGGTGCGCGCCCGCGACCGCAAGGATCATCGGCGCGGGCAGCCGGCCCGGGCCCTGACCTTCGTCCGAGAGCACCAGGTGGGTCGCCCCGGCGAGCACGGCGCGCGCGGCGTCGTCCTTGATCCGGTCGATGCAGGCGCGCAGCCCCTCGCCCTGCCCCGGCGTCTCAGGACGCTCGAAGGTGCAGTCGATCACCCGGGTCTCGTTCTCCATGAAAGAGCAGAGCCGGTCGTACATCCCGTTCGTCAGGATAGGGCTGTCGAGCATGTAGATCTGCTGGAGCGGTCCGTCCTCGGCGCGAATGGCGCCGAGGTTCCGAAAGCGCGTGTTGAGGCTCATCACCCGCGTCTCGCGCAGCGGGTCGATCGGCGGGTTGGTCACCTGCGAAAAGTTCTGCCGGAAGAAATGCGCAAGCGGCCGATAGCGCTGAGACAGCACCGCCAGCGGCGTGTCGTCGCCCATCGAGCCGATGGCTTCTTTCGAGGTGTCGATCATCGGCGCAAGGACCATCTCGAGGTCCTCGCGCGTCGCGCCGGCGGCGCGTAGTCGCTGAAGCGTCTCGGCGTCGTCGAAAAGCCGCTCTTCGGGACCCTTGCCGACCTTAAAGGTGATGTCCTCGACCGCCGAGGCCCACTTGGCGTAGTCGCGGCGCTCGGAGATGAGATCGAGCAGCTCGTGGTCGTCGTAGAACTTGCCCTTCTCGAGGTCGACGCCGATCATCCGGCCGGGCTCGACCGCGCCGCGGCGCGCGATGCGTTCGTCCGCAATCGGACACATGCCCGCTTCCGAGCCGACCGCGAGAATGCCGTCGTCCGACAGCGCCCAGCGCAGGGGCCTGAGGCCGTTGCGGTCCGCCCCGGCGATCGCCCAGCGCCCGTCGCAGGCCGCGATCGCAGCCGGACCGTCCCAGGGTTCCATCACCGCGTTGGTGTAGGAAAAGAAGTCGCGCCAGGAGTCTTTTGAGTCGCCGTCCCCGCCGCCGCGCGCTTCGGGGATCATGATCGCCTTGGCGAGCGGGGCGTCGCGACCCCCGCGCACGAGCGCTTCGAACACCTGATCGAGCGCGGCGGAGTCAGAGCTGCCGGGCTGGATGATCGGGCGCACGTGCTTGGCGTTCTCGCCGAACGCGTCGTCGGCGAGGCCGATCTCGTGGCTCGTCATCCAGTTGACGTTGCCCTTCAGAGTATTGATCTCGCCGTTGTGGGCGAGCATCCGGAACGGCTGGGCGAGGCGCCATTCGGGGAAGGTGTTGGTCGAATAGCGCTGGTGGAAAATCGCCGCGGCCGAGACGAACGCCGGATCGACGAGGTCGGGATAAAAGGCCTCGGTCTGCTCGGCGAGGAACATGCCCTTGTAGATCAGCGTCTTGGGCGACATCGAGCAGACGTAGAACTGCGGCACCCCCTGCTCGAGCGCACGCCGCTCGATCCGCCGGCGAGCGACGTAGAGCGTCCTGTCGAGCTCGGCGGCCGATCGTCCGTGAGCGTCGGAGAACAGGATCTGCTCGATCTCGGGGCGCGTGGCGTTGGCCTTCTCGCCGATCACGTCGGGACGCACCGGCGGCTGGCGCCAGCCGTAGATGTAAAAGCCCGCGCGCAGCACCTCGCTCTCGACGATGGTGCGGGCGCGTTCCTGAGCGAAGATGTCCGTGCGCGGCAGGAAGATCATGCCCACGCAGATCGGCTCGGAGCCCGGCGTATGGCCGGTGCGCTCGACCTGGGCGCGGAAGAACTCCTGGGGCACGTCGACGCGGATGCCCGCGCCGTCCCCGGTCTTGCCGTCCGCGTCGACCGCCCCGCGGTGCCAGACGGCCTTCAAGGCGGCGAGCGCCAGCTCGATGACGTCGCGCCGCGGCGTGCCGTCGACCGAAGCGACAAGGCCGACGCCGCAGGCGGCGTGCTCGTGCTCGGGGTCGTAAGCGTTCGCCTCGATCAGCCGCGAACGAGCCGCGTCAGCATCGAACGCGCTCGAAGGCGCACGGAAGGCGGGCGTCTGGTCGAAGTCTTTCATGGCGAACTCACTCGGCCGCGCTGCGGGCGGCGTTGGCGGCCTCGGCGACAAGCCAAGCGTGGATCTGATCGGCGGCGTCGAGGCCGTCCTTCAAAGCGCGCACGACGAGCGAGGCGCCGCGCACGATGTCCCCGGCCGCGAAGACGCCGGCCAAGTTGGTCAGCCCCGCGCCCTCGTCCAAGGTCCAGCCGCGGCCGTAGGGCTCGACCTTGAGCGCGCCCCAGCGGTTGACCGCCAGCTCGGGCAGATCGAACAGCTTGGGCGTCTCCTCGGCGTCGAAGCCGAGGGCGAACACCACCATGTCGGCGGGCAGATCGAAGTCAGAGCCCGGGGTTTCCTCCGGCCGCTGACGGCCCGAAGCGTCGGG
>JASFUX010000222.1:0-5930 GCA_050050115.1 Maricaulaceae bacterium | reverse complement strand
TGTGTTGTTCAGAAACGCGCTGATCACGAAGACGATCAGGAACAGCCCCAGCATCGTCAGCCGCGGCGCGCGGTCCGACCAGCTGGCGAGCCGGCGGGCCGGACCCTCGGTCGCGCCGGTCTGGAACATGCCTTGGCCGACCACCAGAAGCGCCATGATGGTGACCAGAGCCGGGTTGGCGAAGCCCTGCAGCAGATGGGGATGGGCGAAGTCGGGCTGGTTCGGCGGCGGCGGCGCGAGATGGAAGAAGACCAGCAGGCCGGCGATCACCGAGATCGAGATCGCCGGCATGGGGAAGGTTTCGCGGAAATAGAGCACGACCGCCGCCGCGATGAGGCCGAATACGGCCCACATCTCGAGTATGGCGATCAGATTGTCGCTCATTGGTTGGGCGCCCCGCAGCGGACACGCGCGCCAGCGCGCAAGCCGGTGAGGCTATCACGCACTCGCGCGCCGGAGGCAAGGGCGGTGCGCCGGACGGTTCAGCGCGGAAGGAGGCTAGAGCCGGTGATCAGGCGGCAGCACCGGCGCCTCGCGCAGAAGCACGATCGAGATGCGGCGGTTGCCGGGAAGGTAGGGGTCGTCCGGATAGAGCGGCTCGGAGCCGGCTTTCCCGCTGACCTGGTAGATCCGGTCGGCATCGAGCGCGACGTCTTCGAGGACCCTTCGCGTCGCGTTGGACCGGTCGGCCGACAGCTCCCAGTTTGAGTAGCCCGCGACGGTGGACGGCGCGGCGTCGGTGTGTCCGGAGATGGTCACCCGGTTGGGCAGGGTTGCGACCACCTGACCGACGGCGCGCAGCAGCGTCATCGCGCGATCGGTAGGCTGCGCCGAGCCCGGTTCGAACATCGGCCGACCTTCCTCGTCGACCAGCTGGATGCGCAGGCCCTCGGGCGTGATGTCGATCAGGACGTGCTTGGAGAGTTCGGCCAGCTCGGGCATGTCCTGCAGCGCCTGACGCAGCGACATCTCGGCGCTTTGGAACATCGCGTCCTCGCGCCGGGACATGGCCGCGGTCATGGCGTCTTGCGAAATCTCCTCGGTCGGTTGCTGGCCGCTCGAGGTGTCTTCGCGGGCCATCACGTCCTCACGCGTGGTCGGGGAGAGACGTTCGATGACGGAGGAGGTGCCGCGGCCCTGCACCCCGTCCTGGCCCAAGGCGGTGCCCCCGAGGATCGAGCCCGAGCCGGACGTCGAGGCGCTGACGGACGCGGGAGCGAAATAGTCGGCGATGCCGCGCTTTTGCTCCGGCGTCGTCGTATTGATCAGCCACATCAGAAGGAAGAAGGCCATCATCGCCGTGACGAAGTCGGCGTAGGCGACCTTCCACGCGCCGCCGTGGTGGCCGTGGCCGCCTTTCTTGATCTTCTTGATGATGATCGGCCGTTCGCTGTTCGCCGCCACGGATCGTCCCCGCACGCTTAATACTCAGCGCACCATCAAAGCCGATCGTGATTAAGAACTGGTTGCCTGAGGTCTTATTCCGTGGGCGTCAGCTCGAGGATTCGCATGCCCGGGGGCGGCGCTTCGAGGTCCCATGCGGTGTCGACCTTGATGTAGTCCCCGGCCGACCAGAGCGGGGCCAGATCGCGATAATGCGGCGAGAGGGGATGGCCCGATTGCCCCGGCGCATGCATGTAGAGCGATGCGTCGAGGTCGGAGAGATCATAGATCGCCCGGTAGGAGGCGCCGTGATAGGCGCCGTATTCCTCGCCGCCGAAGTTGAAATGGCCGACATTGACCGTCGAGCCGTCCCCGCCGTGGGGCGCCCGGACGTCGAACCAGCGGTTGAGAAGCGGCATGCGGGTCATCAGCGGGTGATCGAACACCGCCGGATGCGCTTCGCCCCAATGCCAATCGGCTGGATCGGGGCCATACCGGGAAATCAGCGTCGCGCCCGCCGCATCAAGCGCCGCGCCGATGGCTTCAGGGCAGGTTTCGCGCTGGCTTTCGGTCGAGACGTCATCGCACCACTGCGACCACTCCCCTGACAGAACGCGGTCCAGGAACACCCGGTGCGCATAGTCGAACTGGTCGAAGGAGGGGCCCAGCTCATCGGCGTAGAGCGCCGGATGCATCGCTTCGAACCAGACGGCGTAGGCGAGGGCTTCGGCGCTCGACATCGACATTTCACCGTCCCAGTCGACGAGCATCTGTTTGATCGCCGCGCCTTCGTCCGTCGACGGCGCGCCGCGCGCGATGCTGGGCAGCAACCGCCGCGCCAGGCTGGAGGTGACGTCGAGCTGGATCGAGCGGAAGGTGTCGATGTCGTGCAGCGAGGTCTCGCCAAGCCGCTCATGTATCCGCATGACGCGGTAGACGGAAAATTCGCCGTCGAGCGCGTAAGGATACTCGTCCGGCACGATCTCGTTGTTGGCCGTCGCAATCATGCCCGAGGCCGGGTTGAGCACGCGCGGCAGCGCGTCGAAGGGAACCTCGCCGGTCCAGTCGCCGGCTTCATTGCGGGTCGGCATGCGTCCGGGCGACATGTAGCCGATGTTTCCGTCCACGTCGGCGTAGATCATGTTCTGCATCGGCGCGACGTAAGTACGGCCGGCCTCGACGAAATCGTTCCAGTCGCGGGCTCTCATCATGTCGTAGGTCGCCTGCGGCGAGGCGTTCGCCCGATCGTCCGTCGTCGTGCGCAGAACAACGTCGCCCGAGAAGGCGCCTAAGGTGAAATAGGCGGGATCAAGCACCACGCCTTCGGCGGCTTCGCGGACTTGAACCGTGACGTCGTCGCCGTATCGAACCTTGATCACCTCGTCGCGCTCGGCGGTTACGTCGGCGCCGCCCTCGGGCTGCACATAGTCGCCCACGTCGTAGCCAGTGTTGGTGAACCCCCAGGCGATCCGATCGTTCCGTCCCAGCACCACGAGCGGCGCGCCGGGCACGGTCACTCCCACAACCTCGCCCTCGGGCAAAGCCAGGCGCACCAGGTACCAGACGCTGGGCGCGCCGAGGCCGAGATGGGGATCATTGGCGAGGAGCGGCAGTCCGGTGTTGGTGTGCTCGCCGTTGACTACCCAGTTGTTCGAGCCGGGCCCAGGTTCGGTCTCCACGCTGGTGTCGGCCGCGTCGGAAGGAAGCTCGATCGCGTCGGGCGCTTCATTGAGCGGCTGGGGAGGAGATATCCCCGGGGTCGCGGCGGCGATGTCGGCCATCGCCAAGCTGCGTTCTCCGAACGGCGGATAGCCGCCGACGAACTGCGCACGCTGAGCAGGGCTCAGAACGTTCGCCAGCTGAGCGTTCTCCATTTCGTCGCCGAGGCCGTCTGCGAGGTCGGCGGTCATATAGACCCACACCGCAGTGGTGTCAGCCGCGTCCCAGGGCTCGGGCTTGGTTCCCAGCAGCACGAATTCGGGCGGCGGCGTATAGCCCCGCGCCGTGATGAGGGCGTTGACGCCGGCGGCGTAGGCGTCGACCGCGGCGCGGACGTCGGGGCCGAGGTGGTCGGCGATGTCCTGAGCGGCGAGGTGATTGCCTTGAATCCGAGCACGCGCGTCGGCGCGCACGAGCGCTTCGCCGCCGATGAACGAAGGGACCATTTCCGAAAGCCGGCCTTCGACCGCGCGCCGGATCAGCTCCATCTGGAACATGCGGTCCTGCGCGTGGGCGTAGCCGAGCGCGAAGAAGACGTCCGCCTCGGTCGAGGCGAAGATGTGGGGCACGCCGTATTCGTCGCGCGCGATCACCGCAGGGCCTTCAAGGCCCGCAAGCTCGATCTGGCCGGAGAGCTGCGGGGTTGACAGGCGCACGCGCCACATCGTCCAGCCGACGGCCAGCGAGAACACGAACACCAGCATGATGACGACGAACAGGACGCGCCTAAGCGCGCCGAAGATGAATGATCTCATGGTCCGTCCCCTTCAATCCTGCGCCGCCTTTGGCGTCCGGCGTTGCATGCGCGAACTCGTCCCCCTGGAATCCGCGCCGGGGGCACATTACCAAGCATCCATGAGATACGGAAAGGGACGGTAAATGGCCAAGACAGCCTTCATTGGGCTCGGCGTGATGGGGTTCCCCATGGCCGGCCACCTCGCCCAGGCCGGCCACGACGTCCGGGTTTGGAACCGAACGGAAGCCAAGGCGGCGCAATGGGCGAAGACCCACGGCGGCGCGGCGGCGGCCACTCTTTCCGAAGCGGCTGAAGGCGCGGAGGTCGTCTTCATGTGCGTTGGGGACGACAAAGACCTGCGCGAGGTCGCCCCGCCGTTGATCGACGCCATGCCGAAAGGCGCAGCGCTGGTCGATCACACGACGGCCTCTCCGGCGATCGCACGGGAGCTTGACGTCGAGGCGCGGGCGCGCGGGATCGGCTTCGTCGACGCTCCGGTTTCGGGCGGGCAGGCCGGCGCGGAGAACGGTCAGCTGACGATCATGTGCGGCGGCGAGCCCGAGGCGCTCGCCAAAGCCGAGCTGATCATGAACGCCTACGCGAAAGCGGTCACTCACATGGGGCCTGCGGGCGCTGGCCAGCTGACTAAGGCAGTCAATCAAATCTGCATCGCCGGCGTGCTCGCCGGGCTCGCTGAGGGCGTTGCTTTCGCCAAGGCGGCGGGGCTCGACCCCGAGCTGGTGTTCACCGCGATCGGCAAAGGCGCCGCTCAATCTTGGCAGATGGACAATCGCGCAAAGACGATGGCGGCGGACGAGTACGACTTCGGCTTCGCGGTCGACTGGATGCGCAAGGATCTGCGGATCGCACTCGAAGAGGCGCGAGCGAACGGATCGCGGCTGCCGACGACGGCGCTGGTCGATCAGTTCTATGCGGACGTTCAGGCGATGGGCGGCGGGCGCTGGGATACCTCGAGCCTGGCGGCGCGCCTGACCGGCCGAGGCTAGTCGAGCATCTTCGCCAGGCGTGGAGCGAAGTAGGTCAAAACGCCCGCAGCGCCGGC
Source organism: Maricaulaceae bacterium (assembly GCA_050050115.1). Taxonomy (GTDB): domain Bacteria; phylum Pseudomonadota; class Alphaproteobacteria; order Caulobacterales; family Maricaulaceae; genus JASFUX01. Next base: position 1,029 of record JASFUX010000222.1, on the reverse strand, counting down.
GCGCTTAAAGCAGGAGAGCGTCTCCAGAATGGCGCGCTCCTCGTCGATCCAGCCGTTTTGCGCCGCCGCCATGAGCATCGCGTACTCGCCCGAGACCTGGAAGGCGAACGTCGGAACCTCGAACGTCTCGGAGACTGCGCGGACGATGTCGAGATAGGGCATGCCCGGCTTGACCATCACCATGTCCGCGCCCTCTTCGAGATCGAGGCCCACCTCGCGCAGCGCTTCGGCGGCGTTGCCGGGATCCATCTGATAGGTCTTCTTGTCGCCCTGCAGTGCAGTCGCGGTGCCGATGGCCTCGCGGTAGGGGCCGTAGAAGGCCGATGCATATTTTGCGGCATATGAGAGGATAGGCGTGCCTTCATGGCCTGCGCCGTCAAGCGCCGCGCGGATCGCGCCGACCCGACCGTCCATCATGTCCGAGGGCGCGATCACGTCCGCGCCGGCGTCGGCGAGCACCACCGAAGCATCGGCTAGTCGCGCGACGCTTTCGTCGTTGACGATTACGCCTTCGCGCAGAACGCCGTCGTGACCATGATCGGTGAACGGATCGAGCGCGGCGTCGGTGATCACGCCGACCTCGGGCGCGGCGTCCTTGATCGCCTTGACGGCGACGGCCACGAGATTGTCCGGCTTTAGGGCTTCGGATCCGAAATTGTCTTTCTTCGCCGGATCGACATTGGGAAAAAGCGCGAGCGCCGGAATGCCCAGCGCCACCGCTTCCTTCGCCGCCTTGGCTGCTTCCGCGACGCTCAGGCGGTCCACGCCGGGCATGGCCGGCACCGGCTCGCGCCCGTCGACACGATCGGAAACAACCATCGCCCAGACCAGATCATCGCGTGAAGGTCTGCTTTCGCGCACGAGTGCGCGCACCCAAGGGCTGGACCTTAGACGTCTCGGGCGGGCGACAGGGTAGGAGGGCATCGGCGGTCTCGCATCGTCGGGGTTCTAGGGCCGGTCTATCCGTTTTCCCGCTTTACGAACAAGTCTGCTCGCGTTTGCAAGGGCGGGTTCATGGTTGAGAGGGCG
>JASFUX010000221.1:0-5936 GCA_050050115.1 Maricaulaceae bacterium | reverse complement strand
GGCTTTAGCTGAGACTGGTGTTTCCAGCAACGCTCCAGGGCCCTTGAAAGGCTCCGAACCGCATCCCAAATCTTCTCTCGGGAATGCTGCCTGAGCGGGTTCCCAACCACCGGCGCAAGGGCGCGCCGGCGCGAGGATGTCCAGGCTCGCAACGCTCCTGGACGCACACGTCGCTTCTTAAGGAGGATGTGCACATGCGTACGTTTGACCTTTCCCCTCTCTACGGCTCCCTCGTGGGCATCGACCGGGTCTCCGACCTTCTCAACACCGCCGCGCGCTTTGACAGCGGCTCGACCTATCCCCCTTTCAACATTGAAGAAACCGGCGAGAACGCCTACCGGATCGAACTGGCCGTGGCCGGCTTTTCCGAAGCCGACATCGACATCGAGGTGAACGACTCCACCTTGGTCGTCAGCGGCCGTAAGACCGACGAGGCCGAGCGGAAGTATCTCCATCACGGCATCGCTCTGCGCGCTTTCGAGCGCCGCTTCCAACTCGCCGACCACGTCGAGGTGCGCGGCGCGCGGCTCGAAAACGGGCTCCTGTCGATCGACCTCGAGCGAGAGATTCCCGAGCGCCTGAAGCCGCGCAAGATCGCCATCGCAGGCGAGCAGCCGGCGAAACGTGTGACCACGATCGAGCCGGATACGGCCGACGCGGCGTAAGTCGCAATCTAGTCAGTACTTGCTGCAGGACTGCCGGAGCCTCCGATCATCGGGGCTCCGGCTTTTTGCTGCGCCCTACTCCGGCTCGTAGTCGACCAGGCCGGCAGCCCTCAACGCGTCGGCGAGCGGCGTGTCCGGTTCGGCGTTGACGCGGGTGAAGCCCTGGTTCGCGAGCGCGCGCAGTTGCTCGAGCAGTTCCGTGTCCGGATCAAGCGCGAGCTTGGCGTCGTAGGCCTCGTTGTCGTCGTCGATTGCGACGAACGGACGGCCCTCGCGCACGACGAGGAAGAAGCCCGCGTTGATCGCTTCGCCCTCGCGTCGGCCGACGCCGACCTTCACTTCAACACCTGCGGCGCGCAACCGCGCCAACCCATCGCCGTCGGCGAACGGGTGCGGGTCGTCGCAGGCGACGACGACGCGCTTGACGCCCGCCGCCACGAACAGATCGGAGCAGGAATCATCGCCCGAAGAGCGCACCGCGCAGGGCTCGAGCGACACATAAGCGACCGCGCCGCGCGCGCGGTTTCCGGCGGCCTCAAGCGCGATCTCTTCGGCGTGGGGCCGTCCCCCTTCGGCGGTCGCGCCCTCGCCAACGATTTCGCCGTCCCGAACGATGACGCAGCCGACTGCAGGGTTAGGCGCGACCTTGCCGAGCTGGCCTCTCGCCAGCTCGAGCGCGCGGTCCATGTAGACCGTGTCGTCGCGCGTTGCTGAGATGGTCATGTGCTCTTCCACCGGGATCCGAGCCGCCTTCTCTTCCAGATTTGCATCCTTCGGACCGCCTCCGCCCCCGCGACGCCGTCCAGCTCATTTGTCGCTCCTCAGAGCGCCAGCACTGCGTCAGGATTTAGGCAGTTCCGTCGCGCGAGCCGCGTCGAGATAGCGCGCCTCTTTGACCCCGAGCGCATCGTCGAGCTCGACCAGCAGCGGATTGCCCGTGGGAATCTCGACTTGGACGATGTCGGCGTCAGGCACGGCGAAGAGGTGCTTAACCAGGGCGCGCAGCGAATTGCCGTGCGCGGCGACGACAAGGTTCTTTCCGGCCCGCGCCTGCGGCGCCATTTCCGCCTCCCAGTAAGGCAGCACCCGGTCGAGCGTCGATTTGAGCGACTCCGTCGCCGGCAGGGCCTCGGCGGGCAAGCCCTTGTAGCGGCGGTCGAAGCGGGGATGACGCTCGTCGTCGAGGTCGAGCGGCGGAGGCGGCGTATCGAACGAGCGCCGCCAGATCTTCACTTGGTCGGCGCCGTGCTTCTCGGCGGTCTCGGCCTTGTTGAGGCCCGTCAGGCCGCCGTAGTGGCGCTCATTGAGCCGCCAATCCTTGATCACCGGCAGATAGACCCGGTCCATCTGCTCGAGCGCCAGCCAGAGAGTGCGGATCGCGCGCTTCAAGACGGAGGTGTAGGCCAGCTCGAACTCAACGCCGGTGGCCGCGAGCAGCCTGCCCGCCGCCGTCGCCTCGGCGACGCCCTGCTCGGTCAGATCGACGTCGACCCAACCGGTGAAGCGGTTTTCGAGGTTCCAGACGCTCTGGCCGTGGCGAACGAGGGCGATGGTCGGCATGAGGAGTCGGGCGCTGCTGGCTGCTTGCGGTCGGGACCGGCGAGATAGCCTCGCCAGGCTCCGACCGCAAGCGCTCCGCCCACAGGTTCGCCCCTATCCGGCCGCCTACTTCGTCAGCCGCAGCTCGACGAGGTCGCGGGCGATCTCCATGAAGGTCTGCTCGAGCTCGTTGTTGGAGGGCGAGTTCCAATAGAGCGGGTCGCCGCCGTCGTCGGTCGAGGCGCACTCTTCCATGAGACGCCGCGTCGCCGCGCTGCGGACCTGGAACGTGATCGTATAGACGCGGATGCCTTGATCTTTGGCGTAGTCGCAGACCTCCGGCATCTTGTCGTCGAGGCGGTTGGACAGCACCGCGCCGTAGTTGCCGCCGTTGTAACCGCCGTTCGGCGTAATCCCGAATCGCCCTTCGGCGATGTAGCCGTAGGTGTTGTAGGTGGACATGTTGGCGTTGGTCCTGCCGCTCATGACGTTGTCGCCGTCAGTGAGAACCACCATCGCCTTGACCAATTCATCGTCATCGTACGACCGGCCCTCGGTGAACGGCGCGGTCGGCGACAGCACGCGGACGCCCCAGGAGATGCCGTTGACGATGTTGGTGTTGCCGTTGGCCTCCATGTCGTCGATGGCGTCGAGAAGACCGCTTTCATCGTCCGAGAGCGGAAAGATCGGCTGCTCGATGCAGCCCTGGTTCGGGCCGTCGCCGTAGACGCGCGTGCTCTCGAAATACTTGCCGATGTAGGCTTGCCGCGCACCTTCTTCGCTGTCGTAGTATTCGCCGTCGCCGAAGCCGAGGCTGGTGTCGAGACCCTCGCCGATAACGTCCTCCAGCGCCTGACTCACGCTGCGCCGGATGCCGCGCATCGTGCCGCGGCTGATCTCGTCCTCATCGAGCGCGCGCGTCCATTCGCCGTCGTCGAGCCAGCTCTCGTAGCTTGAGTAGTGGTTGCCCCAGCCGCGGCCGCGGCTGCCCGGCGCATCGGCGGCGAAATAGGGCGTGAACAGCGTGTCCGGATCGCCGACCGACGGCGTGGTGTCCTCTATGTCGTGAGGTTCGGCGCGCGACTCCACGCAGCCCGCCCAGTTCACATTGACCGCATCGAACAAATCCCAGCGATTGATGTCGGCGTTCCAGGTGTGCTCGTGGTGGTGCGCCGGCGATGCCGCGGCCTCATCCATCCACCAGACCCGGTCGAAATCGGTTCCGACGTTCACCGTCGCAGCGAACGGCACCAGACCGATCTGCACCGCGTCGCGATCGCTGGTCGCCGTGTCGAACAGCAGCTCAACCGCGCTTGTGGCCGCATCTCTAAGTGAAGCGATTTTCGAACCCCGCATCGAGCCGGTGTTGTCGAGCACGAAGACCAGCTCGACATCGTTCCCGCCGCGCACGGCTTCGGCTTCCTGATGCACGTTGAAGCTCGACTTGCCCGCTATGGCGAGCAGCGTCGTCGGCACCTCGGCGTTGGCGCTCATCGTGATGACGTCGCCCTGGATCTCAACCGAGATGTCGAACGTCGAGCCGAGCAGGTCGTCGCCGTAGTTGGCTTCGAAGAACTGCTCGCCGAGGGCTTGCGCCTCGTCCTCGGTCAGCTCGGGCGCCGCGCCGACTGCGAGGATCGCTGCGTCGATCGCCTGACCGAGACGCTCGCGCACCATGATCGTGCGACCAACGTCGAGCGCCATTCCCGCCAGCATGAGGAACGGGATGATCGTCAGCGCGAATATCATCGCGACGTTGCCGTCGCGACTTTTGAGAAACGCCGTCAGGCGGCGGTGCATGCTGGGTCCCTTCCGCATCTACTTCGTCAACCGCAGTTCGACGAGGTCACGGGCGATTTCGAGGAACACCGTCTCCAGCTCGTTGTTCGACGGGCTGTCCCAGTAAAGCGGTTCACCGTCTTCATCGACCGAGGCGCAGTCCTCCATCATGTCCCGCGTGCTCGAGCTCGAGACCTGGAAGGTGATGGTGTAGACGCGGATGCCCTGATCCTTGGCGTACTGGCAGACCTGCTCGGTCTTGTCGTCGAGCCGGTCGGCCAACGTGTTGCCGTTGTTCGAATAGATTCCAAACCGGCCCTCGGCGACGTAGCCGTAGGTGTTGTAGCGGGACATGTTGTCGTTCCACGCCCCGGACATGACGTTGTCGCCGTCGGTCAGGACGATCATCGCCTTCAACAGCTCATCCGTGCCGTAGGGTTCGCCATCGGTGAACGGCGCGGTCGAGGAGAGGACGCGAACGCCCCACGAGACCCCGTTCGGGATATTGGTGGTCCCGCTCGCGTTCATATCGTCGATCGCGTCAAGAAGCGCACTTTCGTTGGTCGACAGCGGGAAGATCGGCTGTTCGATGCAGCCCTCGTTCGGCCCGTCGCCCCAGGGCGAGTTGCCGGCGTAGTACTTGCCGACATAGGCCTGCCGCGCCTCATTCTCGCTCATGTACATCTGGCCCGGGCCCAAGCTGAGCCCGGGCGGCAGGCCGGAGCCGATGAGGCCCACCAGCCAACTCGGAATACCGCCCGCCCCCGCTGACGGGTTGAGCGCACGGGAGAATTCGCCGTCGTCGAGCCAGCTTTCGGAGTCCGAATAGCCCCATTCGGCGTCGTGGCGGTCGCCCGGCGCGTCGGCGGCGAAATAGGGCACGAACAGCGTATCGGGGTCGGAGACGGACGGCGGGGTGTCGTCGAGGTCGTAAGGTTCGGCGCGCGACTCCACGCAGCCCGCCCAGTCGACGCCGATCTCGTCAAAGAGGTCCCAGCGATTGATCTCGGCGTTCCAGGTGTGCTCGTGATGGTGCGCCGGGGATTGGGCGTCGGCGTCCATCCACCAGACGCGCTCGAACGAGGTCCCGACGTTTACCGTCGCGGCGAAAGGCACGAGACCGATCTGCACCGCGTCGGGGTCGTTCGCCGCAGTGTCGAACAGAAGCTCGACCGCCTGGGTCGACGCGTCGCGCAGGGATTCGATCTTTGAGCCGGACATCGAGCCGGTGTTGTCGAGCACCAGGACCAGCTCGAGGTCGTTGCCGCCGCGCAGCGCCTGGGCCTCTTGGCGAATCTTGAAGCTCGACTTGCCGGCGATCGCGAGCAGGGTCGTCGGCACTTCGGCGCTGGCGCTCATCGTGATGAGGTTGCCTTGGATTTCAATGTCGATGTCGTAGGTCGAGCCCAGCAGGTCGTCGCCGTAGTTGGCCGCGAAGAACTGCTCGCCGAACGTCTGCGCCTCGGTCTCGGTGAGCTCGGGCGCCGCGCCGACAGCCAGGATCGCCGCGTCGACCGCCTGGCCGAGGCGCTCGCGCACCATCACGGTGCGGGCGATATCGATCGCCAGGCCCGCGAGAACCAGGAACGGAATGATCGTTAGGGCGAACATCATGGCGACGTTGCCCCGGCGATCGGCGGAAAGACGGTGAAGCGCGCGCAACATGAACTCTACCTCGGCCACAAGCCTTCCGCGCCACGCGCAAGACGCGGCTTGGAGGACGCTGTTTCACGGTGCATGTTCGCGCATGTCGGCAAATGTCCGATTAATCGGAGCGGTTAATGGACGATGAATTGAAACAAGCTAAATCGATCCTTTCCGAGCTCGTCGGATTTCCGACCATTTCTTCGGACTCGAACCTTGAACTGATCGATTACGCTGAAGCGCGTCTTAAGGCCGCCGGCGCCCGCACGCGGCGCGTTCCAGACGCGACCGGGACCAAGGCCAACCTCT
>JASFUX010000220.1:0-5947 GCA_050050115.1 Maricaulaceae bacterium | reverse complement strand
CGAGCCGTCGCGGCGGATCTCCATGCCGATGTCGCCGCAATGCTCGGGATTCCACAGGTGCAGCGGCGGCAGGCCCGCCGCGCCCCCGTCGGCGGCTTCCGAGCCGGCGGCATCAAGGAAACGCCCCAGATCAGTCAACTTTTACTCTCGCTCACAACGCTCTCTAACGGCCTTTCGAAGATTTCATGCCGCAGCGGCAATAGGCGATGGACAGAGGCCCGCTTCACCCGCACCTTCTCAATATGTAACGGTTCTGCGTACATGCGCCCAATTTCTTAAGAGACGTAGGAAGCCCAGCCCATGACTGTAACCGATGAGACCATAGTCGCCGAAGCCGACAAGGCCGCCGGACGCCTGCGCGAGGTGCGCCAGTCGATCGGACGGGTGATCATCGGGCAGGACGAGGTGGTCGAGCTGTCGCTCGCCGCGGTGCTTTCGGGCGGCCATGCGCTGCTCGTCGGCGCGCCGGGGTTGGCGAAGACCCGGCTGGTGGTGACTCTGGCCTCTGCGCTGGGCCTCGATTCCAAGCGCGTGCAGTTCACCCCGGACCTGATGCCCGCCGACATCCTCGGCTCGGAAGTCCTTGAAGACACCGCCGAGGGCGGGCGCGCCTTCCGCTTCATCCCCGGTCCGATCTTCTGCCGCCTGCTGATGGCCGACGAAATCAACCGGGCCAGCCCGCGCACCCAGTCGGCGCTGCTGCAGGCCATGCAGGAAGGCCACGTCACCGTCGCCGGCCAGCGCCAGGACCTGCCCCAGCCGTTCCATGTGCTCGCCACGCAAAACCCGATCGAGCAGGAAGGCACCTATCCGCTGCCTGAAGCCCAGCTCGACCGCTTCTTGTTCCAGATCGACGTCGGCTATCCCGACCGCGACGAAGAGCGCGCGATCCTGCTGGCGACCACCGGCGCGGACGACGCCGACGCGCGCGTCGTGCTCGACGCGAACGAAGTGCGCAGCCTGCAACGCCTCGTGCGGACGATGCCAGTCGGCGAGCAAACGTTGAACGCGATCCTCGACCTCGTCCGCCTCGCCCGCCCCGACGACAGCCCGCTCGACGAGATCCGTCACGGCCTCGCCTGGGGCCCGGGTCCGCGCGCCGGTCAAGCGCTGATGCTCGGCGTGCGCGCCCGTGCGCTCCTCAATGGCCGGCTCGCGCCCTCGACTGAAGACGTCATCGCGCTGGCCGCGCCGGTCTTGAAGCACCGCATTGCGCTCTCCTTCGCCGCACGCGCCGACGGAGTGACGCCGGAATCTCTGATCACGCGCCTCGTCAAGGAAATCTCGTAAGCTCGTGGCCGCCAGCCCTCACAGCGCTCAGAACACGCGGGGCGAGGCCCGCGCGCGGCGCGCGAGCGGTCTCGTCTCGCGTCTGCGCCATGAAAGCGAGGTGCTGGCCGATCGCTTTCCGCCGTTGGTCGCCGAAGCCGAGCGCGTCGCCGCGACGGTGCATCTGGGCGTGCACGGACGAAGACGTCCGGGCGTCGGCGAAACCTTCTGGCAGTACCGTCACTACGAGCATGAGGACGACGCCTCGCGGATCGACTGGCGGCGCTCGGCCCGCGGCGATCATCTGTTCGTGCGCGAGAACGAGTGGGAGGCGGCGAACTCGATCTACTTCTGGCGCGACGGCCGGGAGGGCATGGAGGTCGAGTGGGAGCGCGGACGGCGCTCGAAGAAAGAGCGCGCCTCGATCCTCCTGATCGCGCTCGCTTCGCTCCTGTCGCGCGGCGGCGAGCGCATTGCGGTGCTGGGCGAATCCGCGGCGGCGCGCGCCGGCCGGGTCGGCTTCTCCCGCGTCTCGGTGCGCCTGGCGATGGGCCCCGGAGAGCTGTCGAGCCTCGATCCCATGGCCGTGACGAAGCGCGCCCGCGTGGTGCTCGCCTCGGACTTCTATGAGCCGATCGACGTCTGGCGGCCGCGCCTCGCCGCGCTCGCCGGCGCGGGCGTCACCGGCGTGCTTGTGCAGGTGAGCGATCCCGAAGAAGAGGAGTTCCCGTTCGAGGGCCGTGCGGTCTTCCTGCCGCCGGGCGGCGGGGACGAACGGCTGTTCGGCCGCGCCGAGACGGTTCGCGACTCTTATCGCTCGATCTATCAGGCCCACCGCGAGTCCTTGAGAGACATGGCCCGCCACACCGGCTGGGGCTTCGTGACCAGCCGGACCGACCGCCCCGCGGCCGAGGCGCTCTTGTCCCTCTTCAACGCGATCGCACCGCAGCAATGATGACGCTCGGTCCCCTCGCCTTTGCGGCGCCGATCGCGCTTGCGGGTCTTCTGGCGCTGCCGCTCGTGTGGCTGCTCCTGCGCGCCGCGCCGCCAGCGCCCAAGCGGCGCATGTTCCCGCCCTTCCGTCTATTGATGGGTTTGAGCTCCGAAGAGGAAACTCAGGAGCGCACGCCCTGGTGGCTGGTGCTGCTGCGCCTGATCCTCGCCGCGCTGGTGATCTTCGCGCTCGCCCGGCCGATCCTGTTTCCGCCCCAGAGCCGCGCCGGCGAATGCCCGCTGGTTCTGGTGGTCGACGACGGCTGGGCGTCCGCGCCGGGCTGGGACCGCGCCCAGCGCGACGCCGAGGCGCGCATCGCCGCGGCGGGACGGGACGGCTGCTCGGTCGCCGTACTCTTCACCGCGCCGCGCCGCACCGAGGCGAGCGTGATCGAGCTGCTTTCGGCCAACGAGGCGCGCGCGCTGGTCGCCTCGCACGAGCCCGCGCCCTGGCCGACCGACCGCTCCGCGACGGCGGCCCGCCTCAACGCCGCGATCGAGGCCGGCGACATCCCGAGCGGGGCGAGGCCCGAGTGGCTCGCCGACGGCGTCGAGGAAGCGGTCGACGAGGGCGGCGCGCTGACGCTCGCCCGCGTGCTCGACCGTCTGGGCCCGGGCGAGATGGTCGAGCCGTCGGGCGCGCGTGCGCCGCTGGCGCTCGATCCCCCGCGCGTCGACGGCGAAGGCTTCACCGTGCGCGTCCGCCGCGCTTACGGCGAACTCGAGCGCGAAGGCGCGGTCTTGGTGCTCGACGAGCAGGGTCGCTCGCTGGCGCGCACGCCCTACGTCTTCGAGCCCGGCGCCGAGACCGCCGAAGCGACCGCGGTGCTGCCGCTTGAGCTTCGAAACGAAGCCCGTCTGGTCGGACTTGAAGGCGAGCGCTCGGCCGGCGGCGTGCAGGTGCTCGACGACCGCTGGCGGCGCGCCACGGTTGGCCTCGCCTCGTCCGCGGGCGCAGAGGACCGCCAGCCGCTGCTCGCCGATCTCTATTATGTCGAAACCGCGCTCGAGACCTCCGCCGACACCCGCCGCGCGCCGCTCAACGAGCTTCTTGACGAGCCGCCGAGCGCCATCGTCCTCGTGGACGCGGGACGGGTCGTAGGGGCGGACTCCGAGCGGCTTCTGCGTTACGTTGAAGATGGCGGCCTGCTGATTCGCTTCGCCGGGCCGCGGCTGGCCGTGCGCGCCGACGATCTGGTCCCCACGCCATTGAGAGCCGGGGATCGCGCGTTAGGCGGCGCCATGGCGTGGGACGATCCCCAGCCGCTTGCGCCGTTCGAACCCGACAGCCCGTTCTTCGGCATCGAGCTGACAGAGGAAACCACCGTGACGCGACAGGTGCTGGCCGATCCCAATCCCGACCTCGCCGAACGCACCTGGGCGCGGCTGACCGACGGCACGCCGCTCGTCACCTCGGCGCGGCGCGGCCAGGGCCGGATCGTGCTGTTCCACGTCACCGCCGCGCCGGGAGACTGGTCGAATATTCCGCTCTCGGGCGTTTTTGGGCAGATGCTCGAGCGCACCCTCGCCTTCGCCGACGCGCGGCCGACGGCCCAGGAAGTCGCCGCGGGCGACTGGCGGCTCGAGAGCGCGCTCGAAGCCGACGGCCGGCTCGGCCAGCCTCTCGCCGATCTCGGCGCAGTTTCGCCGGAGGACTTCGCCGAAGCGCGCGCCTCGGCCGCGACGCCGCCCGGGCTCTGGGCGCGTCCGGGCGAAGCGCGAGCGGTCAACGTCATCGCCGCGGGCGACGAGATCGCGCCGATCCCCAATCTGCCCGCCGGCCTGGCCCGCATCAGCGGCGCGGAGCGGATCGCCCGGCCGCTCGCGGGACCGCTCCTGGCGCTCGCGCTCCTGCTCTTCGCCGTCGACGCGATCGCCGTCGCCGCGCTTGCGGGGATGATCAAGACGCCGCGCGCCTTAAGGCGCGCGGGCGCGGCCGCCGCCTCCGTCGCCGCGGCCGGCTTCATCGCGCTCGCCGCCCCGGTCTCGGAGGCGCGCGCGCAAGACGCGCTCGACGGCGCGGCCCGCACCGAAGCGCCGGCCGTCGGCGATCCGCAGCTCGACGAGGACTGGGTCTTAAGCGCGCTCGACCGGCTGCATCTCGCCTATGTGCTGAGCGGCGACGGGGACATCGACCGGATGAGCGAAGCGGGCCTTCGGGGTCTGTCGGCCGTGTTGAACGATCGCACCACGGTCGAGCCGATCAATCCGATCGGGGTCGACATCGAACGCGACCCGTTCGAAGTCCTGCCGATGCTCTATTGGCCGGTGACGCCCGACACCCAGGCGCCCTCGCCCGAGACCGCGGCGCGGATCGACGCCTACCTGAAGTCCGGCGGGGTGATCATCTTCGACACCCAGGACGCCGGCTCCTCGGCGGTGTTCGGCGCCGCGCCCCATCCGGGGCTGTCGCGCATCATCGAGGCCATCGACGTGCCCGCCCTCGCCCCCGTGGGCCCCGAGCACGTCATGACCAAGGCCTATTATCTGCTTCAGGAGTTTCCCGGCCGCTGGCGGGACGCGACCTTGTGGGTCGTCGCGCCTGACGAGCAGACCACGCTCGACGGCGTCTCCCCGGTGGTCGTCACCTCGGCCGACTGGGCGTCGGCCTGGGCGATCGATGATCAAGGCCGCGCCGTCGCCGCGGTCAGCTCAGGCGACGAGCATCAGCGTGAGCTGGCGCGCCGGACCGGGGTGAACCTTGTGATGTACGTGCTCACCGGCAACTACAAGGCCGACCAGGTGCACGCCACGGACATCATGGATCGGATGAACGCTCAGCGCGCGCGACAATGACCGTCACTCTCGCCCTCGATCCGCTTCTGCCGGTCGGCGTCATCGTCGTCTTCGCCGCGCTTGCGGCGGCCGCCGGGATCTTCGCGCTCCGCACGCGTTCGATCCTGCGGATGGTCGCGATCGGCTTTCTCGCGCTCGCGCTATTGAACCCGACCCTCGTGCGCGAAGAGCGCGAGTCGCTGCCCGACATCGTCGCCCTCGTCACCGACGCGAGCCAGAGCCTCGACACCCCCTCGCGCCGCGCCGCCGCCGACGCCGCCGCCCAACGCGTGCGCGACCTCGTCGAGGCCGACTCCGAGCTTGAGCTGGTCGAGGCCGAAGCCGGTCGCGGCGACGACGGCACCTTCCTGTTCGACGCGATGTTCCGCGCGCTTGCCGAAGCGCCGCGACGCCGCCTCGCCGGCGTGATCGCAGTCACCGACGGCCGCGTGCACGACGCGCCTCAGACCACCGAGGCCTTCGACGTCGATGCACCGATCCATGCGCTGATCGTCGGCGACCCCGAAGCCGCCGACCGCCGGCTCGAGGTTCGCCGCGCCCCGCCCTTCGGCGTCGTCGGCGAGCGGGTGCAGTTCGAGCTTGAAGTGTTCGACAACACCGCCCTGCATGGCGCGCGCATCCCGCTGCGCCTCGCGTTGAACGGCGACGAGTACGTCGACGCCTTCGCGCGCGTCGGCGAGACGGTGCAGGTCGGCGTCGAGATTTCCCGGCGCGGGCCCAACGTGGTCGAGATCATCGCCGAAGAAGGCGAGAACGAGCTGACGCTGGCGAACAACCGGGCGGCCATCTCGGTCTCGGGCGTGCGCGACCGGCTGCGCGTGCTCCTCGTCACCGGCGAGCCGCACGCGGGCGCGCGGGCCTGGCGGGACCTTCTGAAGTCCGACCCGTC
>JASFUX010000219.1:0-5952 GCA_050050115.1 Maricaulaceae bacterium | reverse complement strand
GTAAGCTTCCACCTCGATCCCGTAGATCTCGGATGCGCCGGCGTTGACGACCTGCGAATTGCCGATCTCGACCGTGTTGATGAACTGCTGGTCGCGGTATTCATAGAAGAACACCGAGGAGTTCAGCGTCAGCCTGTTGTCCATGAGCTGGGTCTTGAGGCCGACCTCATAGGCGTCAAGCTCCTCAGGATCCGAGACGTTGAGATCATCCGGGTTGAAAAGGCTCGATCCGTTGAATGCGCTCGACCGATAACCGCGGGCGTACTGAACGTAGCCCATGACATCGTCGGTGAAGTGATGACGCACGCCGATGCGGCCGGTGACCGCTGAGTCATCGTAGGTCTGCGGCGGCTGAAGCGGGACCTCGGCCGCGCCCGCGCCGAGGACCTGGTAGTTGAACTGCTCGCCTTCGTCCTGGGTCCAGCGCGCGCCGGCGAAGAGTTGGGTCGAGGGCGACAGATCGAACGTGCCGTCTCCGTACACGGCGTAGGAGTCGCGCTCCTGATCATAAGTTTGGTTGCGCAGGAGGCCGCCGGCGAAGAAGTTCCAGTCGGTGCGGATGCCGACCTCGTCATGGCCGTAGTAAAGCCCGGCGATGAAGTTGAACGGACCGTCGAGATTGCTTGCGATCCGGAGGTCCTGGCTCCACTCGAGCGTGTCGGCGAAGAAGTCGATGTGCAGCAGCGGCGCCGCCGAGCCGTCCGCGTCGACCCGATTGAGGAAGAAGCCCTCGGTGTAGTTCGAGATCGACGTCAGCGTGAAATTGTCGCCCAGCCCTTTGTTGATCGACAGCGTCGCACCGTCACCTTCGACGACAATCTCGGAGTCGGTGCGGTCGTAGAACCCTTCGGAGTTGTCGTAAGGTTCGTTCGTGACCGGATCGCGCCGTGGATTGACGCCAAAAGCGTTCGTGCCGTCCGGGTTCCCGCCGATATCGATCGTGCCAATGTTCGTCGGGTGTGCGCGCGAGGTGAAGACCCGCAAGGTGGCGTCGAAATCGCTCGAAGGTTCAAACAACAGGCTCAGCCGGGCTGCGTGGTTGTCGATCGAAGACAGATCCTGGCCGAGCGGATTGTGGTTCTTCACGTAACCGTCCGAAGACGAAGCGTTGAAGGCCACCCGCATCGCCAGCGTGTCGGCGAGCGGGAAATTCACCGCGCCGGTCGCGCGGAAGTAAGCGTTGTCGCCCGCTTGAACGTTCAGATAGCCTTCGTGCTCGTGCGTCGGGGCCTGGGTGATGAAGTTGATCGCTCCGCCGGTGGTGTTCTTGCCGTAGAGCGTGCCTTGCGGGCCGCGCAGCACCTCGACGCGTGCGAGGTCGAACAGTTGAGGCCCGCCGAGGAACTGGCTGGCGACATAGACCTCATCGTAGAAGACGCCGGTCGGCGAGGTGGTGTTGAGATCGAAGTCCGGCGTGGCGATGCCCCGCATCGAGAACTTCGGCTGGTCCTCGTTGCCGAGGTTCGAGACCAGGAGGTTTGGCGTCGCCCGCGCGATCTCGGTGCCCGAGTTGAGGTTCCAACTCTGAATCTGCTCCGCGCTGACCGAAGTTACCGAGATCGGTACGTCCTGGATGTCGGCCTCGCGTTTTTCCGCCGTCACGATGATGACGTCGCGCTCCTCCTGGCTGAGCGCCGGGCTGGCGGCCAAGGCCGCTGCGGCGGCCGATACAAGCAAGACTGCGCGCGCTGCATAGGTGCGTGTCACTGAGATCCTCCCCGTTTGAACTTTCGTTTATGAGATCGTTATGTTCGTTTTACTGATATAAACGAAAGTCTCATCACGCTCTTATGAACGGGGGTTTCGTGATGCAAGACGCTGCAATCGGGCTGTTGCACTGAATTTTCGCAGTTGTGCCATTCGCGCCACGCAACGCACAGGCGACTTTTCAAACGAAAGATTCGCGCGCCTGGCGGATCGCAGCTCGCCGGCGGCGCCAGCCCTAGCGAAAAGCGAAGGTCAGGCTGGCGAAGGTCGTGTCGAAGTCCGCCGTCGGATGATCCTCGATCGGGCTCGTCCAGACGACGTTCAGCACCCATTCGCCCTCGTGCGGGATGTCGAGGCGCGCGCACCCCGCCTCGTCGGTGGGGACGGTTCCGGCCTCTTCGCCCAGATCGAGCCGGCCGAGATGGATCAGCGCACCGGGCAGCGGCCGGCCCTCGTACTCGACACGAACAGGAAGCGGCGCCTCGTCGGCGAGCGCGTAGGGGTCTACCTCGAGCACCACTTCCAGCCGGTGGCCGAGCGACGCGGTGATCAGCTCCGCCTCGCCTTCGGCCGGGTCGCCCGATCGCACCAGCGACTTGACGCGCCGGCTGTAGATCTCCCGACCCGGACGATCCATCTCGCCCGTCGCGCGACGGTGTGCGAGCGCGGGCGTGAGGCCCTCGTCGTCGGCGTAAGCGTTGAAGCGGTCGGCCGGAAGCTCGTTGTGGGCCGGGCTGGTTTCAAGCGTCAGATAGCGCGCGCCCGGCGCGTCGAAGCTCAGGCTCGTATACGACACCGAGGCGCCGAGCCGCTCGCTGTGATCTTGCACGCCGCCAACACCGAGGCTCTCGAAAGCAGTCACCCGCTCGCGCGCCGCGCCCCACAAATCGGCGTCGCCGGCGTGACCGATGAACATCGCCACGGCGAAGGGCTCGCCCTCTTCGATGCTGAAATCGGACGGTTGAAGCCAGAAGTCGTGCGCCGAAGCCGGCGCGGCGAGCACGCAGGCGAGACTGGCGATGGTCGCAATGCGGCGCATGAAAGCCTCCTCGATCTTACACCGGAACGCTTTCAGCTACGCTGTGCGGCGCGCGCCAGATGCGCACCAACAGGCCGAACTCGCAGCGCGAAGCTAGATCTCCTGGATCACCCCGACGGCGATCACCGGTCCGGTCGGCAAGCCGGTCGGCGAGCCGCCCGGCGGCTCGAGGCTGACCGCCAGCGCCGAGCCGGGCGTCAGAAGCGCGGCGAGGTCGCCGGCCGGCGCCACCGCGCTCTCGCCGCTAAATGCGATGAGGCCGAGCGAGCGCGGGGTCTGGTCCTCGCCGATGACCCACAGCTCGGCGGCGCGGTCCGCCGGATCGACAAGTGCGCGCAGATCGCCCGACAGCACCAGCGCGCCGGTCTGCGCGTCGATGTCGGCGATGAGCGCGGCGGGCGCGTCCGAAGGCTGCAGCGCGGCGACGAGGCGCGAGGGCGGCGTCGTCTCCAGGTTCTGCGGACCCCGCAGCGCAAAGCCGGTCGACACGACGGCGATCAGGATGAAGGCGCCCGCGACCAGGCGCCAGAAGGCCACGCTGTCCCCGATCGCGGAGAAGAATCCGCCCTGGCGCGGCGCGGCCGCGCCGAAGAGCGCCGCCTGCAGCTTCGCCTTGAGCGCCCGCGGCGGCGCGCGCTCGGGCCCGCGCTCGAGCGGCGCCAATCGAACGACCCAGGCGTCCACGAGATCGGCGAAAGCCGTATCGGTCTCGATGCGGCGCTCGACCGAGCGTCGGTCCGCGGCCGACTGCACGCCGAGGACATATTCCGCGGCGAGCTCGTCGTCAGGAGACAAATGATCGTTCGCTTGCGTCATCTCTCTACACCGCCGCCTTCAAGGCAGCTCTTGAGCTGCTGCAGGCCTCGCCGAATCCAGCTCTTGACCGTTCCAAGCGGGGCGTTCATGCGCTCGGCCAACTCCGCATACGTTAATCCCGACAGGAACGCGGCGCGGATCGCCGCGGCCTTCGGGTCCTCAAGCGTATCAAGGCACGCCATCAGGACGCGCTTGTCGTCTTCTGTCTCCACGTTCGCCAGCGCCGAAGGGCTCTCGTCGGCGACATGCTCGGCGGCGTCGATGTCGTCATGCCCGCCTTTGCGCGCCCTCAGCCGGTCGATGGACGCATTGCGCGCGATGGCGCACATCCAGGCGATCGCAGAAGCGCGCGAGCGGGCATATCGATCGGCGTTGCGCCAAATCTTAACGTAGGTTTCGTGCAAGGCGTCCTCAGCATCTTGAGTATCGTTCAAGATACGCACGCAGACGCCGAATAGTTTCGCAGACGTTCGCGTATAAAGCGGATCGAATGCTCGCCGGTCGGCCAAGGCCACCCGTGCGAGCAAATCCTCAAGCGATATATGGTTCATGAGCGCACCCGTCTCCCCCTCGACCGCGTAATACGAAGCCGGACGGGAAATGGATGACTTGCGGGTACAACCCGCGGACCAAGATCAACTCGCGCGGAGCCGTCTATGGTTTCTCAGAAAGGCAAGGAGGCGAGCAACGTCGCCCATTTTACGCGTCAGCAATCGCGACGTGGCTCTTGAGAGACCAGTTTCCGGCCGTTCGCCAAGTGTGGCGGAGAGGGAGGGATTCGAACCCTCGGAACGCTTGCGCGCTCAACGGTTTTCGAGACCGCCCCGTTCGACCACTCCGGCACCTCTCCGAACGAAGACGGCGGAACCTAGCGACGGCCCCGCGCGGCGGCAAGAGCCGAACGGACGGCCGGTCGAACGCCCCCGCTCGACGCCGGCGGGCCGAACGTCGTATGCCGCGACATGACCGCAGGCAGCCGAGACGAACCCGGGGACACTATAGAAGAGGGCGAGACGGTCGCGCCGCTCGCCGCGTTCGACCTCGACGGCACGATCACCTGGGCGGACGCCTTCACCACGTTCCTGCGCCAACGCACGACGCGGATGGATTTCTGGCGGCGGACGCTGCCGCTTGCGCCGTTGTTTCCCGCCTACCTGGCCGGCGCGCTCGACCGGCGACGGCTCAAGGAGCGGTTCGCGACGCGGCATCTCGCCGGCGTCGCGCTCGAGGCGGTCGACGCCGAAGCCGCCGCCTTCTGGGACGGACCAGGCGCACGGCTGCTGCGCGCCGACGCGCTCGACGAGCTGGCGCGGCTCAAGGCGGCGGGCTGGCGCGTCGCCATCGTCACCGCCTGCCCCGAGATCGTCGCTGCGCCGCTGGCGGCCCGGCTGGGCGCGGCGCTGATCGGCACGCGGCTCGAGGTCGAGAACGGACGCCTTACCGGACGGATCGAGGGCCAGAACTGCCGCGGGCCCGAAAAAGTCGCCCGGATCGCGGCGCACTTCGGCGCGGACGCGACGATTGCGGCGGCCTACGGCGACAGCGCCGGAGACCGGGAAATGCTCGCCGCGGCGGCCGATCCGCGCCTGCGGCCGTTCAACGACGGGCCTCGTCTGCCGCTTCTTGCGACCATCGCGATGTGGTTCTAACCGCCCTCTCGCGGATTCGGCCGCGCGCCGCCCCATGAGCGCGTTGACTTCGCCCGCTTCTGCGGTCATACACCAGCCCTCTCGCGCCGGGCGGCAGTACGGGCGCGCACTCTATTACTAAAGGGACTCGGGCGCGGAACGTTAAGGACGCGGTCGGGAATTCGCCGTGAGCGCCTATGCGGTCATCAAGACGGGCGGCAAGCAGCTTCGCGTGAAGGAGGACGACCTCGTGGTCGTCGAAAAGCTCGTCGGCGACGCCGGCGACGCAGTGTCCTTCAACGACGTTCTCATGATGGTCGACGGCGACAAGGTCGAGGTCGGCGAGCCGACGCTCGCGGGCGTCGCGGTGCACGGCGAGATCGCCGGTCAGCGCCGGGCCGACAAGATCATCGTCTTCAAGAAGAAGCGTCGGCAGAACTATCGCCGCAAGAAGGGCCATCGCCAGCACGAGACGGTGGTGCGCATCACCGCGCTCGGCGGCGCGCCGAAGAAGGCGAAGAGCACGAAGGCTAAGGCCGAAGCGCCGGCGAAGGCCGAAACCAAGGCTGCTGCGCCCGAAAAGAAGGCCGCCCCCGCCAAGGACGACGATCTTCCGGTGCTGTTTTTGAAGAAGCCCGAGGGCGAAGCGGATGATCTCAAGAAGATCTCCGGCGTCGGCCCGGTGCTCGAAAAGAAGCTGAACGCGATCGGCGTCTATCACTACGCCCAGATCGCCGCGTTCAAGAAAGATGAGATCGCCCA
>JASFUX010000218.1:0-5957 GCA_050050115.1 Maricaulaceae bacterium | reverse complement strand
GCGACCTTCTCGCGACACGTGGCGACACGGCTCTCCGAGACGGCGCTGTCGATATATTCCCAGATCGGGCGGACGAATTCGGGCTGCTCGCGGTCAAGCTCGATGGCCAGCTCGATCGGCTCGAGACCGTCCATCACCTCGGCGACGAGCTCGGCCGGCCGGCCGCTGTCGACCGCGCGGGCGCGGAAGTCCGCGGCCCACTCCTCGAAAGTCTCCTCCTGGGCGGCCGCGCCGCCGCTCAAGACGACCGCCGCCGCTGCGAAGATCGGGAAGCCTTGTCTGATCACGATGCCAGCCCCCTTCAAGTCCTTGAAAGCCTTGCGCCCGCCAGTGATTGACACCTGCAAGCCGCGCGCCTAGTTTCCCGCGCCTCACCAAACGCCCTGGCCGCGCGAAGGTTCAGACTCATGAAAGTCCGAAGCTCAATCAAGTCTCTGAAGTCGCGCGACGCGAATTGCCAGGTTGTGCGCCGAAAAGGGCGTTTGTACGTCATCAACAAGCGCAATCCGCGCTTCAAGGCGCGTCAGGGTTAACTATCGCGCCGCAGTCGGTGACCGCGTCGGACTCCCGCCCAGGCAAACTGACAGACAGCCGCATCGTCCTGTTCGATCTCGGCCGGGTGCTGGTCGACTGGGATCCGCGCTATCTCTACCGCAAGCTGTTCGACGACGAGACCGCCATGGAGCGGTTCCTCGCCGAGGTCTGCACGACCGAGTGGCACGCTCTGCATGACGCCGGCGCCCCCATGGCCGAGACCGCGCCGCCGCTGATCGCCGCCCATCCGCACCTTGAAGAGCCGATCCGGGCCTGGCAGGCGCGCTGGGATGAGATGTTCGCCGGGCCCGTCCATGGGACGGTGGAGATCTTGAAGCGCCTGCACGCGGGCGGCCGGCCGCTCTATGCGCTATCGAACCTGCCCGCCGAGAAGCGGGCGCACATCGAGCAAACCTTCGATTTCATGAGCCTTTTCGCCGACGTCGTGGTCTCGGGCGAAGAGGGGGTGCGCAAGCCGGACCGGGCCATCTACGAGATCGCCCAGGCCCGCGTCGGCGCGCCGCCAGATGAAATCGTGTTCATCGACGACATGGAAGTGAACGTTGAGGCTGGCGCCAAGTTCGGGTTCGATGCGATCCTCTATGAAGGACCCGCCGAACTGGCCGGAGCGCTGGCCGCGCGCGGGCTGCTGAGCGAGAGCTGATGCGCAGAGCCGCAAGACCGTTCTTCGTCGCGATCGCCGCCGCGGCCGCCGCCGCGGGCATGACTGCGCTCGCCGGGGCCCAGGATCCCGATCAGCAGCCGGATCAGGATCCTCTTGGCCGGACGCCTCAGCCGGTCGAGCCGTCGCCCGAGTTCGGCCTGCCGCCGATCGAGCCGGTGCTGCCCGATATTCGCGACCAATGGGATAGCGACATCGTCATCGGCGAGGACGCTCAAGAACCCGTCGAAGAGGAAGAAGAGCCCCAGCTGACGCGCGAGGAGCGGCTCGATGCGTTGTTCGTCGAGCTGGCCGGGATCGAGGAAGACGCCGAGGCGGCGTTCGTCGCCGAGGAGATCGAGGCGATCTGGCGCGACTCCGGCAGTCCGACGGTGGACCTGCTGACCGATCGCGCCACCGACGCGCTCGATCTCGGCGAGGTGGAGGTCGCGCGCGAGCTGATCGACGGAGCGCTTGAGCTTGGCCCCGAGCACGCCGAGGCCTGGGCGCAGAGCGCTCAGATCGCCATGATCGAAGAAGAGTTCGGTCTTGCGCTCGAGCACATCGAGCAGGCGGTGATCTATGAGCCGCGGCATTACCTCGCCCTTACCCGCCTCGGACTGATCCTCGAGCGCCTCGGCTCGGCCGCCGGCGCCTACGACGCCTACCAGCGCGCCCTCGAGCTCAACCCCCGCCTGCCCGGCGCCGTAGCGGGCGCCGAACGCACCGAGCGCGAGGGAAGAGGGCGGGACCTGTAGAGTTGGTCTGATAGAGACGGGCTGGGCTGTCGTCGAGAAGATGCGCTAACCTCCCGTCGATCCGATCAGCCGCTGGCGCCGTATTCATGCCTATGCCGCTTTCCGTTCTTGCCGCCATTTTCTCCGCCGTGCTCGCCGCCTTGTTCGTGGGCGGCTTGATCTATGGCGCGGTGTACACGGCGCAGGTCGAGGCGCGGTTTCCGCCGAGCGGGCGGATGATCGAAACCAGCGCCGGGCCGCTGCATGTGATCGAGGCGGGCGCGGCGGAGGGCCCGGCCTTGGTGCTCGTGCACGGGGCTTCGGCGAACGCGCTCGAGCTGCTCTCGGGCCTTGAAGGACCTTTGACCGCCGCCGGCTATCGGGTGATCGCGTTCGACCGGCCGGGCTTCGGCGCCTCGCCCAATTTTTCATCGTCGGAGTTCTCTTCGCGCGACCGCCTCGCGGGCCACGCCGCCGCCGCGGCGGCGCTGATCGACGCGCTTGAGCTCGAAGACCCGGTGGTGATCGGTCATTCCTACGGCGGCGCGGTGGTCTTGCGCCTCGCGCTGGACTATCCGGACGCCGCGGGCGGGCTGGTGCTCCTCGGGCCGGCGACCCACGGCGATGTCGGCCCGGTGGCCTGGTACAACCATGTGGGCGCGACGCCGGTGCTCGGCTGGGCTTTTTCCCGCACAATCATCCCCATCGCAGGACCCGGCGCCGCGGCGGGCGGGGTGGAGAGCTCGTTCGCGCCCGCACCTGTGCCGGAAGGTCATCTCGAAGCGACCGGAGTCGGCCTCGTGTTCCGCCCAAGGACGTTCGCGGCGAACGCGACGGACCTCGCCCGCGTCAATCCCGAGCTGCTGATCCAGCAGGAACGCTACGGCGAGATCGCCATTCCCGTCGCGATCATCTCCGGCGAGGGCGACGAAACGGTCAGCACACAGGGCCATTCGGTGCGCGCGACCGCGGCGATCGAGGGCGCGCGGCTCGAGATCCTGCCGGACGTGGGCCACATGCCTCACCACGCCGCGCCCGCGCTGATCGTCGAGCAGATCGAAGCGATCTTCGAGAGCATGGACGCAGAGGTCGTCGCGAGGGCCGCCCCGGGGACCGCATCGTGAGCGAGATTACCGAAGAGCAGATCACCCGCGCGCTCGCCTATCCCTTCGACCCGCACCCCGAGCCGTTCCTGTTCGCTCACGGCGAGGTGCGCCCGCTTGATCACGCCGCGCCGGATCTCTTTAAGGGCCGCACGCCGATTCTCGCCGTCGGCTCGAACGCCTCGCCCAAGAGGCTGACCGAAAAGTTCGGCGCAGAGGCGGTCATCCCGGTCAGCTTCGCCGTGGTCGAAGATCACGTCGTCGCCCACTCGGCGAAGTTCACTTCCTACGGTTCGATGCCGGCGACGTTGCACGTCTGGTCAGGAGCCCGGGCGCGCGTGCACGCGACCTGGCTGACGGACGATCAGCTCGCCGCCATGGACGCCACGGAATCGCTCGGCGTCGAGTATGAGCGGGTTGAGATGGATGCGATCTTGCTCGACGCGCCCGGCGCCGATCACGCCCCACAGACATATCTCTCCATCGTCGGCGCGATCGGTTTGAACGGCGTGCCGATGGTGTCCGCCTCCGCGGCTTGCGCGGGCGAGGTTCCCCCCAGATTTACACAGCACGACGCCCAGTCTCGGGCGATGGCGGTTTTGGGCGTGGAGGGCGCGCTTGAAGCCTTCATCGCGGAGAACCTCGCCGACGCTTCGGTGCGTGCCGAGCGCACCGCTCAATTGTCCACAAGGGCTGGTCTTCCCTACGCGCCGCGCTCCGCATAGCGTTCGGCGCGAGCAAGAAAGGGAGATGTCCGCATGGCCGTAGCCGAAGAGAGCACGTCTGCTCACGAGGGTTCCGTCGACGTTCTCGGCGCGGCGGCGCGCGAGCAGCTCAAGGCCTTCGTCCAGCGCATCGAGCGGCTTGAAGAAGAAAAGGCCGCCATCGGCGCCGACCTCAAAGAGGTCTACGCCGAGGCCAAGACGATGGGCTACGACACCAAGGTGCTGAGGAAGGTGATCTCCTTGCGGAAGATGGACCGCAACGACCGCGCCGAGCAGGAGGCGCTGCTCGATCTCTACCTCGGCGCGATTGGCGACCTCTGAGGCGATGCCGCGCAAGAAGGGCGGCGAGAAGAAAGCGGGCCGCAAGGTCGATGAACGCAAGACGGCGCGCGTGCTCGCCAAGATCAGGCGAGCGACCGCCGCCGACGCCGAAGCGGGCGAGGGGGCGGACGGCGAGAAGAAGCTGACCGCCTGGGAGCGCGAGTTCGCTCAGTCCGTCGAGGAACGGCTCGAGAAATACGGCTCGGCCTTCCGCGACGCCTCCAAAGGCAACCTCGAAGAGCCGCTCTCAGCCCGCCAAGCCGCCAAGCTGCGCGAAGTGGTCAAGGCGGCGCAAGGCAAACGCAAGGGGCTCAAGCGCTCGGGACCCATCAAGGCTAAGGCGCCTGCGAAACCTGGGACCAAGTCCGGCGCAGGCCTCAAGCGCAAGTCGAGCAAAGCCGCCCGCGGCAAGTGGACCCCGCGGGTTCGCCATATCGAGGACGACTGAAGGTCCCGAACGCCGTTCATTCACCTCTCGCTAACCGGGCTCTGTTGTCTTCCGGCCACGCTTCGCGGGGAACCTGCCTTGGCGTTCGGCGTCCGGCGTTGTCTCGGGCGCCGAATTTCCAGAAGAATCCGCCGCGCGAGGGGGAGCCATGCCGTATCTGGAGGTGCTCGAATGAAAACGTCTCTCGCTCTGGCCGCGACGGCCATGCTCGCCGCCCTCGGCGCTTCAGGCGCCGCGCAGGCGCAGACCTATGTCGATCTGAACGTCGGCGCGTCGATCTTCGACGAGCCCGACACCACGGCCGCCACCGGCCGGATCGGCGCCAACTTCACCCCGAACTTCGGCGCCGAGGGCGAGATCAGCCTCGATCTCGGCGGCGACGAGTTCGACAACGTGCTCGGCATCTTCGCGCGCGGCGGCCTGCCTTTGAACGACCAGTTCGAGTTCATCGGCCGGGTCGGCTACGCCAGAGCCGAGGGCAATGGCCCCGGCGACGACGGCGGCGTGGCGCTGGGCGCGGGCGGCGTCTGGATGCTGGACGGCCGCAACGGCCTTCGCTTCGACTACACCCGCTACGATTTCGGCGACGACGCCAACGCCATTTCGGTCACCTACGTGCGGCGGCTCTACTAGGTGCTGGGTCTTTAGGGTTGGGGAAACAGGGTCTGAAGCGCCGGCGCCTGCTCCCCAAAACCCAACCTCCAAAACCCAATCCCTGAGGCTTGGCTTCGCCAAGCCTCTTTCACCGCGCCGTCCGCCCGCCTAACCTAGCGCCTGCAGGTTGGAGAGGGCGACATGACCGCATTTGAGTTCCGCACCGCACCCCACATCATCGTTAAGGACGGCGCCGCCGCCGAGCCTGGCCCGACGCTCGACGCGCTCGGCCGGCCCGAGCGCGTGTTCATCGTCACCGACGCGGGCGTGCGCGCCGCGGGGCTGCTGAACGCCCACGTCGCCGGTCTCGAAGCGGCGCGGGTGAAGGTCGAGGTTTACGACAAGGTCGTCGCCGATCCGCCCGAGGCGATGGTGCTCGAAGCCGGCGAGGCGGCCAAAGCCTTTGATGCGGACGCGGTGATCGGCTTCGGCGGCGGATCGCCGATGGACACCTCGAAGATCGTCGCGCTGCTCGCGGGCTCCGACCAGCCGCTCTCGGACATGTATGGCGTCAACAACGCTAAAGGCCCGCGCCTGCCGCTGGCGCTTTTCCCGACGACCTCCGGCACCGGCTCGGAAGTCACGCCGATCGCCATCGTCACCACCGGCGAGACCACAAAGATGGGCGTCGTCGCGCCGACGCTCTACGCCGACGTCGCCGTGCTCGACCCGGAGCTGACGGTCGGCCTACCGTCGCACGTCACCGCCGCGACCGGCGTCGACGCAATGGTGCATGCGCTTGAGGCCTACTCCACCAAGCTGAAGAAGAACCAG
>JASFUX010000217.1:0-6012 GCA_050050115.1 Maricaulaceae bacterium | reverse complement strand
GATGCGGCCGTCCTGACGGGGAACGACGCGGGTGCGGCCGTCGACATCCGAGACCTCCGTCTCGACGACCCTCACGCGGCCGTCCTCGTCAACAACCGTCACGTTGCGGCGTTCGTTGTCGTCCTCGTCTTCATCGTCGTCGAGGAAGAGCACGCCACGATCCGCCTCGACCCCGGCTTCGATCAGCATCGCGGCGAGATCGCTGTAGCCGACGATGATGGCGGCTTCGAGCGCGTCGCTGTCGATCCAGGCGTCCCGGCCGATCAGCGTTTCGGCGATGGCCTGCGCCAGCTCTTCGTCGTCCGAATGGATCGCGGCTTCGAGAGCGTCGGAGTCCAGCTCCACGCCGGCTTCGACCAGCCGCTCGACGAGATCGTGGTCCCCTTCAAAGATCGCGGCTTCGAGCGCGTCGGCTTCAATCTCGAGGCCTGCTTCGAGGAGCGCTTCAAGCACGGCGTCGATCAGCTCGTCGTCGCCATTGGCGATCGCGGCTTCGAGCAGCGACGGTTGCAGCTCGGCGCCCGCTTCGAAGAGCCGCTCGGCAAGGTCGAGGTCGCCCTCCCAGATTGCCGCTTCAAGCGCATCTGACTCGATCTCTAGCCCCGCCTCGAGGAGCGCTTCGAGCACGCCGTCGATCAGCTCGTCATCGCCGTTGGCGATGGCCGCTTCGAGCAGCGAAGGCTGCAGCTCAAGGCCAGCTTCGAAAAGCGCTTCGGCGAGTTCGAGATCGCCCTGCCAGATCGCCGCTTCAAGCGCATCTGACTCGATCTCGACGCCGCGCTCGGCGAACAACTCGACGAGCGCGAACGCGAGTTCGCGCTCGTCCGCATGGATGGCGGCTTCGAGAGCGTCGGGCTCGAGCTCGACGCCGCGTTCGATCAGAAGCTCGGCGACGGCGCGCTCGCCCGCAAAAATCGCGGCTTCGAGCGCCTCGGACTCCAAGTCCTCGCCTTGGTCATAAAGCAGCTCGATGAGCGCTTCGGCGATGTCGGTGTCGCCGACGCTGATCGCGGCTTCGAGCGCGGCGGCGTAGACGCTCTCGTCGCCGTCGTCGATCAGCTCCTGGACCAGATCATGATCGCCGGAGCGGATGGCCCGTTCGAGCGCGTTTTCGCGGTCTCTATCGCCGCGGCGCCCCCAGCGTTCGTCCGCAGCCGTGCGATGGATCTCGGCGGCGCTGACGTCGAGGCCGGCGTCTCGGAGCAGCTCCACGATCTCGCCGCGCGCGCCCCACCGCAGCGTCCTCAGAGCGTTCTGCGCGCGGGCGTCAGGCGCGGTGCCGGCGTCGAGCAGCAGCTCGACCATGCCCGCCCGGCCCGACATGATGGCGGCGACGAGCGGGGTGTCGCCCTCCGGATTGGCGGGATTGACCTCGGCGCCGCGGTCGACAAGGCGCTCGACCAGATCTTCGTCGCCGGCCCAGACCGCGGCGGCCAGGGCCTCTGCGCCGGCCCGGGCGCCCGCATCGACGAGCGCTTCGACCAGCGCTGCGTCGTGCGTCCAGATCGCGGCGTGAAGAGCGCCTTCATCGGTCGGCGCGCCGCGCGCCATGAGGTTCGCGGCCAGGGCCCCGTCGTGCTTCCAGATCGCCGCGTTGACGGCCTCGGCGGTGAGCGCGGCGCCGCGTTCGATCAAGGATTCGATCAGCTCGTCTTCGCCCGTCCAGATCGCCGCGGCGAGCACGGAGTGCTCACGGTCGCCGATGTCGGCGCCGGCGGCGATGAGCGTTTCGACGATCTCCCGATCGCCTCCGTAGACGGCGACGACCACGGGTGAGTTGCCGACCTCGTAGACGGGATCGGCGTCCGCGCCCAGCACGAGCATGCGGTTGACGAGGCCAAGGTCCTTCGACATGACCGCAGCGATCAGCAGCGCCGGCTTGTCGGATTCGTAGTCCGCGCCGCCCTCGATCAGCGCATCGAAGGTCCGCTGATCGCCCGCGAGCGCAGCGTTGACGAGCGGCGCGTTCGCGCCGAACTCGTCCTCGATCGCCGCGAGCGCGGCCGCGACGTCGTCACGGTCGAAGTCCGCCGCGCTGTCGCCGTTGTTAGCCGCGATGGCGCGCGCGCCGCGCGTGAGCGTGCGCATCCATGCCGGTTCCGGGTAGGAATCGTTCGATTCATCCGCTTGCTGTTGATGGCGTGCGCTCGCCGATCGGTCGGCGGTCGCGGGCGCGGCGTTAGCTTCTTGCGCGACGAGACGGGGCGTCGCGAAGGCCGACGCGACGATCACCAGCGTCAGCGCAGCGACGCCGATCCGCGCCGCGACGCGCGAAGGCGTCCCCACATGATCCATGAGACGGCGCACGCGGCGCGCAAGCTGGGAGCGGCCGTGCATCGCACCCACCGCCAGCCGCGCCGGGCCCATGGTCAGCTGAGCGCGCGCGTTGGCGGTCAAAGCGTTGGCGAAGGCGCGTGCGTCGCCGACCACCGTCGCCGCCGCATCGTCGCAAGCGGCTTCGCACTCGTCGTTGATCCGCCGGTTGATCCAATGCATCGCCGGGTTCCACCACGTCAGTGCAATGACGATGCGTTGCACGCAAGCGAGGACGAGGTCGCCGCGTTCGATGTGAGCGCGCTCGTGCTCGAGCAGCGCGATGAGCTCATGCTCGGCGTAGCGCGCAAGCGCGTCCGAGGGCAGGATGACCGTCGGCCGCAACAACCCCGCCACCATCGGTCCGCCGACCTCGTCGCTCCGCTTCATGCGCAGGCGGCGCAACCGGTCAGGCAGGAACGCCGGCGGGGTGAACGTCCGGGCGCGCTGGCGCAGCCGCTCCCCGGCGAGCGCGTGCGAGATCATGCGAACAAGAAGAACGCCAGCCCCGGCACCCCAGACGGCGAACAGGATCGCCGCCCAGTTGTCGCGCAGAGCGGTCAACGTGCGCGCCGCAGCGGCCTGGACGACCGGAAAGACGGGCGCGCTTGCGCGCGCGGGCGCGGCTTCGCGAACGGTCGGGCGCTCGATCGGCGCCGCAGCAGCCGGAGCGGCCGCGGGCGCAGGGGCGGCCGCGGCGGCGTTATCGCCTGCGATGACGACTGTCCGCTGCGCTTGTTCGCGCGCCTCCATGGGGATCAGAGTCGGTCGCGCCGCGTCGCCGGAAGTTTCGGAAACGGAAGCTTCGGGCAGCATCGGCGCGGCGACGCGATCGAGGCCGACGCCGGGCAGCAGCGCCGCGAGCGGCAGAACGAGCGCGGCCAGGAAGGCGACCACGGCCAGAGCGTGCCGTGTCGATGCGGAGAGTCTTGCGCCCGACGCGAAGAGCGCCGCCAGCGCCAGCGCAAGAAGCGCGCTCTGCCAGGCGTGATTGCCGACGAACACAAGGACCGTCTCGAGAATCGAACCGGAATCAATCATCGTCAGACCTCTTCGCATTCGTCTTGGTTTTCGCCCGCTTCGCCTGTTTGTCTTGAGGCTTGGCGGTCTTGTCGATCTCGCTCTGGATCGCTTCGACCTCTTCGAGGCTGAGATCGGTCGTATCGAGAAGGTGCCGAGCGAGCACCTCCGGCGAGCCGTCGAAGAACTGCTTGAGCACCTGCTTTAGAACCGCCGTGCGCGCGTCGGCGCGGCTGACGATCGGCGCATAGATGTCCGCGCGGCCTTCCCGGCGCGGCTTGACGTAGCCCTTGTCGGTCAGGACCCGCAGCACGGTCAGGATGGTGGTGTAGGCCGTCGGATGGCTGGCCTCGAGCGCCTGGGTCACCTCGCGGACGCTCGCCTCGCCCTTCTTCCAGAGCACGCGCATGACGCGCTCTTCGCCTTCGGTCAGCACGGGTGCTTTTTTGCGCGCCATACGGATTATCCCTTATTTGACCTTACGATCTCAGACCTGCGGCGAAGAGTCAACTATTAAAATAGTAGACTGGCGGCGCGCAATCTGGAAAACCCCGCCGGATTAGTCGGATCCTGAAGTCTCGAGCCACTCCAGATTGATCGCACGCACGGCGTCCAGCTCCAGCCAGCGAAGATTGACGCCCGCCTCAATCCCGTCAGCGCGGTATTCGATGTGACGCTCGTCGCCTAGCCGGAACGGGCGCCACTTGGGCAGTCCCTCTCCGTTCGGATCGCCGTTGCGCGCGAACGAAAGCAGATGACCACTCATCGCCTGCGATATCTCCGCGTCGATATCGGTGAAATCGCCGGGCTGAACATCAGCGACATAGGCGGCGTTCGGAAGATTGCGAAACCAATAGGGGATGTCCGCCGCATGGAAGGTGCCGCCGCCGCGACGTTCGCCAACGCCGCTCACCCGCTCGAACGAGTAAAGATAAGCACCGCCGCCCCCGGCCGCCGCTGCGCGCGCCAGCTCGCGCGCGTTCATGCGGAACAGGACGTCGCCGCTCATCGCGCGCGTCGCGTCCTGGGCAGTCTCGTCCGTCACGCCGTAGAGGCTCATCAACTCCGCGCCCGCATCGCCGAGCTCGTCGATGAACGCCGCTTCGGCTTCTGCAGCGTCTGCAACGCGCGGCGCGAAGGTCGCCCCCTCGTCGGCGTTGGTTCCGACCATCAAGTCGATGTCGTGCATCCGCTCCTCGAGCAACATCGCCGCCGGATCTTCGGGGATGACGACGCCGTCGATGATCTGACGGCCGTCCGAACGGCGCAGCTCGTTGACTTCTTCCGCCGACAAGGCCCGCAACGCGGCGAGATCGCCCAAGCCCGCACCGACGTTCTCGGACGCCTCGCGGCCATAGCGAGCCTCGGTGAGATGTGTTGTCGGTCGAAGAGATCCATACGGACTGTTGGCGACGCCGCGCGCAAACAGTCCTTCGGCTTTCGGCGAGATCGCGAGCAAGCCGACCGCCGTCGCGCCCGCTGATTCGCCCCAGACGGTGACGTTGTCCGGGTCGCCGCCGAACCCGGCGATGTTGGCCTGAACCCATTCCAACGCCGCAACCCAGTCGAGGACCGCCTGATTGCCTGAAAAGCCTTCGGGATTTTCCGCTGAAAGCTCGGGATGGGCGAAGAAGCCGAAGTTCCCGAGCCGGTAGTTGATCGTCACGATCACGACGCCCTCGGCGGCGAGCGCGGTTCCGTCATACCAGCTGTCCCCGCCCGAACCCGTGCGGAACGCGCCGCCGTGGATCCACACCAGCACCGGCTGTGCGGCGTCTGCGCTCGGCGCCGACGTCCAGACGTTCAAGGTCAGGCAGTCCTCGCTCATTTCGGATGGCGCGGCGTTGGGTTGAATGCACGCTGGGCCGAACTCGTCGGCGACGAGCAGGCCGTCCCACGGCTCTACAGGCTGCGGCGGCGCCCAGCGCAGATCGCCGACGGGCGGGGCGGCGTACGGAATGCCGCGATAGATGCGTACGGGACCGTTGACGCCGGAAACCGATCCGGCCGTGGTCTCAACGATCGTCTCGAGACCGGATTGGGCGGCCGCGGAGTGGGCGACAGCGAGGGGGAGAGCGCCGGCGCCGCTGACGACGATCAGGAGAACGGACAAGAGCCGAGGAATTTCGTACGCGGCGACGCAAGCGCGAGTCCAAGCGTATGCTGATTTCATCGGAGCCCTCTTTCTTCTGCGTACGTTACGCTCCGACTCGCGAGATCAAGAGTCAACTATAAAAATAGTAGATATGCAGTGTTTTCCGACAGACCATGCCGAGCTCGCGTGCGGGCTCAGATATGAAGGGGCCCTAGGTTGAAGCTGCTTCGATAGCGGCGATGCGCTCTATCGATCCTTGTTCGACGCCGCGAAAGAATGGGGCGCTCTTACCCGTCCCCTCGCAATCCCGCCCCGTAGATCCGGAAGTGCTTCATGTCGATGCCGACGTGGCGGAGGTCGCGGTGGCGTTTGGCGATTTGCCGCAGCGCCGCGCGGGCGGCGACGACGGCGTTGATCGCGGCGCGCTCGGGGACGTTGAGGCCTTGGGTGCGCAGCCACAGCTGGCGCGCGGTCGAGGGGCGCGGGTCGGGCTCGCGGGAGGGGGCGCGGGCGGCGAGGAAGGCTTCGGCGGCGTTCGCGGCGGACTTGGCGTCCACGTCGCGTGAGATTGGCCGCAGCGCGGC
>JASFUX010000216.1:0-6013 GCA_050050115.1 Maricaulaceae bacterium | reverse complement strand
TCGGCGCGATGACCACGCTCGAGCCGAAAAGCCCCATCGCCTGACCGTGACGTTCGGGTGGATTGATGTCGAGCAGCGTCGACTGGGCGATCGGCACCAGCATCGCGCCCGCCGCGCCCTGGGCGATGCGAAAGGCGACCATCTCGCCCAGGTTGTTCGCCGCGCCGCAAAGCGCCGAGGCGAGCGCGAACAGCGTGATCGCCGCCAGGGCGACGCGCTTGCGTCCGAACCGGTCGCAGGCGACGCCCGTCAGCGGCGTGGCGACGGCGAGGGCGACGACGAAGCTGGTCAGCACCCAGGCGACGGTGTCGTGCGTCGCCCCCAATGCGGCGGCCATGTTGGGCAGGGCGATGACGGCGATGGTGGAGTCGAGGATGACCATGGCCGCGCCCGCAATCACGCAGATGGTGATCATCGTGCGGGTGAGGCCCTGGGGAATGTCGCTCACGGCTCGCGGTCCTAGCGCCCAAAGAAGTCGAAACCGCGCCTTTGTCCGGTGTCGACGGTCGCGCGAGCGCTCAGCCCGCCGCGCAGCAGCTCGATCTCGTCAACGTCGTCGATGACGATGCGGACCGGGACCCATTGGACGACCTTCACCCAGTTGCCGGTCGCATTTTGGGCAGGCAGCAGCGCGAACTCCGCGTTCGTCGCCGCGCCGATGCTTTCGATCGCGCCGGTCAGCTCGAGATCAGGGTAGGCGTCGATCTTGATCGTCACCGGCTGGCCAGGCCGCATGTTGGTGGTGTGCGCCTCTTTGTATTGCGCTTCGATCCAGACCCGGTCCGCGCCCACGAGCGCGAGCACCGGTTCTCCGGCGTCGACGTATTCGCCTGCGTCGAGCCGGTCGGCCTGGGCGACCATGCCTGCGTTCGGCGCGCGCACCTCGGTGCGCGCGAGATCGAGCGCGGCGCGATCCGCGCGCGCCTGGGCGGCGCGCACGAGCGGATGGTCCGCCGTGGCGATGTCGGGATCGCCGGCGAGCGCTGCGCGCGCGGCGGCGACATCCTGGTGGGCGCGGACGAGGCGCTGGTCGGCGGCGTTGAGCGCGTTCGCGAAAGCGTCGAACTGACTCGCCGCGGCGACGCCCCGGTTCGACAGCTCTTGTTGGCGTTCAAACTCGCGGGCGCGAAAGGCTCGGTCGTCTTCGGCGGCGACCACCTCGGCGAGAGCGCTCTGGTGCTCCGCCCGAGCGCGCTCGACCTCGGAGACCGCCGTAGCGAGCGCGGCTTCGGCTTCGGCGAGCGCAAGAGCGTAGGGATCAGGATCGATGGTGAAGAGCGCGACCCCGGCTTCGACCATGTCGCCTTCGATCGCGAACACTTCCGTGATCGGACCGCCGACCTCGGCGCTGATGGTCACGACCGGGCGGCGCAGGTAAGCGTTGTCGGTGGAAATGTAGCGCCCGCCTGTCACCCAGAGCACGAGCGCGCCGCCTGCGATGAGCAGCGGCAGGGCGAGCATGAGGAGCGCGCGGCCGAACGGCCGGCGCTTGGGTTTGCTCGGCGCTTGGGACGCAGACGCGGTCTCCGCCTCGCGCGCGAACGAGGTGTTTCCCGCGTCCTCAGGCATTTGAGCGTATGCAGCGCATGTCGGAGCGTTCCCCCATCACGGGGCCATTGTGCCTCAACTCGGTTAACAGCGTACCCTCTTAGTGCGGATCAGGCCGGCGCGCCTAGCCGGCGGAGGCGCCTCGGGGGCGGGCCGGCCGGAGCGAATGGGCCCGTTCATGTTGCTTTCCGCGCCCAATTCAACCATGAGGCGGCGCGAGACGCGCCTTTCGAACGCCTTTCGAACACCGGGGCGAAGCTGCGGCGGGGCGGCGGCTCAGCGGGCGCAAACGAGCGGAGAACGGTCGATGAGCGGGGATGAAGCCTGGGTTCTGGGGGTGATCGGCGGCTCGGGTCTTTACGAGATCGAAGGGCTCGAAGACGCCCGCTGGGAGGCGATCGACAGCCCCTGGGGCGCACCGTCGGATGAGCTGCTGCGCGGGCGGCTCTCGGGCGTCGAATGCGTCTTCCTGCCCCGCCACGGCCGGGGTCACGTCCTGAGCCCGACCGATCTCAACGCGCGCGCCAACATCGACGTCTTGAAACGCGCCGGCGCGACCGACGTGATCTCGCTCTCCGCATGCGGCTCGTTTCGAGAAGAGCTGTCGCCGGGAACGTTCGTCGTTGTCGATCAGTTCATCGACCGCACTTTCGCCCGCGCCAAGAGTTTCTTCGGCAAAGGCTGCGTCGCCCACGTCTCGATGGCCGATCCGGTGTGCGCGCGGCTCTCGGCGCTGGCGGCCGAAGCGGGGCGGGCGAGCGGCGCGCAGGTGGTCGAGGGCGGGACCTACCTCTGCATGGAAGGCCCGCAGTTCTCGTCCCGCGCCGAGAGCGAGCTCTACCGCACCTGGGGCTGCGACGTGATCGGCATGACCAACATGCCCGAGGCCAAGCTAGCGCGCGAAGCCGAGCTGCCCTACGCCTCGGTGGCGATGGTGACCGACTACGACTGCTGGCACGACGACCACGGCGCGGTCGACGTCGCGACGGTGATCAAAGTCTTGCAGGGGAACGCCGATCAGGCGCGCGCCTTGGTCAAGGCGCTGTGCGCCCAGCTCGCCGAAACGCCGCGCACGCCGAGCCCGCAAGGGATCGAGATCTGCCTCGACTTCGCGCTGATCACGCCGCCGGAGAAGCGTGATCCGGCGCTCGTCGAAAAGCTTGACGCGGTGGCCGGGCGTGCTTTGAAGGGCGGATGATGACACGGTTGCGCCAAAGCCTTCTCCTGGGTCTCACCGTCGGCGGCCTGATCGCGATCGGGGCCGCCGCGCCGGGCCTGGCGCAGCCGCTGACCGGCGAGGAGGTTCTCGACAGCCTTCCGGGGACCTGGGAAATCAATCCGGGCGAGGCGGCGATCGCGGAGGTGAGCGAGAACCGGTGGGAAGACAATCGCTGCGACGGACATCCGACCACGATCCGCATAGAGGAGACCGCAGACGGACTGGTCTTTGAGTCATGGCGCGAGGACGACGACGCAGTCGTTCGGCGAGCGGCGGTGCAAGAACTCCTCTATGGGATTCGCATTCGCTACGATAACGAGACCCACACAACAACAGAGGGGGAGCCGGCGGAGTGGGTCATCTACATGCGTGACGCCGATCATTTCGCTTTGCGTCGCCATCCAAGCGGCGGGCTCTATGCAACCCGGCGCAGATGCCCCGAGGCGACCTCGCCATGACTGATCGTCCCATCCTCTACGTCGGCAACAAGCGCTATTCCTCCTGGTCGCTGCGCGGCTGGCTCGGGATGAAGAAGTCAGGCCTCGACTTCGAGACGGTGACCATCCCGCTCGACACGCCGGAGTTCGCCGCGCGCATCGCGCCGCTCTCGCCGACGCGCACGGTTCCGGTTCTGCATGCGGAGGGCCTCGCGGTGTGGGACTCTCTGGCGATCTGCGAGCTGGCCGCCGAGGCGGCTCCTGAGGCGCACCTCTGGCCGCGAGATTCGAATGTGCGCGCGGTCGCGCGGTCGTTGTGCGCGACGATGCACTCAAGCTTCGCCGCTCTTCGCGACGCCGCGCCGATGAATCTCGGCCGGGACGGAACGCCCAAAGCCTTCTCGGACGCCGTGCGCGCCGACATCGATTTGATCGAAGCGCTCTGGCGCGAGCATCGGACCCATGACGGACCTTACTTCTTCGGCGATTGGAGCATCGTCGACGCCTTCTGGACGCCGGTCGCGACGCGATTTCGCAGCTACGCGGTCGAGTTGTCGCCGGATGCTCAGGCCTACGCCGATGCGCTGCTCGCCGATCCGGCGTTCGCCGAATGGCGCGCGGACGCGCTGGTCGAGACCTTTCCCAATCCGCTGAACGACGACGTTTGAGCCGCGCCAGGATATCCGCAATGGACCTTAAAGACACGATCCGGACGATCCCGGACTATCCCAAGCCGGGCATCATGTTCCGCGACATCACCACGCTTTTGGGCGACGCGCGCGCGTTCCGCCAAGCGGTCGACCAGCTCGTCGCGCCCTATGCGGGGGCGAAGATCGACAAAGTCGCCGGAGTCGAAGCGCGCGGCTTCATCCTGGGCGGCGCGGTGGCGCACCAGCTCTCGATCGGCTTCACCCCGGTGAGGAAACGCGGCAAGCTGCCCCATACGACGCTGACGGAGGAATACGAGCTCGAGTACGGCGTCGACGCGATCGAGATCCATGTCGACGCGGTCGAGCGCGGCGACCGGGTGCTGGTGATCGACGACCTGATCGCCACGGGCGGCACGGCGATGGCGGCGGTGGCGCTCTTGCAGAAGGCCGGCGCCGAGGTGGTCGGCTGCGCCTTCGTCATCGACTTGCCCGACCTTGGCGGCGCGAACCGGTTGCGTGAAGTGGGCGCGCCGGTGACGTCGCTCGTTAGCTTCGAAGGGCATTGACCTGTAACGCCCGCTTACCCCTCTACAGGGTATGTCCAGAGACACTCAATCTTAGGTTGACATCCGTAGACTGAACGGCTTTCTTTCCCTTTTGAACAATCAGCGAGGAGGGGAGCTATGGCGTATCCGCTACGAAGGAAGTTTTTCGCGGTGGGCAGCCAAGGGGCTATGCCCATACTCGAATTTTCGGAGTCAGCCTTTGGTGACGCCAAATTTGTTCGTATTCGGATCAATGGCGCAGGCGGTGTGATGGCCTATTTTCATGAAGGCCGGAAAACTGAAGTTCCGCAGGATCAGGGGCTTACGTTGCCGATTGAAGCAGGGGGCACGCTTTACTTGAGCAACATCGCCAACGGTGTCGACGTTCACGGCGACTGGGAACTGGTGTTGGGATAACTGGCGAACACAGGCGAACTTGTTCGCATTAGCATGCGGTCGAGTGCGAGGCCGCCTACGCGCTGCGCTCGATCGCCGTCTCGATGGTCACGCCGCCGTTGACGAACCTGTCCGCATCCGGACCGAGCACGTGGGTCAGCTCTTCGACGACGCGGCGCTTGATCATCCGCGCGCTCTGGGCGATCCGCGCTTCATCGAGCGGCGCGGGCTCGAAGGCGACGATCTTGGCGCGAGTGCGCAAGGTCGGGCCGTCGTGGCGCTCGTCGATGTCGAGGTCGATCCAGAGGTCGAGCGCGCGGGTGCCGAGGATGCGGGTCAGGTGCTCGCGGTCGATGATCATGTCCTCGACCGCCTGGGCGACGATGCGCAGGTCCATGCCGCGCAAGGCGTCCACCGCGTTGCGCGAGGATCGGCGCGTGCGCTTGCGATCCCGCCGCTCCTCGGGCGACAGGTCGGGGTCCTCGGCGTCGCCTCCGACCCCGATATCGACGAACACCATGTCCAAACACATCGCCGCGGCGAGCACGAGCGCGACCGCGGCGATCGGATCCGATGCGATCGCGGCGAGCATGGTGAGCCAGTCTTCCATTCCGGCCCCCGAATGAACGGCGCGGAGTCTACGGACAGCATTCGGGTTTCGCTAATGAAAACAGCAGGGTCAATGCAGAAGTGAGCGCCCCGTGGTTTATGGCCGTCCGCGCATTCCACGGTGTGGCGGGGCGTCGGGGCTTCGCGGGAGGCGCCCAAATGCGCCGCAGCTAGCCGTGCTCGTGCTCGTGCTGCGGGGGCGCGGCGCGGAACAGGACGCCCTTTTCCGTGGCCAGCACGATGAGCACACCGACGGCCGTGGCGCCGGCGAATCCCAACACCATGGGCGTGGCGGTGCCGTTGTAGAACTGGCCGATGACGCCTCCGACGATGGCGCTGGACGTGGTGGTGATGAAACCGAACGCCGCCGACGCGGTGCCCGCGATCCGGCCCAGAGGCTCGAGCGCGAGCGCGTTGAAGTTCGAGATCACCAGCCCCATGGCGAACATGGTCGCCGCCATGAGCGCGAAGAACACCCAGAAGGACTCGCCGAACACCAGCGCAAAAAGGACGTGCACCACGTTGACGACCACCGCGCCCAAGAGGGCGGCGTGGGACAGTTGGCGCATGCCATAGCGCCCGACCAGCCGCGCGTTCAGGAGCGACGCG
>JASFUX010000215.1:0-6045 GCA_050050115.1 Maricaulaceae bacterium | reverse complement strand
CATGACCTTGAGTCAAAGCCGGCCGCGTGGTCGAACCGGTGAAGCGAATTCCACTTCACCCGATCACGCACTAGCATGGCCGGTCGAGCATGGCGGCTTCATGGCCGCCTCATGACTGTTGGGGGGAGCATCGCCGCATGACGTCGTTCGCATGAAATACGCCGCGCTCGGATTCATCTTCGCGCTCGGGATCCTGAGCATGGGGCTGCAGCTGCTCGCCTCGCGGCTGCTCGCGCCCTGGTTCGGCACTTCGATCATCGTCTGGGGCTTTTTGATCGCAACTTTCCTTGCGGCCTTCGCGCTCGGCTCCTTCCTCGGCGGGGTGATCTCCCACATCGAGTCGGCGCGGCGCTGGCGCGCCCTGATCGCAGTGGCGGCGGTCAATTCGCTTTCGCTCGCCTTCCTCGCCTTCGCCGGCCGTATGGCGGTCGACGCGCTCGATGCGGCCGTGCCCAACATCTACACCGCGACCGCAATCGCCTGCGTGGGCCTCTTCATGATCCCGGTGATCACTACGAGCGCCTGGCTGCCGGTGGTGATCCAGCTGATCTCCAAGCGGGCTGAGGACGCGGGCTTCTCCGCCGGGCTCGCCTATGCGGTCAGCACGGCGGGCAACATCGCCGGGGTGCTGGGCACCGCGTTCCTGCTGATCCCGAATTTCCCCGTTTCCCAGCTGTTTATCGCCTGGTGGGCGAGTGCGAGCCTGTTGCTTGCGTGGTTCATCTCCGCGCAAAGACGCTAGCGCGGCGGCGCCTCGGCGTTTCCCGGCCGCGGCCCTCATGGTAACCAAGCCGGGGTGTTTGAAGGGGAGAGGGATGGCTCCGCTACCTGGCCGCGCGGCGACGGGCTCACGCCTGTTCGTCACCTTCGTATTCACGCTGATCGGGCTCGCGTTCATTACCGAGACGGCGGTGATGATCTGGGAGTTCCGCGCCCCGCTGGCGATCCCGATGCTGGCGTTCGACAGCCAGACGTTCTTGTTCTTTCCGACCTTCGGGATCATCGCGCTGTTCGCCTTCTGGCGCGCCGCGGTGGTGCTGGTCGACGCGAACTGGCGGCACATCAAGGGCGGCAAGGTCGCGCTTCTGCTTAGCCTCGCCGTCATCGGCGCGATCGCCGGCTACTTCACCTTGACCTTCCAGTCGTCCGAGAACCGCCTGTGGTGGGAGGTCGACAAGGCGGCGCTCGTCGCCGATCAGGGCGAGCCGGCCGGCTGCGAGCCGCCGGGCTGCGACCGCGCGCCGGTGGTTCAGGCGCATGAGACGGTGCGGTTCCTCGCGCGCAGCGGCTCGGGCCTCGTCGGCTTTTCCGAGAGCTGCGAGGACGAGCAGATGACCCGCTTCCGGCCGCGCGAAGACCGGGTGAACTTCTGCTTCGTCACCGGCTCGGAGCTGCCGGTCGCCGAGTGCTGCGCGGCGCGCGAGCGGTTCAAGGCGACGGTCACGGCGCTGGCGAACGAGAGCCCGTCGCTGACCTACCACGTTCACAAATTCGCCCTGCCGTTCAAAGCGTTCTTCCTGCTGATGCTTCTGCTGATCGGTCTGATGCTGGCGCGCAGCCGCACGGTGCTCGAGGCGAACTATCCGCGCGGCATGGTCGAGGTTGAGCGCAACATCCCGGTCGGCACCCTGTCGATGCTGCTCTGGCCGCTGATGAACCAGGCCTACACCCAGTCCTATGACCTCCTATACGGCTCGGGCGCGGCCGGCGCCTTCCGCATCACCGCGCCGCTCTACACCGTGGCCTTCGGCGGCTGGGTGATGCTGCTGCTGTTTTACTACTTCCGCCGCTACCCCAAGGAGACCGAGGGCGCAGCCAAGGTCATGGGCGGCCTCGCCGCGGGCCTGTCGATCTTGAACTTCGACCTGATCCTCTCCTGGGTGAACCGCTTCATCGGCGCGGGCACCAACGAGGTCTCGATCTCCGTCATGCTGGTGATCGTGATGTTCGCGCTCTGGGAAGTGATCTTCAACGCCGTCGAGAAGAAGACGGCCGAGGCGGAGCGGGACGAGAACGGCGAGCTGGTGATTGGGGAGTAGGGGGGGGGGCTTTTGACGAAAAGACTCCGCAGCTCGTTGCTTCTGACTGCGGTCGCTGCAATCTCGGCGCCCGCCATGGCGCAAGAGCGCCTGGAACGGATCGAGAAGCCGAGCGACACCGACCATGCTCACGCTCTAGAACTCCACGCGCCGCTCACCGGTTCACAAACGGGGCGATCTGGGATCGTGACGCTCGCACAGTACGTGGAGGGTGATGCTGGCGATACAAACCAGGGCTCGGAGCTCATAGACGAAGCAAACGCAGCGATGAGCGCTGGTGATGTGATCCGGGCAAAGATGTTGTTTGAGCGCGCATACGCGGCGCTCGAGTTCAGAGGCGACTTGGCTTACCGGATGGATGCGTTGGCGGGGCTCGCGTCGGTCATGACGTCGCCCGACTACATGTATGCGACCTGGCAAGACCGCGAAGCTGATGCAAGCTACACCGATGACGCGATCGAATATTTGGAAACGGCGCTCGGCATCTCTCGGGGTGTCGAGGAAGTGCGTGTTCGACGAATGGAGCTTCTGGACTGGATAATCCAACTCCACTTTGCCCAAAAGGATTACTCGGCGTTGCGAGATCGACTTTTGGAAAAGCTGTCGATCGAAGAAGAACTGAGCGGTGGAGCGGGCAGCTGGCGAACCCATGAGTCGCTCGCATCAGCCTACTTGGCTCTCGGTGAGCTTGACGCCGTTCAGAGGCATCTGAGCGAAGCGTCTTCCTCGCCTGAAGGCGTCAGTGATGAAACAACATTGCAAGCGCTCGTGAACCGCGTGGCGTTCGCGTACGCCGTCGGTGATATCACCGGTGCAGATGAACTCGTTCAACGCGCATTGGATGGCTCGGCTGGCGCGCCGCCTGTAGAGCGAGCACGGATGCTCGAGCGGTTTTCGGTAGTCGCGCGCCACATCGGTCAACAAGCCGCGGCGTGTTGGATCGATGAGCAAACCGCGGACCTCTATCGTGTCGCAGGCCTGATGAACGACGTCTTGGAAGTCCGCATGCTAATGAGCGACTTCGATTGCTAGGACCGCGCCGTGTGCGTTCGGTTGAAAGAGGGCGCAAAGCCGGCGTCTACACCAACGC
Organism: Maricaulaceae bacterium; assembly: GCA_050050115.1. Classification (GTDB taxonomy): domain Bacteria; phylum Pseudomonadota; class Alphaproteobacteria; order Caulobacterales; family Maricaulaceae; genus JASFUX01. Next base: position 2,916 of record JASFUX010000215.1, on the reverse strand, counting down.
AAAAACGGCGCGCCACCTCCGTGACGCGCCGCTTGCTTTGACCGCGATGTAGCGAAGGTCCTACCCCGCCACCGCCTCGTCCGCTGGCAGCACCCCGCGCTCGGCCGCCGCAGCCCGCATGGCGGTCTGCAGCTTTTCAAACGCGCGGACCTCGATCTGGCGGACCCGCTCGCGCGAGACGCCGTAGACTTCGGAAAGCTCTTCGAGGGTCTTCGGCTCGTCCGAGAGTCGGCGCTCCTGCAGGATGTGCCGTTCACGCTCGTTGAGCTCGGACATCGCGTCCTCGAGCAGCTCCATCCGGAGCGAGAACTCATCAGTCTCGGCGACCAGCTCTTCCTGGTCGACCGCGTCGTCGTCGACGAGCCAGTCCTGCCACTCGCTCTCGCTTTCCGAACGCAACGGCGCGTTCAGGCTCGAGTCCGGGCCGGACATGCGGCGGTTCATCGAGACCACGTCGTCCTCGGTCACGCCGAGCTTGGTGGCGATCTTCTCGACCATCTCGGGGCGCAGGTCGCCTTCTTCGATGGCGTCCATCTCGCCCTTCAGGCGTCGCAGGTTGAAGAACAGCTTCTTCTGCGCCGCCGTGGTGCCCATCTTCACGAGCGACCAGGACCTCAGGATGTATTCCTGGATCGCCGCGCGGATCCACCACATGGCGTAGGTCGCCAGCCGGAAGCCCTTGTCGGGATCGAACTTCTTGACCGCTTGCATCAGGCCGACGTTGCCCTCGGAGATGACTTCCCCGATCGGCAGGCCATAGCCGCGGTAGCCCATGGCGATCTTCGCCACGAGCCGCAGGTGGCTGGTCACGAGCTTCTCGGCCGCCTGGGAGTCCTCATGTTCGGCCCAGCGCTTGGCGAGCATGAACTCCTCGTCGCGCTCGAGCATCGGAAACTTGCGAATCTCCGCGAGATACCGCGACAGGCTCGCTTCTGGCGTCACCGAAAGGGTGGCTATCGTATTGTTCGCCATTGTCGTCCTCCTCAACCGATCCGGGCCGCTAAAGGGGAGGCGCAGGCCGGATCGGCGTCCTCGCGTTAAGTAATTACGATTGGCGCGAGGAAAAGATCAGTCACATCGCTGTGTTTTGGAATTTTTCTAAACTCTAACGTTGGCGAATCTGCGGCGACTTTTCATCTGAAAGTCACATTGCGGCGCGCGCCTTCCGCGTTGTTCGGCGGTCCTAGCAGGGGTATCACCAAGCCGATCGGGGCGGGAGCGCCCGCGAAACAGGCGGGGAAACGGCGATGGCGCGGACCGATCGGCAGCGACGCAGCACGAATGTCGAGGACCGGCGCGGCCAGGGTCCTGCCCGCCGCGGAGGCGGCGGCGGAGCCGCCTCGCTGATCGTCAATCTGCTGTTTTCACGCGCCGGGCGGCGGTTCCTGTTGCCGGTGATCGCTGTGCTGGTCGTCGCTTCGGTGATTTTCGGGCCGGGGCGAGTGCTCGGCTTCCTCTCGGCGGTGTTGAGCGGCGAGGTCGGGACCCAGTCCGCCCGGCTCGATCCCGAGACCGAGGCGCGGTTCGAGGACTCCGCGGTGCGCATTCTCTCTTCGACCGAGGACGTCTGGGGCGAATTTTACGCCGCCGACGGCGCGGACTATCCCGAGCCGACGCTGGTGCTGTTCACCGGTTCGGTCAGCTCCGCATGCGGATTCGCCAGCGCGGCGGTCGGGCCGTTCTATTGCCCGAGCGACTCCAAGCTCTATCTCGATCTCGCCTTCTTCCGCGACATGGAGACCGAGCTCGGCGCGGGCGGCGACTTCGCCCAGGCCTATGTGATCGCGCACGAGGTCGGCCATCACGTGCAGAACATCGATGGCGTGCTCGCCTGGTCCGGGCGGGAGAAGCAGCGCGCCGGCTCGGCGATGGGCGCGAACCGAGTGCAGGTGCGCGTCGAGCTGATGGCCGACTGTTTGGCCGGCGTCTGGGCGGGTCAGGCCGAAGAAGCTTCTGAGATCGTGCTCGAGCCGGGCGACGTTCAAGAAGCGATCGGCGCGGCCGAGGCGGTGGGCGACGACACGCTGCAGCGGCGCGGCGGCGGTGCGGTCCAGCCCGACGCCTTCACTCACGGCAGCAGCGCCCAGCGCATCCGCTGGTTCGAGCGCGGCTTCGCCACCCGCGACAAGGCCCAGTGCGACGCGGCGCGGACCGCGCCGTATGAGTCGCTTTAGGGGTCAGGGCAGGCCACCGCCGACAAAGTTCAAGATCATCGTGTTCCAGCCGTCGGAACCATCGTAACGCTCCGTAGGCAGAAAATCATACGGCGCGCACTCAGTTACGGCGTCGAGCGCGCGTTGGGCTACGATCTCTCCGTACTCTCCGCCGCTGTGATCGACGACGACGGGCGGCGCGGCGAACGAACCATCGGGATTGAGCACGGCGCGGACGCTGGCCCAACGCGTTTCAGGTTCGGGCATGTCCTGTGAACCGCGGTAGCATTGCGCCAGATGCGCGCGCAGCGTCTCTATCTGACTGACTGTCATCTCGCCGCGGCTTCCAGGAGCTTGCTCAGGATCGTGCGCAACCGGCGGAGCGGGCGCGCACGCCGCGCCGACGATGAGCAACGTGCCTAGCGCAAAGACGCTTCGCCAAGCCATTCGCCCCTCCGACGCGCCGCCCCCTCAGCTCCCCGACAACCTCTGCGCTTCGCGAATATGCCCGCGCACCAGCAGCACCGAGACGTCGTTCGGCGCGATGTCGAGCGCGCTTTCGACGTCGGCCATCGCTTCGTCGAAGCGGCGAAGCTCGAGGAACGCGTCGGCGCGCAGCTTCAGGGCGAGAGGATCGCGCGGGCGGATGGCCAAGGCGACGTCCAGGTCGCTGATCGCGCCTTCGAACCGCTCCTGCATCGCCAGCGCCCGGGCGCGGTCGATGAACAGGTCCGGATCGCCCGAGACGGTGGCCAGCGCCTGA
>JASFUX010000214.1:0-6089 GCA_050050115.1 Maricaulaceae bacterium | reverse complement strand
TCGATGCGGCGTTCTTCATTCTCTACTCGCAGCAAGGTCCGTTGACGGAGGAGGGCTACGCGACCGCGCGTGCGACGGTGGAGAACAAGCACGGCGCGATCGTCCGCATGACCCGCGCCTACCCGGACCAGATCTCGCTCGCGACCAGCGCGTCCGAAGCGCGGCGCGCGGTGCGCGAAGGTCGGCTCGTCGCCTTCATGGGCATGGAGAACGCCTACCCCTTGGGCGAGAGCGTCGCCGACGTGCCGATGTGGGCCGAGCGCGGCGTGCGCTACATGGGCATCACCCACTTCGGTCACAACCAGTTTGGCGACAGCTCTGCGCCGCGCGCGCCCACGCCGATGGTCGAGAGCCTGCACGACGGTCTGTCGCCTTTGGGCGAGGAGCTGGTCGCGGCGCTCAATCGCGCCGGCGTAATGGTCGACGTCAGCCACGCCGGCCGGGAAACGATGATGCAGGCGACCGCGCTTTCACAAGCGCCGATCATCGCCTCGCACTCGGGGACGGCGGCGCTCTTTGAGCACAACCGCAACCTCGACGACGAGCAGCTGCGCGCGCTGGCGGCGAACGGCGGCGTGATCCAGGTCGTCGCTTTCGAGAGCTACATCGCCGAAACCCCGCCCGAGCGGACGGCCGCGGTGGCCGAGCTGCAGGCGCGCTTGGGGCTCGACACGCCGGAGGCCCAAGCGTCCGCCGACGCCGCGGCGATTGCCGCGTATACGGCTGAAGCAGCAGTCATCGCCGAGCAATATCCGATCGCGACGGTGTCGACCCTCGTCGACCACATCGATCACGCTGTCGCCGTCGCCGGGATCGACCACGTCGGCATCGCCTCGGACTTCGACGGCGGCGGCGGGATCGGCGGCTGGCGCGACGCGTCTCAGACTCAGGCGGTCACCGAAGAGCTGCTCGCCCGCGGCTACTCGGCCCAGGACATCGCCAAGATCTGGGGCGGCAACCTGTTGCGCGTGCTCGACGAGGTCGAAGCCGTCGGCCGCCGGTTGCGCGTGGGCGAGTAGGAGAGCGACCTCTCCGAGCGTCCGCGAGCATCTCGATCGGCTCGAACGTCCAAACGGGCGGCGCGAGCATTTCCTTAAGAGGGACAAGCGTCTGCGCGCCGGCGCGGATAGACGCGGCCTCAATCCGCGGGATCAGGCGCCCGCGAAAGACGGATAAGAACCGCGCCGACGCTAGCGGATGTAGAGCTCCAGCACGTCGCCGGTCGACACGATGATCCTCTGACCCGGCTCGAGCCGGCCCGAGAAGTCGATCAGCTCGTTGACGTCGTCGAGATCGCGGATGTGCATCTCGCCTGTCGGCGAGATCGACTCGGCGAGCTCGTGCGCGTTCCAAAGCTCGGTCAGCCGCTCGAACTGACGGCGCTCGCGCCGGTTGGCGTTGCCGCGGCGAACCTTGGACTCGAGGGCTTCCATCGCGGCCTCGAACCGGCCGAAGTCGAACCGGTAGACCCGGAAGCGGTTGTGCTCGTACTCGCGCACGTAGGAGAGCCGGCTGATCGGCGTTCCGGTCGCATCGGTCGACGCGTAGGCGAAAAGCAGCGCCCCGCCGTCGACCCGGTGCACGGTGAACCACGAGGCGTCCATGAAGTTCGCGCCCGTGGCCGTCGGCGCGCGGTTCACGTAGGTGTCCGCCTGGCGGGTGAAATAGGCGTTTGCCGGGGCGAGCGCGCCCTCGACCACCGCCAGCTCGAACTCGCGCGCCAGCGGGCGGACGACGTTTTCCTCGACCGGCTGGCGCGCGGCGAAGGCCGATGCGCCGAGCGCCGCCGCGACGAACGCGCCGGCGCGCGCCAGCTGGAGCAGATGACGGGCTTTCAGGAGGGATCGGGGACGGATCATCGCAGCTTCTCCGTATCGCCTAGCGAGACCCCCTTGGCGCGCACATTCGCCGCGCCGCGCCGCGGGATCAATGTTTCAACGCGGTTCAGGTGCAAGTTCGGGACCTCGCAAGCCCTGCCGATCAGCCGATTGCAGTTGCGCTTTAGAGGCTTGACGGCGCGCCCGCCGGCGGGCGACCACGCCCCATGACCGTCTTCGCCGCCACCGTGCTGACGCTGTTCCCCGAGGCCTTTCCCGGCCCCCTGGGCGTCTCGCTGATCGGATCGGCGCGGGCGACCGGCCTATGGTCGCTTGAGACCCTGGACATTCGCGACTTTTCCAACCATAAGCACCGCTCCGTGGACGACGGCCCCGCCGGCGGCGGACCGGGCATGGTGCTTCGCCCCGATGTCGTCGCCGCGGCGCTCGACGCGGTCGAACCCGATGGACGGCCGCGCATCTACCTGACCCCGCGGGGGCGGCCGGTCACTCAGGCGCGGGTGCGCGAGCTGGCGGCCGGGCCCGGCGCGGTACTGGTCTGCGGGCGGTTCGAGGGTCTCGACGAACGGGTCGTCGAGGCGCGCGGTCTCGAAGAGCTGGCGGTCGGCGACGTGGTGCTGGCCGGCGGCGAGGCGGCCGCGATGGTGCTGATCGAAGCGTGCGTGCGTCTTCTGCCCGGGGTCTTGGGCGACGAGACGTCGGCCGCGGAGGAGAGTTTCGAGGACGATCTCCTCGAGTATCCCCACTACACGCGCCCCCGCGCGTGGGAGGGGCGGGAGATCCCCGAGGTGCTGCTTTCGGGCGATCATGGAAAGATCGCTGCGTGGCGGCGGGAAAAGGCGGAAGAGATCACGCGCGAGCGGCGCCCCGATTTGTGGGCTCGTCATTCAGCGCGGCGGAGGACGGACAGATGAACCTGATTGCTGAACTCGAAAAAGAAGAAGCCGCGCGTGCGCTGAGCGCTGAAGGCAAGGCGGCGATCCCCGACTTCTCCGCCGGCGACACCCTGCGCGTCCAGCTGCGAATTAAAGAAGGCGAGCGCGAGCGCCTGCAGGCGTTCGAGGGCGTGTGCATCGCGCGCTCGGGCTCGGGCCTCAACGAAAGCTTCACCGTGCGGAAGATCTCGTTCGGCGAAGGCGTCGAGCGGGTGCTGCCGCTTTACTCGCCCAACGTCGCCTCGATCGAGGTCAAGCGGAAGGGCAAGGTGCGCCGCGCCAAGCTCTATTATCTGCGCGGCCGCCAGGGCAAACGCGCCCGCATCGCCGAGCGCACCACGGGCCGGGCCGAGGGCGCGAGCATCGGCGGCGACGAGTAGCCTGCCGCGTTCTTTCCTCCCCCAAAGGGGGAGGTGTCCGCGCAGCGGACGGAGGGGGATTGCCTCGCGGTTGATCGTTCGCTGATGTCGAACGCACCGTTGGGATACCCCGTTAGCCGCGAGGCAATCCCCCTCAGCCCCGGCCTGACGGCCGGGACAGCTCCCCCAAGGGGGAGCAAGAGCTAAGGAGCTGTTACATGACCCTCAAGGTCGCCGTAGTCGGAGCCACCGGAGCCGTCGGCAGGGAGATGCTGACGATCCTCGAGGAACGGATGTTCCCCGCCGACGAGGTGTTCGCCGTCGCCTCGCGCCGTTCGCAGGGCGTGGAGGTCTCCTATGGCGACAAGATCTTGAAGTGCAAAGACATCGAGCAATTCGACTTCTCCACGGTCGACCTCGTGCTGATGTCCGCCGGCGGCGCGGTCTCGAAAGAATGGTCGCCGAAGATCGCCGCCGCTGGCCCGGTGGTGATCGACAACTCCTCGACGTGGCGGATGGACCCGGACGTGCCGCTAATCGTGCCGGAGGTGAACGCCGACGCGATCGACGAGATGCGCAAGAACATCATCGCCAACCCCAACTGCTCGACCATCCAGCTCGTCGTGGCCTTAAAGCCCATCCACGACCGCGCGGGGATCAAGCGCGCGGTCGTCGCGACCTATCAGTCCACCTCCGGCGCGGGCCGCGAGGGGATGGACGAGCTGTGGAACCAGACTAAGGGGATCTACGTCAACGATCCGATCACGAAGGAAAAGTTCCCCAAGCAGATCGCCTTCAACGTCATCCCGTTCATCGGCTCGTTCCGCGACGACGGCTTCACCGACGAGGAAGCCAAGATGTGGAACGAGACCCACAAGATGATCGATCCGAACATCAAGCTGACGGTCACTTGCGTGCGCGTGCCGGTGTTCGTGGGGCACTCCGAAGCGGTCAATCTCGAGCTCGAGCGCCCGCTGTCGGCCGAGGATGCGCGCGAACTTCTGCGCGAGAGTCCGGGGCTGATGGTGGTCGATAAGCGCGAGGACGACGGCTATGTCACCGCAGTCGAGTGCGTCGGCGAGTTCGCCACGTTCGTTTCGCGCATCCGCGAGGACAAGACGGTCGAGAACGGCCTGTCGATGTGGGTGGTTTCGGACAACCTGCGCAAAGGCGCTGCCTTGAACGCAGTGCAGATCGCCGAGCTGCTGGTCAATCGTGGGCGGCTGAAGGCGGCGGCTTAGCGGTCAATCCGCCCGCAATTTCCGCCAGGCGGGGATTCGCGGCTGGACCTGATCGCTCGCGTCGCTTAAAAGCCCCGTCCCCGTTCTTTCGCAGGCGAAACCGCCGTGTCCGAACCGTTCGCTCCGTTGCCCGAACCGCCGTACTACGCGGCGATCTTCACTTCGACGCTTCGCAGTGACGCGGACGGTTATGGCGACATGGCCGAGCGCATGGTGGCGCTTGCGGCCGAGCAGCCCGGCTTTCTTGGCGTCGAGTCGACCCGCGGTGCGGACGGGCTCGGGATCACCGTGAGCTATTGGCGGGATGAAGAAGCGATCCGCGCCTGGCGGGCAAACGCCGAGTATAGCATCGCTCGCCAGAACGGCCGCGAGCGCTGGTATGCCGGCTTCGCGCTGCGCGTCGCCAAGATCGAGCGCGCCTACGGCTTCGGCGACGCGATCGCCTTCGCCGACTGACGCAACACGCCGCTATCGGTTAGCGCTCTCCTCGGGCCGCCGCAGCGGCGGTCCGGAGAACCGACATGTCGACCCACGCGTCCAGCCAAGTCCCGCCTTCCGCGCCGCCGCAGCACGCCGCGCCGCTCGACGCCGTCGGCTTCGCAGCGGCGACCTCGGCGTTTGTGATCTGGGGCGTGATGCCGCTCTACTTCCGCGCCGCCGCGCCGGTCGGCCCGCTCGAGCTGGTGTTCCACCGCGCGATCTGGGCGCTTGTTGTGATGTTCCTTGCGCTCGCGCTCGCCGGTCGGCTGCGCGCGGCGGTGACGGCGCTGACCACGCCGAAGGTCGTGCGCGTGCTCGCGGTGACGGCGGGGTTGATCGCGGGCAACTGGCTGTTGTTCATCGCCGCGGTGCAGACCGATCGCGTGCTCGAGGCGAGTCTGGCCTATTTCATCAATCCGATGATGAGCGTCGCGCTCGGCGCCGTGCTGCTCCGTGAGCGGATGTCGAGCATGATGTTGATCGCGGTCGGGGCCGCCGCCGCCGGCGTGGTCAACCAAGCGATCGTCGTCGGCGAGCCGCCTTTCTACGCGATGGCGCTTGCGGCGCTATTCGCCGTCTACGGCTACCTGCGCAAGACGGTCGCGGTCGAGGCGGCGGTCGGTCTCTTCGCCGAGATGCTGATCCTGACGCCGTTCGCCGTCGCAGGCGTCGCCTGGCTAGAGTTCTCCGGCGCGGGCCACGCCTTGAGCGCGCTGCGCGTGAGCCTGCTTCTGGTGTTCGCCGGACCGCTGTCGGCCGTGCCGCTGTTCCTCTTCGCCACCGGCGCGCGGCGGCTGCCCTTGTTCATGATCGGGCTTTTACAGTTCATCGCGCCGTCGATGCAGTTCGTCACCGCGCTTTGGCTCGGCGAGCCGTTCACCCCGGCGCACGTGATCACCTTCGGCCTCATCTGGACCGGACTTGTGCTGATGAGCCTCGACGCGGTGCGCCAGGACCGCGCGGCGCGGCGGCGCAGAGCAGCGACGGACGGCGAGGCGGGTCGCTCCGGCGCAGCGTAGTCGGCGGGCGCTGTCCTCCCAGGCGTCCGCGCCGTTCGTCGCTGCAGCGCGCTTCTTCAACGCCCGGTTGCGGCGGTTTGCTTTTTTGCATTGTCGCGGGCTGGCGAGAGTGCAATACGAAAATGCAACTCTGTTCGCCCGGGCGCGATTGAGGCAGTCTGGGTTTCAAAGAGAAATTCGTTTGAGCCCCGTCAAATGGGGCGGCGCGGATGTGAAA
>JASFUX010000213.1:0-6096 GCA_050050115.1 Maricaulaceae bacterium | reverse complement strand
TATAGTCAGGCATTTTACACCCTATTCCTAAAACATGATTCGTATAAGGGCGTATTTATTAGAAAACATCACACCGAAATTACGATAGATAGATTCAAAGATGTTTTTGCAAATTTTTGCGCAAGAACCTATTCTAGACAGCAAATCATTTTTACGAGAGATGAAATAACAGATTTTATATCAAAATCATTAATCGCTGAAGAGATTGACGCCGCGCCTGAGGATTTTTTGAATGATCTCGTCGAATCCGTTTGTCTAATTCAGAGAGACGGCTATAAATATTCCTTTGTTCATAGATCCTTTCAGGAATATTTTACCGCACTATATCTGACCAAAGCCACAGAGATAGATTTGAGATCGGCTATTGATCAAATAGCGGAGAGAGGAAATTTCGACAGAGTTATATCCATGCTCCGAGATATGATGACAGATAAGGTTGATCGTGAGTGGACTCTGGTGGAGATGGAAAAAAGACTGAAAGAAATAAACACTTACAGAGCTAAAGGAGAATTGGAATACGCCAGTTACTTTATCAGGCATATCAGCGGCGAGTTGGGAGGTGGAATTACAGTAGGTTGGACGCGAAATGCGAGTCGGTATTTCGGCCTTCAGAGTATATTCAATTATGATGCGCGAAGTATTTTCCGGTCAACTAATATTGGAACGCTCGTGCCGAAAAAGTTAAGCGAGAAATTCGGCGAAAATGGGTTGTCTCTGGACACTTTGCGAGAGGATGGAGAAGAAGGTGAATCTGGTGTTGTGATATTCGGATGTGATGATTACGCCATTTCTTCCACGGTTTTTGATGAGGATGAGGTTCTTTCATTCGTGCAGGAGGCAGAGATAACGAAGTGGTTGGATGAAGGTGTATTGTTTCTCGAACAGAAGCGTGGCGAGTTGGTATCGCGATTGGAGCGACGCACAGCGGCTATGGGTGAGGTATTCGGTTTTGAAGAATGAGATACGGTTGGCGGATTCTGCCGGTGCCTGAGTTCTCTAATTGGGATTGACGTGGGTCACTCCAACCCCAACTCCTCCCGCTCCAACCGCTTAATCTCATCCCGCAGCCTCGCGGCGTCCTCGAACTCCAGGTCCGCCGCCGCTTCGCGCATCCGTGTCTCCAGGTCGGCGATGACGGCGCGGATGTTGTGGCCCGCCAACGTTCCAGGCTCGAACGGCGCCTGCTCGCCCTCGGCCACGCCGGCCAAACGCCGCGGCTCGGCGCGCCGAGTCCGCTCGATCCGCGCGCCGGGGCGGCCGTCTTTTGACCTGCGCCCCTTCTTCGCCGCGCGCGGAGACCGCCCGGACGGGCCTTCGATGCGGCTGCGCTCGGACTCATTCAACGGCACGGTGACGCGGTCGCCCTCGTAGACGGACTCCAGCACGTCGGCGATCTTCGACTGCACGCTCTGCGGCGTGATGCCGTGCTCGTCGTTGTAGGCGAGCTGCTTTTCGCGGCGGCGGCCGGTCTCGGCGAGGGCGCGCTCGATCGAGCCGGTCTTGTGATCCGCATAAAGAATAACCCGCCCGTCGACGTTGCGCGCCGCCCGGCCGATGGTCTGCACCAGCGAGGTCTCCGACCGCAAAAACCCTTCCTTGTCCGCGTCGAGGATGGCGACGAGGGCGCACTCGGGGATGTCGAGGCCCTCGCGCAAGAGGTTGATGCCGACCAGCACGTCGAAGGCCCCTAGACGAAGATCGCGGATGATCTCGATGCGCTCGACCGTGTCGATGTCGGAGTGCATGTAGCGCACCTTGACGCCCTGCTCGTGCATATACTCGGTCAGGTCCTCGGCCATCTTCTTGGTCAAGGTGGTCACCAGCGAACGATAGCCGTTGGCGGCGACCTCCTTGACCTCGGCGATGACGTCGTCGACCTGGGAAAAGGGCGCGCCGGTCTCGGGGTCTTTGGAGACAGGGCGGATGTCGACCGGCGGATCGGTGAGGCCGGTGGGGCGGATCACCTGCTCGGTGAAGACGCCGCCGGTGCGCTCGAGCTCCCAGCGGCCGGGCGTCGCCGAGACGCAGATCGTCTGGGGACGCATCATGTCCCACTCCTCGAACTTCAGCGGCCGGTTGTCCATGCACGAGGGCAGGCGGAAGCCGAAGTCGGCGAGGGTTTTCTTGCGATTGAAGTCGCCGCGGTACATCGCGCCCAATTGCGGGATGGTCTGGTGGCTTTCGTCGACGAAGATCAGCGCATTGTCGGGGATGTACTCGAACATCGTCGGCGGCGGCTCGCCCGGCTTGCGGCCGGTGAGGTAGCGCGAATAGTTCTCGATGCCCTGGCAGACGCCGGTGGCCTCGAGCATCTCGAGGTCGAAGTTGGTGCGCTGCTCCAGCCGCTGGGCTTCGAGCAGCTTGTGGTTGTCCTCGAGCCAGGCGAGGCGCTCCTTCAGCTCGCGTTTGATCGAGGCGATCGCCTGATGCAGCGTCGGGCGCGGGGTGACGTAGTGGGAGTTGGCGTAGATCTTCACCGCCTCGAGGTCGGCCATCTTGTGGCCGGTGAGCGGGTCGAACTCGGCGATGGCTTCGATCTCGTCGCCGAAGAAAGAGACGCGCCAGGCGCGGTCCTCGTAGTGGGCGGGGAATATCTCCACGACGTCGCCGCGCACGCGGAAGGAGCCGCGCTCGAAGGCGGCGTCGTTGCGCTTGTATTGGAGGGCGACGAGGTCTTTGAGCAGATCGCGCGGGTCGCGGGCGTCGCCGACGGTGACGGTGAAGGTCATCGAGGTGTAGGTCTCGACCGAGCCGATGCCGTAAATGCAGCTGACCGAAGCGACGATAATCACGTCGTCGCGCTCGAGGATCGCCCGGGTGGCCGAGTGGCGCATCCGGTCGATCTGCTCGTTGATCGTGCTTTCCTTCTCGATGTAGGTGTCCGTACGCGGAACGTAGGCCTCGGGCTGGTAGTAGTCGTAGTAGGAGACGAAGTATTCGACCGCGTTCTCGGGGAAGAACTTCTTGAACTCCCCGTAGAGCTGCGCCGCAAGAATCTTGTTGTGCGCCAGAACCAGGGCGGGGCGCTGCACCGACTGGATGACGTTCGCCATCGTATAAGTCTTGCCCGAGCCGGTGACGCCGAGGAGGACCTGGTCCTGCTCGGAGACGTTGACGCCCGCGACCAACTCCTCGATCGCCTGAGGCTGATCGCCGCGCGGCTCGTAAGAGGAAACCAGCTCGAACCGCTTGCCGCCCTCGGATTTTTCCCAAGTGCGCTCGGGGCGGTGGGGGACCCAGCCGGCGGCCGGATCGGTCGGAACGGGGACGGAGGACGAGGAGCGGGCCATGGCCTCACTATGGGGCGCGGCGGGTGGTGTTTCCAGTCTGTTCCGGCGAGAGTCGGGGGCGCTCCTGACAAGGCTTGGCAGGAGGCTGGCGGGCTGCGGCGTTTTCGCCCGCGCGCCTGAAATCCGCCACGCCGGCGGCTACATATAGAGGGCCACATATAGACACGGCGGCTGAACTGGAGACCGCATGACGCCCCGCGCCCTCGCTCGCACTTTCGCGCCGGCCTTGGTTTTGGCCGCACTTGGGACGGCCGCGCCCGCGCTCGGCCAGGACGACGACGTCCGCGCCCAGCTGATCGCGATCAACGCCAGCCTCGAAGGCGTCTGGGAGGGGCAGGTGGTGCGGCTCGACCCGGAGACCGGCGCGGCCAACATCTATGAGGACGTCATCGCGCTGACGGTCTCCGGCGACGATCCGGCCGATTTCTCCTATGAGCGCGCGGGACAGCGGGTCGCCTACGATCACCTGGGCGAGGGCGTGCACCACGTGCGCGCCTGGCGCGGCGACGCGCTGATCGCCGAGGCGGAAGTGCGCTTTGAAGACGTCGAAGGACCGAATGCCGCTGGCGGCTGGTCACATGTAGAATTATTCACGTTGGCCGGGGCCGACGGCGCGGCGGTCGATCATCGCAACGAATACGCGTTCGAAAACGGCGTCTGGTCGTCCACTTCATTCGAGAGCCGCGCGGGCGAAGACGAATTTGTTCTTGTCGGTTCAGCGTCTTACAGCAAGCGCGAAGAACTGTTCTGAGCACGGACGGCGCGCTGCGCAACCTGGTCGGGCCGCCCGTGACATTCTTGCGACTTCACATTGCCGACGCGCTGCGGACGCATTTTGGACAGAATTCGTGCTTGACCGGTCGCAACTCCTCCATCGATAGTTCGCGTGAGGCGAAGCAGCTCGGCCGCTAGATGTCGCGCGCTTCGACCGACAATCAGAGGGGAGGATGCCTGAAATGAAGGTCCGGCATTTGCGCGCGTGCGCGTCTGCGCTCGCGATCGGCTGCGCGCTGTTTTCATGGGAAGCTGCGCTGGCCGCCGAAGATGAAGTCGAGCAAATCCAACAAAACCAAGCTGACGACGATCAGGAAGAAGACGTCATCACCGTCGTCGGCTCGCTGATTCCGACGGCCCTTGAGGACGCGCCCAAGGCCGTCGAGGTCTTCACCAGTCAGGATCTCATCGAGCAGGGCGCGCCCAGCATGAATGAGTTCCTGCGCAATCTGACGGTGAACCAGAGCACCGGCGACCTCGGCGAGGCGAACCCCGATCTCGGCGCCGTCGGCTCGGGCTTCAATCGGGTGAACTTGCGCGGTCTTGGACCCAACGCGACGCTGACCCTCGTCAACGGTCGGCGACTGTCCTCGACCAACGGCGGCGCCGGCGCCGACATCAACACCGTTCCCACCGGGTTGCTCGGGCAAGTCCAAGTGCTCCGCGGCGGCGCGACGACCCAATACGGCGCAGGCGCCGTGGCCGGTGCGTTCAACTTGGTGACGCGGCGCGACATCGACGCGCCTGAGATCGACTTTGAGCGGACGTTCTACGACGGCTCGAACGGCGCCTATAAGATCGACTTCCGGACCGGCTGGGTGGGCGACGGCGGCAACCTCGTGCTCTCGCTGACCCACGAAGAAGAAGACTCGATGCTGGCGACGGAGAGGGATTTTTCGTCGCTGCCGTTCGCCGTCAATCCGGAAGGCTGGAACTTCACTATCGGGTCCAACCCGGGCTTGTTCCGGGTGATGTCCGAAAGAGCGTCGTCGTTCCCCTTTGCGGTTCAAGATTACACGACCCTCGCCGACGCCGTGAACCTCAACAGCGGTCGCGTGCTGGACACGCTCAATCCGAGTGCGGACTGCGCGACGCTGGGCGGTTTTCTGGTCGCGGATGAACCCTTCCTTGCGGGCGAAGATCTGCAGGAAATCTGCGCCTATCCCGAGGCTGCTGTGAACGACCTCGTCAGCGAACTGGTCAGAGACCAAGCATATGGCGAATGGAATTCGCAGATATCGCCGACGTTAGAGCTTCACTTCGACGCGCTTTACAGCAAGTCGCAGACAACCTCTTTGAGCGAAGGCTCGGGCAGCCCGACCAACCGGGCGGTCAGCGAGTCGAACCTGGACGGCGATCCATGGCTGGAGTGCGGTCAGGGCACGATCATGTTTGGCCCGTTCGTGATCCCCGTCGGTGATCCGATTGGTTGCCGGTACTTCGTCCCGACCGAAGTCGCCTACTATGATGCGGACGGCTCCGCCATCGCCGGGAGGACCCGCAACCCGTTCATAGACGACTTCGCGACCCGGACTGGTCAAGTCGTCTACGATGGCGGGGGCGTCTTCACGACCGACGAGTACACGCCCTTCCTGTTTAGCGGCCATCCTCTGTACGGCGGCGGCTTGCGGCGAGCGGTGACTCAGCGCGAACGCTTCCTCATGAACGTTGGCGCGAGGGGCACGTTTGACTCTTCAGGCTTCCTCGGCCGGTTCCTGAACGGGGTCAACTACAACTACAACGCTCAGTACAACCAGTATCTGCAAACGACTTCGGCGCCGCGGATCATCGCGTCGAGGTTCAACGATGCTCTGCACGGGTACGGCGGCCCGGGCTGTCAGGCCCAAGACCTCGTCCCGACAGACCAGTCGTCTGCGGGCGCGTTCAACGCGACAAACGGCATTCAAAGTGACGTCGCGCCAGGGACCCAAGGGTGCGAGTTCTTCAACCCGTTCTCGAGCGCCTTCCCCACCAGCGTCATCAATGGCGCTGACAACCCCAACTACGGCGGGGCGGGCTTCGAGAATTCGCG